>CAIQKQ010000032.1 GCA_903872425.1 uncultured Opitutia bacterium | reverse complement strand
GCCCCGGCAGCGCGTTCGCCGACCGTCACCGTATTTAAAAAATCCCCATGAAAAAAATTATTCCCAGCCTGCTGGTCGGCGCAGTCCTCGGCGGCGGCACGGCGTGGGTCACGTTGCACCAGCCCGAGGCCGAGCCCAAGTCGGAGACCAAGCCTGCCGGCCCGGCGGTCACTGCCGGTGACGTAGCGGGCGCAAACCAGCGTACGCTCGGCTCTCCGGTTGCCGCCACTCTCGCGCTTGAGGCGAAGGGGTTCGGGCGCGTGCTCGACGCCGCGCCGCTCGTCGCGTCGGTGGAGGAGATCAAGGCGGCGCGTGCGGTGGCCGATGGCTCGGCCAAGGAGTTCGCGCGCACCAAGTCGCTGCACGACAACGGTGGGAACGCCTCGCAGGCGGCGGTGGACGCCGCCGAGGCCGCGTCAGTGCGCGACGCCGCTGTGCTCAGCGCCGCGCGTGCGAAGCTCGTTATGGCGTGGGGCCGCGTGCTGGCGGAGAAATCCGACTTGTCCGCGCTCGTGCATTCGCTCGCCATTGGCGAGGCTGCGCTGGCGCGGATCGACCTGCTGCCCGGCGACGCACCGGAAAAAACTCCCGCGACCGCACGAATCGGCCTGCTCACGGGTGAGAGCGCGTGGCACGAGGCCGAAGTGCTCGGGCCTGCTCCAGTGGCCGACACTCAGACCCAAGGCGTGAGCTTTCTCGCGCTACTGCGCGACACACCACCCGCGCCGGGCACGGCGCTGCGCGTGACGCTCGCGGTGGCTGGCGAGCCGCAGAAAGTTCTGGTCGTCCCGCGCAGCGCGATCGTACGGCACGAGGGCAAAACACTGGTGTTTGTTCAGACGACCGACGGCGGTTTCCAATACCGCGCGGTCGAAGTCGCACGTAACCTGCCCGACGGCGTGGCCATCACCGGCGATGTGGCCGAGGGCGACAAGATCATCGTGACCGGCGCGCAGCAGTTGCTCGCCGACCAGATTCTCAAGTCGCTGGCCCCGCCGGAGGAATAAGCTCCCATGCTCACGGCCGTCGTCCAGTTCTCGCTGCGGTTTCGCGGCATCGTCGTGGCGCTCGCGGCGCTGCTGCTCGGTTACGGCGTCTATGTGGCGTCGCGCGCGAAACTCGATGTATTTCCCAACTTCGTGCCGCCCGAGGTCACGGTGCAGACCGAGGCGCCTGGCCTTTCGGCTGAGCAGGTTGAAACGCTCGTCACCCGGCCCATCGAGAGTGCGGTCAATGGCCTCGGCAGTCAGGAGTCACTGCGCTCTGAATCCATCCAAGGACTGTCGGTTATCACCATCGTGTTCAAGGAGGGGACGAATGTGCTCCAAGCCCGCCAAATGCTCGCAGAGAAACTGGGCGAGTCGTCGGGCAACTTGCCGGCGGGCGTCCATGCGCCGAAGATGTCGTCGCTCACCTCGGCGACGATGGACCTGCTCAAGATCGGCCTCGTGAGCGACAAACTCACGCCGATGGAGTTGCGGACGTTTGCCGACTGGACGCTCAAGCCACGCCTGCTTGCCGTATCCGGCGTGGCGCAGTGCAACATCTTCGGCGGCGAAATTCGCCAGTGGCAGATGCAGGTTCACCCCGACCTGCTCGTGGCGCACAACGTCACGCTCACCGACGTGCTGACGGCCGCGCGCCTCGCCAGTGGGGTGCGCGGCGCGGGCTTCATTGACACGCCCAACCAGCGCATCGGCATTCAGTCCGAGGGGCAGACGCTCACGCTCGCGGCGCTGGGTAACATCGTGGTGACGACGAGCGCGGGCGGAGTGCCGGTGCGGCTGCGCGACGTGGCGACGGTCGCGGAGGGCGCGGAGCCGAAGTTTGGCGACACGCTCATCATGGGTCGCGCGGGTGTGCTGATGACCATGCTCAGCCAATACGGCTCGAACACGATGGATGTGACCCGCGAGCTGGAGGCCGCGCTCGACGATCTGAAGCCGGTCTTCGCGCGCGAGGGCATCACACTCTATGGCGCGCTGCACCGGCCGGCGACGTTCATCGAAGCGTCGCTCAAAAACATCAGTCACTCGCTACTGCTCGGCGCGGGGTTGGTGGCGTTCGTGCTTTTTCTGTTTCTCGGTAACGTCCGTACTGCCCTTATCTCACTTACGGCCATTCCACTTTCGCTGTTCGCGGCCATCAGTGTGCTCGACCGACTCGGAGTGACGCTGAACACGATCACGCTTGGCGGTCTCGCCATTGCGCTCGGCGAGGTGGTGGACGATTCGATCATTGACGTGGAGAACATCCTCCGCCGCCTGCGCGAGAACCGTGCCAGTGCGCAGCCGAAATCGGCGATGGCCGTCATCCTTGGCGCGTCCATCGAAGTGCGAAAGGCCGTCGTCTATGCGACGTTTATCGTCGCGCTGGTATTTCTCCCTGTGCTCACGCTGACGGGCCTACAGGGTAGCTTTTTCGCGCCGCTCGCGGCCTGCTACATCCTCGCGATCATGACCTCGCTGCTCGTCGCGCTCACGGTGACGCCCGCGCTAACACTGATTTTTTTCTCCCAGGGCGCGCGCGATGCCGCGACGCCGTGGCTGCAGCGCACACTGCGCGGCGGCTACGAAAATATTTTGCGCAAGGTTAACGCCGCGCCGTGGTTGACAGTCGGCACGGTGTTCGCGTTATGCGCACTTGCACTCTCGCGGTATTTTTTCCTCGGCGGCGACCTGCTGCCGGAGTTCCGCGAGGGGCATTTCGTGCTGAGCGTCAACACGGCGCCCGGCGCCTCGCTGCAGGAAACGTTGCGGATTGGAAAACAGGTTTCCGACGGACTGGCGAAAATCAAGGGAGTCGCTACTTACGAGCAGCAAGTCGGCCGCGCCGAGCGCGGCGAGGACCCTTGGGGCCCGGAAAAGAGCGAGTTTCACGTCGAGCTGGAGCCGAATCTTTCCGGTGAGGAGCAGGCTGACATTGAGGAAAAGATTCACAGTTTACTCGATAACATCCCCGGCCTCCAGACCGAGGTGCTGACATTTCTCGGCGATCGCATCCACGAGACGATTTCAGGCGGCGACCGATTACCCGTCGTCGTGAACATTTTCGGCGACGACCTCGACGCGCTCGACGCCAAGGCCGATGAGGTGAAAACGGTGCTCACCGACCTCAAAGCCGAGGATGTGAACGCCAACCCCACTGCCGGCACGCCACGCATCGCTGTGCGCCTGCGGCCCGACCGACTCACGGAGCTGGGTTTCCGCCCCGTCGAGGTGATGGAGGCCGTGCAGGCCGCCTACGAAGGCGAGACGGTCGCGCAGATTTTCCATGACAACCAGACGACCGACGTGGCCGTGACGCTCGACGGGGCCAGCCGTCGCGACCCGGAAAACGTCGGGGCACTCCTGCTCACGAGCATGACCGGCATACGTGTGCCATTGCGCGAGGTGGCCGATGTTTATCTTACTAGCGGCCGCTCCTCCATCTCGCACGAGGGCGCGCGGCGGCGGCAGACCGTTTCGTGCAGCCCGCCGGCTGGACAGGATGTGAAAACTTTTGTGACCGCAATGCGCGAGGCACTAGACAAAAAAATTAAGCTTCCAGTGGGGATGTATTTTGAGTTCGCGGGTACCGCGCAGGCAGACGAGGCGGCCTCGCATGAGCTGTGGCTACACAGTGGCATCGCAGCGGTGGGTATCCTGATGTTGCTCTCGGTTGTGCTTGGCCACTGGCGCAACCTCCTCCTCGTAGTCGTCAACCTCCCACTTGCGCTCGCGGGCGGCGTACTCGCCGTTTGGCTGGCGAGCAAGTTTGGCGGGGGCGCACTCTCGATGGGCGTGCGCGTGGGCTTCGTTACGCTCTTTGGCATCACCACGCGCAACGCCATTATGATGCTCTCGCACTATGAACACCTTGTGACCGAGGAGGGCCGCGCATGGAATTTAGAGACTGTGATCCACGGTGCATCTGAGCGGCTCATTCCGATCATGATGACGGCGCTCGTGACCGCGCTAGGCCTGCTGCCACTCGCGCTTGGCAGCGGCGAGGCTGGTCGCGAGATCGAAGGCCCGATGGCACAGGTTATCCTTGGCGGCCTCATCACTTCAACAGCGCTCAACCTGCTCGTCCTCCCCACGCTCGCGTTCCGTTGGGCGAAGTGGCCGCGTGCCGCGGCGAGGGGTATCAGTTCGTAGACACTTCATGTATCGTGTGCAGTAGGTTGTCTTAGACCGGGAGGGGCCAACAGGGTGGAGAAAGACCAAAAAATCGGAACTCCTCTCGCCATTCCTGTCAGAAGCAGGCACATTTAACAGCTCCTATGACCTTTCGCGCCGTGTTTTTCGCCGCTCTCAGCCTGGTCTTCACGACGGGCACAGGGGTGCGTGGCGCGGAAGCGGCGGCCGACAGCCTTGCGCCCCGTGTAGTCATACTCGCCAACAGCGCGGACGCCGAGTCGGTCGCTCTAGCCCAATACTACGCGGTCAAACGCGGCGTGCCGTCGGCTAACATCATTACGCTCAAGCTGCCGGCGACCGAGATGATTACCCGGGAGGAGTTTGACACGCAACTATATGGGCCTTTGCAGGACGAGCTGGTGCGGCTCAACTGGCTTGACGGCTTAGCTACGCCACCTCGGCCTGGCGCGACGCCGCGCGTGCGGGCCAAATATTCCATCAGCGGCAACCGGCTCAGCTACCTTGTTGTGTGCCGCGGCGTGCCACTCTTTGTCGCGAACGACGATTCGCCGGACGACAATCCGCAGTTCACTTCCCGTAACGCGCGGCTCCGCGTCACCGCCGCCGCCGTAGACTCGGAACTGGCGCTGCTACCCCGATCCGGCTGGCCAATCACGGCCTTTGTGCCGAATCCCGTTTTCAATCGTGAGCATCCCGTCCCGCTCATCGCACACCAGATTGTCAAAGTCGCCCGGCTCGACGGCCCGACGCTGGACGACGCCCGGCATCTGGTGGACAGCGCGCTCGCGGCCGAGGCGACCGGCCTCGTCGGTCGCGGCTACGTTGACCTCGGTGGCCCGCATACGCTGGGCGACGAATGGCTGGAGGACGTGGCCAAACAACTCACCGTGCTCGGCTTCGACACCGACATAGACCACGCGAAAGAGACGTTTGCGCCAGAGGCACGCTTCGACGCGCCCGCGCTCTACTTCGGCTGGTATTCACAGACGGTTAACGGTCCGATAGCGCGCGATGATTTCCGTTTTCCGCCCGGCGCTATCGCACTGCACATCTACAGTTATTCCGCTTCGACCCTGCGCGATCCGAAACGAGCGTGGCTTCCGGCACTGGTCGCACGTGGTGTAACCGGCACGTTTGGCAACGTCACCGAGCCATTCCTTCAGTTCACCCACGAGCCACAGTTGGTGCTACGCGCGCTCGCGCGGGGCGACACGCTCGGTGACGCGGCGGCGTACGCGATCCCGTATTTCAGCTGGATGGGCGTGCTCATTGGTGACCCGCTTTATCGGCCGTTTAAGGTGGGCTTAAACGAGCAATGGCGCGACCGTGCGAAGTTGCCCGCCGAGCTACGGCCCTACGTTGTCCTGCGCCGGATGCGACTGCTCGCGGACGCCGGGAAAACCGCTGACGCCATCGCCCTCGGGCAGGAAACGCAGCGCGCGGGCGTCAACCTTGCCGTCGCGCTCACACTGGCAGACGTGCAGCGTGCCGCTGGCGATCAGGCTGGGGCACGGAGCTCCCTCGCGCCAGCCGTTGCGCCCACCACTACGCTCGCGGCAGCCGACGCGCCTTTGCTAGCCGCCGTTGCCGCACAATTTGCTGCGCTGGGCGACAGCAAATCGGCGCTGGTCGCGTGGCAACGACTGCTCGCCGTTGCCGGCCCTCCGGCCGAATGGCGCACCGGTTGGCTGACTGCCGCCGTGCCCGCCGCGCGCGCCGCCAGCGACGACCCGCAGGCGACCGCGTGGGAGGCCGAGCTGCGCGTGCTGACTGAACCGGCGGCCGAGCCAAAAAAATAAACGAGAGTGCGGAGCCTGACCCGCACAAGGTATCTCTCGTCTCTTGCGCAGACGTGAGCATGTTCGCACGCGAATGTCAGCCCTACAAGCGGGCGGCGAAACTCCGTTCGCCGCTGGCGGGACGCCTGTAATCCCCAGCCGCATAGAGGTATCCCGCCAATCGGTCAGCTTCAATGTGCCCGGCCTCCGTATTCTGACCCTTAGGATGGCATGGCCGCTCGGAAAAGCACGAGTAGACGCGCCGCATTTTGCCTCGCGTCAAAATTTTCCATCACCCAACGGCGGGCATTGGCGCGGAGGCGATCAGCCAATGCATCTTCGCCGGCGAGCCTTTGCAACGAGGCGACCCAGGCTGATGGCACGTCGGGCGGAGCGACCAGGCCGGTGACATGGTCCGTCACGGCTTCGGTTGTGGCGGCAGCGGGTGAGGTGACAACCATAACTCCGGCGGCCATCGCTTCGGGGATAACATTGGGCAGGCCGTCGCGATCGCCGCCAGGCGCGACGACGCCCGTGTGCAGCAGTATGTCGGCCCATGTGAGCAGCTCGGCAATTTCCGTTTGTGGGCGGTGACCGAGCAGGCGCACGTTGGCGGTGAGGCCGAGCGCGACGATTTGCTGGTTCAAGTTCGCATGCAGCGGTCCGGCGCCCGCAATGCGCGCCTCAAACGACACACCGGCTGCCTTTAGCGCGGCATAGATATTCAATTGCAGGTCCAGTCCCTTCTTCGGCACCAGACGTGCGACGCAGAGCAGGCGCAACGGCACGCGTGACGCCCGCAGCGGTTTTAGCGCTGGCAGCGACAAAAGGCCGCGGCGGATGACATAAATTTTTTCCGCCGGCACGCCGCGTTCCAGTAGTGAGCGTCGGCCCATCTCAGTCGAAGTGCGGACGAAGCGCGCGGGTGCGAGTTTTTCCCGCAGCCACCAGTCGCCGCCCTGGTCGTAGAGGTCGTAGGCGTGTGCCGCAGCGCTGAACGACTGGCCGTTGAGTCGCCAAAGTAGCCACGCCGCCGTCGCGGGCGCGCCGCCCCAGACCGCGTGGGTGTGCGCGGGTGGGTTTTTCCTAAACTCGCCCGCGTGCAGACAGGCGAAGGCCGCGCCGAGCATATTCTCCCAAAAATTTAGCCACGATGGTGCACGCCGAGTAAGTAGGCCGCGTAGCAGCTCACTGAACAGCTGCGGATGGCGACCGGCGGTCAATGGAATCATCCAGGCGAGTGAGATGAGTTTCACTTTCGGAAAAAGTACGACCGGCAGACCATTGAAATCAGCGCTCCCGCCCCACATAGAGTAGAGGCGCGGCTTTACCCCGAGCGCCTGCAGGCCAGCGACCTCGCGCTGGAGAAACGTTTCCGTGGCTTTAGGAAACGTCGTGAAGAGGTAAGCGATGGTCGGTGGCTCGGCGGACAAGACGGTTGGGGGAGTATTCTCTTAACGTGGAAGGCTGAGGGTGTTCCTTAAGTTAGCATTTTAACTATAGGTGATACAGCGGCAACCCTAGCCTCACATCCAGACCTTTCGAACACCCGGCAGCGCCGCAATGCTGTCGCCCTGGCGTTAAAGCCTCGTTTGGGCGAGGATTGATAATTGTCCCGTTGGCTTAAAAAATCGGCGAAACGATTCACTTCACCGCTGCCCAGACGCGTTGCACGTCATCGTGGTCTTCCAGCGCCTGCAAGAACTCGCCGACCTCGGCGCGCGCGGTGTCGTCCAACTCAGGGAAATTTTTCGCGACGTAACCGATCTCGCTAGTGATGACGCTCCAGCCGTTTTGTTTCAGCCAAGTCGAGACGGCATGGACGGCGGTGCGGTCGCAGTGGAATCGCGCGCCAGCATGGTCGGCCGGGATGTCGTCATTCTGCCCGTGGGTCAGGGGCTCGAAGTCATTGGCGCCGGCCTCGATGGCGGCGGCCTCGAGGTCGGTCCCGGTGTTAGCGTGGTGCGCCTCGACGATGCCGACGTGGTCGAAGAGAAACTTGTTGCTGCCAGCGGTGCCGAGCACGCCTTTCTTGAAGAGCACGCGGATTTCGGGCGCGGTGCGTTGGGTGTTGTCGGTGTAGACCTCGACGATGAGTGGCACTTTGTGCGGCGCGTAGCCCTCGAAGACGACGTGTTCCATCGAGCTGCTTTCGCCGCCTGTGCCGGCGCCTTTGTGGATGGCGCGCTCGATCACGTCGCGTGTGACGCTCGATTTTTTCGCCTTCTCGACGACGGCAAAAAGACGGGCGTTGGCCGCGAGGTCACCGCCTCCCAGCTTGGCGGCGACGGTGATTTCTTTGACCAGCTTGCCGACCAGCTGGCCTTTCTTGTTGTTAACGATGGCGCGTTTCGCGTGAAGCCATTGGCGTCCCATAAGGCGGGCAGGATGGCGGACGCGGCGGCGGCTGGCGAGAAAAGTTTTTCAGGAAATTTACTCCCGCGCCGGCGTGAGTCACCGCGGAGATGGCGGCGGGCGTTACACCCGCGGCGTTCGGACGATGTTTGGCCGAGGCCGCGCGTGGGGCCCACTTAGGGCTGCTCGCCGATGACGGCCTTGGGCAGCTCGCGTTGCAAAATTTCATTCAGCGCCGTGCCGACCGAATACCGTGCGGCTGAAAGGCCCATCATGGCGAGCTGGCCCTTGGCCTTTTCGGCTGTGAGGTCGGGCAGCTTAATTTCGAGGGCCTGTACGAACAGGCCTTTCTCGGGGGTCAGGCCGTCAGCAGCGGGTACGGTGATCATTTCACCGAGTTGGCCTTTAGGCAAGGTTTCCAACTGAGAGAGTGCTGGGGAAACGGCGTCGAAGCTGCCGGCCTCGCGCTTTTGCGTGAGGGTGAAATCGCCGTAAGTTTTGGCCTCGAGCTTGGCGGAGCTAGCGGACGCTGCGGCGGCCGTGACAGCTTCCTCAAATTTCGTGCCAGCCTGGAGCGCAGCGGCGAGCTTGGTGTGCAAGGTGCGGCCGAGTTCTGCGAAGAGGCGGCGCTTTTCGTCGGCCTGCCACTCGGATACGACGCGGGCGCGGACCTCGGTAAATATCGGCTTTTTGGCGGCGATGGTGTCCCGTAAGACGAGGATGGCTGCGCCCTTGGCCGTGACGATAGCGTCGGAGAACGGTTGGGCGGCGGTCAGCCGGAATGCCGCGGCAACATTGCCCAGCTCGGCACCAAGGTCGGTTGGAATCGAGAGGTCGGTGTACGGTGCGACCGGGCGGTTTGCAAAGGGTGCGACGGGTCGCGCGGTGAGCGAGCGGGCCGCGAGAAATGCGGTAAGGGTATCAGGCCGGATTTTTTTCTGGTCAAGCTCGACGGAAAAATCAGCGGCGGCGCGAGCGGCGAGGCGGCGGGCGCGGTCTAGCTTCATATCTTCCTCGACCTTTGATTTGGCGGCCGCGAAATCGGCGTCGGCCTTAATCTTCGCGTCCTCGGGCTTGTCGGCCGGTTTGGCGAGCAGGGTGGGGACAGCGGCGTCGGGTTTCGGCTCGGGCTTGGTGTAGCGATCCTTGTTCAGGTCGTAAAATTCGCGCAGTTCTTTGTCAGTCACGGTAACTTTGCTGAGAAACGATTCGGCCGAAAAATCGATGGCGTCTACACGTACTTGAGCCGGGATGGTAAATCGGGGAGCGTTGTTGTTGAAATATTTCTCCAACTCGGCGTCGGCTGGGACGGTGATCGGCGGGGCGAAACTCGCGTAGTCCACGGTCGCGACAGCGATCGAGCGGATGGCCTCCTCCTGTTCGAGGACAGCGCGTCCCTCGGCCGGCAGCAAAAAGCCAGGGCCGAGGAGGAGTTGTTGCACTTCGCTTACACGGACGTCGTCGGCGAGCACGCGCGCGAACTGGGCCTTGGCGGCCGGGTCGGTCTCAAGGCGGTCAAGCACTTGATTGAACCGGGCGGCGTCAAACCGGCTGGTCGTGGGATCGAAAAAGAGAGGCAAGTTTTTCAGGTAGCTGTCCACGGCGGCCTTGTTGGCCTCGGGGAGATGCATTTGGTCGGCCAGCCAGAGCGCGGCGTGTCGGCCGTAGGCTTCAAGTTGGAGGCGGCTGTCGGTAGGGACTGAAAAACCATTGCGCAGCGTCATGCTTAGGCCGGTGTCATCCAACAGCCGCCGGACATCTTCTTGGTTGGCGAGGTCTAGGCCGAGAAACGGTGCGCTCCCGCGCTCCCGCCCAGTGCCGCCGCGGCCGAGTCCGCCAGAGGCGTTATAGAAGCCGATGAGCGAAATGATCATCAGCGCGAGCATGATCGCGAAGACGGTGCGGAAGTGCTTCTGGAAGTATTTTTGGATCCAAGAAATCATGGGAAACGGGCGAAGGTAGGGCGGGCGGAGCGGGTGTCAATGGCGCGCTGGCATACTGATTTTTCACCGAGACGGTGCAACGGTGACACGCCTTTTATTAAATTTGGCTTCTTCCCACCCGCAGAGGGCGAGCGAGGCCAGCAAGGCGGCGGAGCCGACGATGACCGTGCCACGGATGACTATGCGATTATAAGCGGCCGCGTCGCGCAAATAATAGGTTTTAGCGAGGGAACGGGTGCCTCTAGACCCGGCTCCAGAGAGCTCAAAAAAAGCCACCCCCGAGGCAATCGCGGTCGCGGCGCAGCAAAAGAAGATGTAGGAAAAATAACGTGTCCACCAAGGCTCGGGCGGGGATGGTTCGGTTGGGGCGACCTGGAAGTCTTCGAGGACGGGTAACTGGGGATCTCCGGGTGGAAATTTGGAGTGCGACATGTAAGGACATTAAGCCATGTTTTCGTCCGGCTCGAGCTGCTCACGCCGGTAGTCGCCACGCGGTGGCTTGGGCCTTGAGGCAGAGTTCGGCGGCTTTAAACGCGTGGGCTTGGGTCATCGCCTTCTCGGTACGGTTCAGGCAGTCGAGGATGAGCTCGCCGAAAAAACGGAAGCCGACTTTGCCGTTGGTCTCGATGTGCTGCTCGCCCTTGTTGTCTACAAGATAGACGTGGTTGCCTGTCTGGTCGCGGCCGATATCCACATATTTGCGCAGCTCGATGTAGCCTTTTTCGCCGAGGATGAACGTTCGACCGTCGCCCCAGATGCTCAGGCCGGGCGGGGTGAACCAGTCCACGCGGATGTAGTTGGTCGCGCCGTTGTTGCCGAGGAGCGAGGCCTCGCCAAAATCTTCGAAGGCGGGCGTAGTAGGGTGGGCGTGATTGGCTACGGCCGCGTGCATGATGGTTGCGTCGGTCGCGCCTGCGTAGGTCAGAAATTGCTCGAACTGGTGGCTGCCGATATCGCAGAGGATACCGCCATAGCGGACCGGATCGTAAAACCATGCCGGACGCGTACCGGGGCTCTCGCGGTGGGGCCCAAGGCCGAGCACCTGAAGCACGCGGCCGATGGCGCCTTGCCGTACGAGGTCGGTCGCGTGCATGGCGGACTCATTGTGCAAGCGTTCGCTGTAATAGACCATGTATTTACGGCCGGTAGTGGCCACAGCGTGGCGCGCGTCATCGAGCTGAGCGAGGGTCGTAAAAGGCGGTTTGTCGGCGAAGTAGTCTTTGCCGGCCGCCATCGCGCGCAGGCCGGTCGGACCGCGCTCGGACGGCACAGCCGCACTGGCCACAAGTTTCACCGTCGGATCGTTGAGTATCTCATCGTATGAGCGCGCAGCCTTCAGCGCGGGAAATTTCGGCTGAAACATCGCAAGAAAGTCGGCGACTTTTTTCGCGTCGGGGTCGAAGACCCATTTAAGATCTGCGCCAGCCTCGGTGAGACCGTTGCACTGGCCGTTGATGTGGCCGTGGTCGAGAAAGGCGGCGGCGATGGCGAACTCGCCGGCTTTGACCACTGGGTTGGGCTTGCCCTGCGGCGCGTAGTTGGCGCCATCGGCGCATGTGAAGGTGGACACGGGAGCGGTGGGAGTGGAGAGTGGGGAAGCCGCGTTGGCGGGCGACACTACGGCGGTGGCGAGCTACTGGTCAAACTGGCGGCGTTCTTCGGCTATACGCGGAGATGACAAATTGTGCCTGCGTGTGGCGCGGCGCCGTCACGACGAGAAAGGTTTGGTGCGGGCACCGGGAGTCGAACCCAGATCAATGGCTTCGGAGGCCACTACACTATCCATTGTGCTATGCCCGCAGCATGGGGGTAGGAAAATCCACGCTGGCCGGCCGCCTGTCGAGCGGAAAGACGGCGGTGTGCTGGTAACGCGTAGCTCCGCCATATACTGTATCTGACTATAATAAATCGCTTAGCGCCTCGTTGGCGGTGCGGAGGCGGGACGAGAGGGCGTTGATCACGAGGCGGTGCAACTTTCCGGCGAGCACAGGATCCTCTGACTCCAGCTGAGCGAAACTGTCTCGTGTGATGCGCAGCAGTTCGGTCGTGGTATCCGCGCAGATGTCTGCGCTGCGCGGCGCGCCGCTGTAGAATCCCATTTCACCAATGATGGTGCCTGGGCCGTAGGTGCGGAGTCGCTTGCGGAAATCGGAGCCAGTGAGTACGAGTTGGATACTCACCCGACCCTTGAGTACGATAAAGAGCGCGTCGCCGGCATCCCCTTTGCGGATGAAGGTCTCGCCCTCGGCGGTGGTCTGGGCCACAAAGTGGCGGGCAACCGTCGCGGTTTCGGCTGGCGTGAGGCCGCCGAGCATCTGGTCGAGGGTGATTTGCGCAATGGCTTCGCTGAGGACGGTTTGCTCAGCCCATTCGAGGCCGCGGTCGAGGTCGGGAAAATGACGCGCAGGGCTGCGTGCGATGTCGAGTCCGCTAGCTAGCATTTTATCCCGCAACGCGAGCGACACGCCGGTGAACACCACTTGAGTTTTCGCATCGGCGCAAAGCTTGAGGAGCTTACGCATGACCATGACGGATGAGGCGTCAATCCCACGTACATGCCAAAAATCCAACAGCAGCACTCGCGCCTTACCGGGGACGTCGCGCAGTTGGTCGAGCACGGCGGTGGCGGTGCCGAAGAACAGGTAGCCTTGGAACACCGCGCCTTGGAGATGCTCGCCATGGCCGCGCAGCCAATCCATTTCCTGCGGTGGACGCTCGACGTTCGAGCGGCGTGCGGCGCCATTGAAGCGGTGTTTCACGACCGAGGTGCGGCTGAACGTCACCACGAAACTGACCATGGAGAATACCACGCCCAGCAGTACGCCGGGCACGATGCCGAAACCCGCTACTATCGCGAGAATAGCCACCATCGTTAGATAATCTCCACGCGGCATCTCGCGCCGGCTGTCCCACAGCCATTGCACCAGTAAGGACACACCGAGATAAAGGATCAGTCCTGTGAGCACGGGTTTGGGCAGTAGCGCAACCGCGCCGGGAGCGAGCAATGTAAGCAGCAGCACCAGCGCCACACACACTCGGCCGGCCCAAGGCGAGTTGGCCCCGGCGCGGAGATTGAGCAGGCTGCGGTTGAACGAATTGACCGCCACGAGTCCGCCTGAGAGACCGCTCAGAAAATTAGCCAGCCCGAGCGCCTTAAGCTCGCGATCGAAGTCCGCATCCTGCCCGGTCGCGTGGTCAAGACTCGTGGCGTTGAGTAAAATCGTGACGACCACAACCATCGTCATCGCCGCGAAATCGTTAGCGTGCGCTACAATCAGGTCCCAGCGCACATGGTCCCACGCTAAGTTGAATGGCTGGCTCCATGTGCCGACTGACAGCGGGCGAAGCAGTAGGCCCGACGCCTGCGCGGCTGCGAGGTTGGTTCCACCCAGTGCCAGTGCCGCGTGAAACAGCAAAACCGCGCCGAAAATCACCGCCGGAATCACCATGAAATGTTTCGACACGCGCATCAACACCAGTAGCGTCGCCGCCACGACGGCGGCCGACGCCCACGCCAGCGGCGGCACGGCCGCGACGAGCGGCCAGGTCGTATGCGTGGGTGACGCGCCCACCAGCATTTTCCAGCCACCGGACACGAGCAGAAACCCCGTGCCGACCAGAAAACCGCCCACCACCGGATACGGGATATAACGCACATACCGCCCCCAATGCCATTGGCCCAAAAAATACAGGATAAGCCCGCAACCCGAGGCGGCGATGAACAGAAACAGTAGCACCGTCGGCAACAAGTCCGCCGATTCCGGGCCGCCCGCGCCCCGTCCAATCTCCGCCGCAATCGCCGCGACCGTGACAGCCAGGATGGCCGACGGGTTTGAGTCAGGCCCACCCATCGCGAAGACAAACGAGCTCCGCCACGACAAAACCAAAATGGTCACGCAACTGCCCACGATGGCTGCCAGCACCGCCTGTCCCGAGTGCGGCGCGAGCGTGCCGCCGAAAATCAGCGTCGCGAAGCCGCTCGCATAGGCGAGGGTCATGAGCGCGCAGATCGCTCCGGCAAGGAAATTCGGCGCCAACGGTTGGGTGGCGGCTTGGACTTTGGATTTAGATGCGTCGCTCAAATGCGTGGTTATTTACGCATGCGTCTTGCCAGAAACACAGCAAGGTTCTCGGCGGCGTGAAACGTTACATTTGAGTTACGCCGATACGTGGGAAAACTACCGGCTTTTCCTTCCCGGCCCTAAGGAGGGCTTTGCATCTGTCCTTTAATTTACTTTATCTTGCCGACTTCCTGATGTCCAACGCCCTCGCTGCCGAAAAATCTCCCTATTTGCTGCAACATGCCGACAACCCTGTCGCGTGGCTCCCGTGGGGCGAGGCCGCCTTTGCCCGCGCCCGCGCCGAGCAGAAGCCCATTTTTCTGAGTATCGGCTACTCGACCTGTCATTGGTGCCATGTCATGGCACACGAGTCGTTCGAGAATGCCGAGGTCGCCGCGCTGCTCAACGCGCACTTCATACCCATAAAAGTGGACCGTGAGGAGCGGCCGGATGTGGACCGGGTCTACATGACCTATGTGCAGGCGCTCACCGGCCACGGCGGCTGGCCGCTCAGCGCGTGGCTCACGCCGGAACTGAAACCGTTTCACGGTGGGACCTATTTTCCGCCTGAGGACCGCCATGGGCGGCCGGGCTTTGCCTCGCTCCTCCGCACGATCGCCGCCGGTTGGGCTGGCGACCGCGCTAAGCTCATTGCCGAGGCCGAACGCGTGATCGCCACGTTGCGTGAGCACGCAGAGCGGCCGGGCGCGACGGCAGTCGCCGAGGAAAAAAACGCGGGCAACGCGGGGGGCAGGTCAGCTGCTTCGCTCGCCATGCCCGACGCGCGACTGCATGAGGCGGCCTCGGCGGCGTTCGAGAGCTGTTTTCAATCGCTTTACGAGAGCTTCGACCCAGCACGCGGCGACTTCGCCGGTGCGCCAAAATTTCCGCGTCCCGCCAACCTCAACTTTCTCTTCCGCATCGCCGCGCTCCAAGGCGTGGACTCTGACATCGGCCGCGAGGCAGTGAAGATGGCGACGTCCACGCTCGCCGCCATGGCGCGTGGGGGCGTTCACGATCAGGTGGGCGGCGGCTTCCACCGTTACGCCGTGGACGACGCGTGGTTTGTACCCCATTTCGAAAAAATGCTCTACGACCAGGCGCAGATCGCGGTGAACTACCTTGAGGCGCACCTCGCCACCGGCGACGACCGCTTCGCCTGGTGCGCGCGAGGCCTGTTCGACTACGTGCTGCGCGATCTTGCACATCCCGCCGGCGGATTTTACTCCGCTGAGGACGCGGACTCACGCCTAGCGCACAACGGCGATGCTCACGCCGAGGGCGCGTTCTACGTTTGGACCCGGCCGGAGATTGAGGCCGCGCTCGGCCAAGATGCCGCCTTCTTCTGTTCCCACTTTGGCGTGACCGCCGCCGGCAACGTTTCGCCCGCGCAAGACCCGCACGGCGAGTTCACTGGTAAAAATATTCTCCACCAACGCCAGTCGCTCCTCCTCACCGCTAAGGCCCATGACCTGACCCCAGAGGCGGCGGTTGAATTGTTGGCCGCGCAGTTGGAAAAACTCCGTTCCCTCCGTGCCCTGCGCCCTCGCCCGCACCTCGACGACAAGATAATCACCGCGTGGAACGGCCTGATGCTCTCTGCTCTCGCCCGCGGCGCGTCCTCGCCCGCCGAATGTTTCTCCACCCATCGCGAGCTTTGCCGCTCCGCCGCCATCCGCGCGGCTGAGTTCATCGAGCGTGAGTTGTACGACGCCCGGCGTGGCGTACTTTTCCGCTGCTGGCGCACCGGCCGAGGTGCAGGCGAGGGCTTCGCCGAGGACTACGCGTTTCTTATTGCCGGCCTACTTGACCTTTACGAAGCGACATTTGACACGCGTTGGCTGTACTGGGCCGCACGTTTGCAGCAGACGATGGATGCCGAATTCTGGGACGAGACCGCCGGCGGCTATTTCAACTCTGCTGTAGGTGCGACCGACATCGTCCTGCGACTCAAGGAGGACCACGACGGTGCAGAACCGTCCCCCAATTCCATCGCCGCCGCCAATCTCCTCCGTCTTGCCGCCATGTTTCACGATGACGATCACCGCGCGCGCGCGCCGTACGATCGAAGCGCTTGGCCCGCGGTGGACGCACGCCCCGCACGCCCTTCCCGAAATGCTCTGCGCGATCGAGCGTGCCTTGGAACCGCCGCGCCAGATCGTCCTCGCCGGCGATTCCTCAGCGCCCGATTTTCAAGCCCTCGCCGCCGTTTCCCGTGAAAAACCCGGTCCGCGCCGTGCGCTCGTCCGCGCCGATTCGGCACTGCCATGGACCCTCGCCATGTCTGCACGCGACGGTCGCGCGACCGCCTACGTCTGCGAGGATTTCGCCTGCCAGCCGCCCGTGTCTACGCCGGCCGAATTGCGGCAGATGCTGGCGTGAACACGCGACGGGTCTGTGCGGCTTATAATTTACGTTTCACCCATCCGTCGCGGGCTTGCTTGCGCCCGGAAAATGCAACGCTGGTCAACAGACGACCTGTCCGTATGCTTTGGGTATTTTTCAGGGACAAATAATTCTTGAGCGCGGCCCTGATGTTCTTCACGAGAAGAGCCGTCGTGTCCGTCCTCACTCGGTCGACGAACGCTCTAACTGCCCCAACCCCATGAAAACCTTCACGCATAAACACCTGCTCGTTGCCACCGGTATCAGCCTTGTTGCCCTGCTGGGCTCGACTGTTTACGCCGCTGATGCCGTGCCGGCCGCCCCTGGAGCTGGTGCCGCTCGGGCCGGTGGTGCGCCCCGTGGCGCAGGCTCAGTCGGGGGGGCTGCCGCGCCTTTGAATATCGAAAACCTCACAACTCTCAAGCTTACCGACATACAGGTCGCTCAGATTTCGCCGCTGCTCGACGCCATCAACCAGGCGCAGCAAGGCCTCGCCCCGTTGCAGGCCGCCGCCACGCAGGCCCGCGCAGATGCGCAGACGAAAATCAACGCCATCCTTACTGAGGTACAGCGCCCACTGCTCGCGCAGGTATTCACACCGGCGGGAGGACGCGGTGCTGGTGGCCAAGGCGGTGGCGGCGCTGCCCCACCGGTGCGGATTGAGCCGCTCGCCGATGCCGTCGAAGTCGAACTCACACCCCCGCTCGACAAGGAGCAGGGCAATTTTAAGCACAAGCCCAAGACCACTTGGCGGGATGTTAAGGACATTGTGGTGCCAGACGGCATCCCCCGTGGCAAGGTCATCGCTTTTAGTGCGCCGCCCACGCTTGCGGCGGCTGCCGCACCTGTGGCAACGCCAGGCTACGCCGTTGCGGGCGGACGAGGCGGAAGAGGTGGTGGCAGCCGTGCGTGCTGGGTCTATATTCCCGCCGGATACAAGGAAGGCGATGTGCTGCCCTTCATGGTTGATCATGACGGCCGTGCCGACGCGGTTGTCCAGGTGCAGCTCATCGCTGCGATGGACATTCTGATTGCTGCTAAGAAAATCCCGATGATGGCTGGCGTCTTCATCGCCCCCGTGAGCCGCTCCCCGGAATATGACACAGTTTCGGGTGTCTACGCCGACTACATCGAAAAAATAGTCCTCCCTCTCGCCGAGACAACTGGCAGTCTCAAGCTATCCCAAGATCCCGACGCTCGCGGTGCGATCGGCCAATCCTCCGGCAGCCCTGCCGCTTTCGGCATGGCATGGTTCCACACTCCGGCGTTCAACCGCATCATCAGCTACTCCGGCTCCTGGACCCAATTACAAAAATCTGCCACCGCACCCAAGGGCGCGCAGGAATATCAGGAATCCCTGATTCCCAACACTGCGAAAAAACCCATTCGCATCTGGATACAAGTTGGCTCCGATGACCTCAATAACCAGTTTGGCGACTGGCGCATACAAAACAACGCCTTTGCCAATGCGCTCAAGGCCAAGGGCTACGCCTACCAGTATCTCTGGTCGGAAGGGGCAGGACACGTCGAAGGTGGCGTGGAAAGGCAGACTATGCTGGAAGCCGTGGAATGGGTCTGGAAAACTTACAAAACGAAGTAACGGTTCCAGGTTCCGCCCTCTGGCTGATTATTGGCATTCCCGATCACCCGACATTTATCTGTCAGGACGCGAACTTCTCACTATGATGCCATCATAGACGAGCCAGATCCGGCCTATTCAATATAAAATCCAACGTAAAAATATGAATCCCACACCCACCATCGCCCAAAAATCTCCCATCGTAAAAGAAATGCCCGCCGGCACCTATTATTGGTGTTCCTGCGGTCTTTCTAAAAACCAGCCCTTCTGCGACGGGTCGCACAAAGGCACCGCGTTCACGCCGGTGAAGGTCGAACTAGCTGAAGCCAAAAAAGTTGCGTGGTGCGCCTGCAAGCACTCCGGCAACGGCGCGTTCTGCGACGGCTCCCACTCGAAACTGTAAACGAAGGTCGGGTGGGGCAGGGCTGTGACGGTTGGTGTGGGGCGTCCTTCCGCGCGCTTGGACCAGCACTCCCATTGGGCGGCACACGGCTGGGTATTTGATTTTCAAGGAGAACGAGTCGCAGTTTTTATTGCTACTTGGTTTGGTGTATCAATTGGAATGGATGCTTATATCGCTCACACTACCCGTGCCCAGAGCACCTTGAGGTAGCGACTTTCGAGACAGTTGGAGAAGACCGGATGGTCCGGGCCGGGGCCGGTTCGGTCGAAAAACTGTAGGCGGCGGTTCTGGCGGTGGGCCGCCTTGATGACGTGCGCCTCGAAGTCCTCCAACGACAACAGGCCGGAGCAGGAGCATGTCACGAAGATGCCGCCTGGCTTCACGAGCGAAATAGATAGCAAGTTGAGATCTTCGTATTTTTGGCGGCCTTCCCAGTTGCCGTGCTCATCGCGAGTAAAAATGAACTTCGGCGGGTCGAGGATGACCACATCCCACTTTTCCCCGTTGGTCTGCATCTGACGCGCGTAGGCGAAGGCGTCGGCGTGAACGAACTTGAGGCGGGCCTGGTTGAGGTTGGCGTTGCGCTTCGCCTGCGCGAGCGCCACCTCGTCGAGATCCACGCTGGTGACCTCGGTCGCTCCACCACCGACTGCCGCGTTAAGGGAAAATCCCCCGGTGTAGCAGCAGAGGTCGAGCACGCGGGCGTCTTTCGTGAAACGGGCAATGCCTTTCCGGTTATCGCGCTGATCACAGAAGAAGCCAGTCTTGTGGCCTTGGGCGAAGTCCACCTCGTAGCGAATGCCGTGCTCACGGATTTTCACTTTGGTGGGTGCGGCTGCGTTGGTTTCGTTAAAGGTGGACGGCTTGATGCCTTCGAGGCTGCCTAGGTCGTGGTCTACGTGGACGCGGGCAAACTTTGTACCCGTAAGTTCGTGGAGTAGCGGCATCCACGCGGGCAGGCGGTGCGCGATACCAAGCGAATAAATCTCGCAGAGGAGGGTGTCACCGTACCGGTCAATCGTTAGTCCGCTGAGTCCGTCACCGTCGGAGTTGACGAGTCGATAAGCTTCGGTGGTTTCATCGAGCTTGAAGAGGTTGCGGCGCAATGCGACAGCGCGGCGGATGGCGGCTTCGAAATATGCCTCGGTGACGGGCTCGGTCGAGTGGCAGACGACGCGGAGCGGAATTTTCGCGCGCGGATTAAAGAGGCCGCCGCCACAGAGCGCACCGTTTTTATCGAAGACATTGACGAAGTCGCCTGGCCGCGCGTCGCGTGACACCTCGCCGAGCAGGCGCGGAAAGATGGCGGGAGCGAACGTGAAGTATTTCAACTGCGCCCACGGAGTCGGCCAGGCGGAGCGATCCACAGTTGTGCGCGGCGGCGCAGGGTGGGCGGACGGCTTTTTTTCGGTGGGCAAGGTGTCGGGCATACGGACACAGTAGGCATTGCTCGCGTTGGCCCAAACTATTTTTGAATCCAATCGCCCGTCGGCTGACACTCACCTGCGAACCAAAATCCAATAACTCCACTTAGGCATGTCATCCCGGAAACTCACATACCGCCGCGCCCACCCCTACGTTGGCGAAGCTTCCGGCGTTGCTTGCCGCGGCGATGAATCTCGACACCAGCTCGCCGGCCGAGTTTTTGCCCGCCTCAGACGTACGCGTCGTCAACGGAGTGGATAGCTTGATCGTGCAATACCGGCTAAGCCAGAAGCTCAGCGGAATGACAGTGCTGGTGCAGTACTCAACCGACGGAGAGGCCTGGGGCGATTTGCCACCCACGGCGACGACTTTGTTGCCCGAGGCCGATGCCGCGACGTCGAGGTATAGAGTGGCGGTTCCACTGCCGGGCACTGGGCCGCTGCTCCTGCGCATCGCAGTGATCGGGCCACCTGCTGCCGAAGAGTAAGGGGGGGGCTTTGTTTCACTCGTTATGGATGCGCATAATATTGGGGCACATAGGAATGTAAAACGGGAAGGTTAAGACATACGCTCCTCGGCGGAGGCCGTTCTCAATGGCCCACATGAGGCGATAATTCCATAGCTTCGTGGCGAAGAAAGTTGCTGACTTACACGGCGGTACCGTCGAGCGGTACGGGAACATCAAGGGCAGCACATAACGCGCGGAAGAGTTCGCCCTCGGAGGCCGTGATCGTATTGTCGGCAGCAATAGTCTGGGCGGCGGCGATGATGAGACGTTGCTTGATGAACGGGGAGGCGGTGGCGAGTTTGTCTAGCGCAACGTCGAGCGAGGCGAGGCCGCACTCGTCGACGGCGAGGAGCATGAGAGCGCCTTCGACGAGCTTGAGCTGAGCCGCGCCGGCAGAAAATGCGGCCATCGCCTCGGCGGGTGTACGTGCGTCGGCGCGGGCGAGGGCGGAGAGCACGACTGCAATTTCGCGGGCGACGGCGGGGAAAGATTGGATGTCGCCCGTCACGATCGCAGGCGCACGCGCAAGGCCGAGCTGGCGGGCGAGCATCTTTTGCAGGGCGAACTCAAAGACAGTCACCTGGCTGTCGGCGTGGACGAGTTCGTCGAGCACGTAGAGAATACGGTCGAGCGCGGCTGGCGCTAGATAGCGCAGCGTGGGCAGCGCGAGTTGGAGCAGCGGGAGGCGGACTTCCGCGCCGACGGCAGCAAGCGCAGGCAACAGCGCGTTGAGCTCGGCGGCAGCAGGCGCGCCATCCTGCGTGGCGACGAGTGCGAACTGACGGGCACGGACGGCCTCGTCGGCGGAGAGCAACAGGCCATAGACGAGCGCGGGAGCCTGAGCGGGATCGCGCGCGGCGGCGCGCAGGGGCGGTGAGATGGAGACGAGGAGATCCTGTGCGGCGCGGAAATGGGTTTCGGTGAGCGCGCCTATACCGGCGATGACGGTGGCGGGGCGGAAGGGCACGCGGCGCGGCGGGGGTTTCAGCGGTCCGAAACGCGAGGGCAGGGTGGGCGCGAAGCCGGCCTCGAGAAAACTTTGGTTTTCCACGTCCACGAGCTCGGGCGGGTCGAACATCTTTCCGTCGAACTGCGGGTCAATCGCGCGGATGCGCTCGGCGAGCGGCGGGTGCGTGGCCCACGCGCCGCCGAAGTTGGAGCGGAAGCCCTGCGCGAAAAAAAAGTGGCTGAGCTGAGAGGTATTGTGGCCGATAACGTTGGAGCCGAGCGCGTAGCCGCCAATTTTTTTGAGCGCACCGGTGATGCCACCGGGGTTGCGCGTGAACTGCACGGCGGAGGCGTCGGCGAGGAACTCGCGCTGGCGCGAGACGGCGGCCTGAATGAGCCGCCCAAAAAAATAGCCTACGTAGCCGAGCATGAGCAGTGCGACGCCGGCCAGTCCGATGGCGATGACCACACCACCTGAATTTTTACTGTCGCGTGAGCTCACGCGGACCCCGCGCAATGACCACAAAATGCCGCGCCCGGCGAGGCCGATGACGAGGATGCCGAAAATGATGGCGGAGAGGCGGAGGTTGAGCCGCATGTCGCCGTTGAGGATGTGGCTGAACTCGTGGCCGATCACGCCTTGTAGCTCGTCGCGCGTGAGTTTCTCCAGCGTGCCGCGCGTGACGGCCACGACGGCGTCGCTCGTGGTGAGGCCGGCGGCGAACGCGTTGATGCCGGGCTCGTCGTCGAGCACATAAACGGCAGGTGTCGGCAGGCCGGCGGCGATGGCCATCTCCTCGGTGACATTGAGGAGCTGACGCTCGCGGAGGTCGGTGGTGTTTGGCTGGACGCGGCGCGCGCCGACACTCGCGGCGACAGCGCTACCACCGCCGGAGAACTCGTTCCATTTCCAGAACGAGGCGAGGCCGACGATTGCGAGCGTGCCGGCGGTGACGGCAAAAAAAAGTCCGGGCTGCCACGGCTCAATGTGGCGGGCGGTGGGCTGGTAATCCACGAAGCCGGAGTCGCGGCGGGAGCGAACTCTGTCGCCGAGTTGGGATTCCAGTGTCAACGCTACGACATAGCCAGCGAGGATGATACCGGCGACGGCAAAGACGAACAGCACGATTAGTCGGGTCGTGCGCTTTTTCGCGCGGGCTTGGGCCTCGAAGAAGTCCATGGTGATTGCAGTAGGAGGGATGAGCCGCGAGGATACGCGAAGAGGCGAAAAAGGGAGAGGTTACTTGGCAGCCGAAACGGCTTTCCGTCAGTGCGCGAAAAATATGATCATGTCGGTGACAGTGATAACCTGGTCAAAATGTTGTGCAGAGAAAAAGCCAACCTAACGCGGTGATTTTATCCGGAGCTCTGCTGGCGGCGTTTCGACGTGGAGTGTTGATGGTTTCAGCGTCGTCAATCGAGTTAGCTGAGTTCACCTTTAGTACATTGAGCGCGACGGGTAATATTACTTTGCCTGCGACAATCACGTAGGAGATCGTTGCGTGGGCGAGGTCGATAGCAGTTGTCATTGAATCAGCCGGATCGTGAGCGGATAGCGGTAGCAGCCGCCATCGGAAGCTTTCACGGCTGCGACGATGGCCAGAATCAACGAGCTGATGCCGATAATAATGAGTAGCGGAATCCCGATCATGACAAAGACCAGCGGGATGCAGCAAACGCCGTAGATGAGGAGGGAAAGATGGAAATTGAGGGCTTCGCGGGCGTTGTCGCGGACGTAGGTAGAGTCGCCTTTCATAGCGAGGTAGACGACTAACGGTAGCACCAACCCAACGCCGAGGATTGCAGAGAGATGGCTGAGGATGCTCCAGATCTTGTCATTCCCGGATGGCACCGGGCGGACTATTTCCAAAGGCGGTGGGTTCATGGCGAGGGTGGGATTAATTGGCGGGAAGCGTTACTCAGGTGAATGAAACCTTTGGCGCGTTACGCTCGGTGGGGTCTTCAATTTTGAAGAGCTCGGCGGGGAGAAAGCCGAATACGCCGGCAAATATTACATTGGGGAACACCTCGCGCGTGGTGTTGTATTGCGTGACGGAGTCGTTGTAGGCCTGCCGGGCGAATGAGACTTTGTTCTCGGTTGAGGTGAGCTCTTCGGTGAGCTGCATCATGTTCTGGTTGGCCTTAAGGTCGGGGTATTGCTCGGAGACCACCATGAGACGGCTGAGCGCACCGCTAAGGCCGCTCTCGGCTGAGACGAGGCCCTTCATGGCGTTGGCATCGGCCGGGTTGGTGGCGGCAGATTGCGAGGCGGCGTAGGCGATATTGCGGGCTTTGATGACGGCCTCAAGTGTGCCGCTTTCGTGCTTCATATAGCCCTTGGCGGTCTCGACGAGGTTCGGGATGAGATCGTAGCGACGCTTGAGCTGGACATCAATTTGCGCGAAAGCGTTCTTGAAGCGGTTGCGGAGCGCGACGAGGGAGTTGTAAATGCCGGCCGCCCAGATGGCAGCCACTATGGCGATGGCGAAAAGGGCAAGAAGGACAATGACGGGAATGGACATGGTGGAATGAGGAAGGTTGGTGCGGTCTGGTACAGTGATGAGTGTGCGAGTCAGAGGTCAGGGCGCGAGGAGGAAGTCATTACAACGCGGTTGATTGTTTCCACCGCCCGGGGCAACTTCGCAGCCGACACAACGTCTATTCACCGTCACCTATGATGCTCCGTTCGCTCGTTTCCCTGTAGCTGGCCGCCGCAGTGGCGGCGCGCGCGGCAGAACCGCAGGAGCCGGACGCGCCGCTAGCGCCAGCGACACGACCCACGCCGGGCGAAGCGCTGGTGAATTTGTTGGTGGCGAAAAACGCGCTGGAATCGGGGCAGCCGACGACGGCGGCCACAATGTTTGAGCGTTGGCTGGCTGTACCGGCCGCACCGGGAGCCGAGCGCGACTCCGTGGTGTTGCTCCTGGTGTCGGCGCGGCTCAACCAAGGCGACACCACTGCGGCCGCGCGAGCGTTACAACTGCACAGCGCGGCGCGACCCGCCGCGTGGCACCTACGTGCCGGCCTGATTGCGGCGCGTCAGGGCCGAGGAGATACGGCCAGGACGGAACTGGACGCGATCACGCCGGGCACGCTGCCGGCGGACGAGCGCGCGTGGTTTTATTTTTTACAAGGCATGGTGGCCGACGCCGATAAGGACGCGCAGCATCTAACCCGCGCACTAGCGGCTTACGGGAAGGCTGCGGACGCGGCGGTGTCGGAGCCGCAGCGGGCGCGCATCATCGTTGCGCGCGACCAGACAAGGTTGGCGGCCGGTGAGGTGAGCGAGGCGAAGGCGGCCGAGTTGTTGGGCACGGCGCGACGCGACGCGGGCAAGAGCACCGGGCATTTGGCCGCGCGAGAATATGCAACAGAGCTTTTCGCGCTCAGGCGGTCGGCGGACGCGGTGGCGTTTTTACAAGCGCAATTGCGCGCTTTGCCGGCGGCTCCGACGGCAGGGCAGCGTGCGGAGCGGGACAACTACCGCTTTCTGCTCGGCGTGGGTGCAGGGGCGCGGGAAGGTGCGGGTCGCGTGGCACTTGAGGACTTGTTGGCCGACGGGGACAACCGCAGCCAGCAGCAGGCGGCGTTGCAGTTGCTCACGGCCGCCTCGACAGACGGACCGGCACGCGAGCTATTGCGCCTGCGGCTCGACGGACTCATCACCCCACCAGAGCAGCCGCCGCATCCGTTGCTGGAGGAATTGTTGCTGGCGCGTGCGCAATTGTCGCTCAATGAGGACGAGCCGCGATTTGCTGCCGCTGACGCCGACGCGCGCAAACTGCTCGAGCGATTTAACGGCTCGAAACTCACGGCGGCCGCGCTGGGCGTGCGGCTCGCAGTGGCCTGGGAACTGAAGCATTATCGTGAGGCCGCCGATTTTGCGGACAAGGCGCGGGTCGCGTTACTGGCGACCGAGAAGGAGCTGCATGCTGCGCTCGGTGTGCTGCAGGGCGAAGCGCTCTTTCGCGCGGGTGAAACCGCTGGCGATAGCGCGCTGTTTAAGAGTGCGGCCAGCGCTTATGAGAAAGCCTTTGCCGAGCGGCCGGTCGGGATTTCGCCAAGCGACCTGATTTTTCAACGCGTGCTGGCGATGACCAAAGCCGGGCAGCACGAGGAGGCAGGACGCCTGCTAGATAGTTTTTCTGGCAGCGGGACCCTCGATCCGGCCAACCGATGGCAGGCCGAGTGGAATCTGGCCAAGGCGCTCCAGACTGCGCCAGGTACCGAGCCTGAGCGGGCGCAAAATCTCGCCCGTGCGCTGGCCCGCGTGGACCGGCTGCTGGCCGACGGCGGCACAACGGGCGGCTTTCCCCCCGAGCTGCGCGCGCAGATGGGCTGGCTGCAGGCGCGGCTTGCGCTCGACACCGGCGCGGCGGAGCGGGCGCGGGCGCTCGCTCAGTCGTTACACGACGCGGTCAAGGATTTGGCTGGCCTGCGGCCGGAGGCCCGCGAGGAAATTGCCGCGCATGCGCTGCTCCTACAGGCACGCGCGACTTTCGCGCTGGCCGTTGTGCCGGGCGACAAGGCAGCTGAGACCGCACGCGACAAGGCGGCACTCGAATTGATGGAGCGGCTGCGCACCGAGCATCCCAAGTCAGAAGCCGCAATGGACTCGTATTTGGTCGGGGCCGATTATTTCGCCAGCCCCGGCCGCGACCAGATCGCCGAGGCGCAGGGACTGCTCACGCGCCTGGCTGAGAACTTTCCCGACAACAAAACCTATGCGCCGCTCGCGCTTTACCAGAAAGCCGTGCTCGAGGCCGGCCGCGGACAGGAGATTAACCTCAACAACGCGCTCGAAATGCTGGACCCGCTGTTCAACAATAAAAATTACGCCGGCGGTGAGCTCGGGTTTTTGGCGCGTAGGAAACAGGCCGAGCTGTATCAGGAGCTCGGCCAGCGTCCGCAGGCGCAGCAAATTTATGAGCTGCTCCTCAAGGATTATGCCCAACACAGCGAGGCACAGCGCATCCGGCTCGCGCTGGCCGATGTCCACCACGGGCTCCGCCAGATGGAGAACGCGCGCTCGATCTACGCCCAGCTGCAATATCAGGACGGGGCTGATCCTGACGTGCGAGTTGAGGCCGGCTGCAAGCTCGGTGAACTCCAGCTTGAGCAGGGGGATAAGGACAAGGCCGACGAAACGTGGTTTGCGCTCGGCCGGACCTTTCTGCCTGTCGCATCCGACCAAGCCCCCGCGTTGGGCGTGACGGGACGTTATTGGTTAGATCGCGCACTTACGCGCCGCGCCGAGCTGCTCGTCGAGCAAGGCCGCCGGGAGGAGGCATTGGGCGCGTTCGCGTATATCGTAAGCCACGGCCTGCCCTCGGCCAAGTTGGCCGCCGCGCGCCGCGACACACTCCGAGGCGGGTCGCCGCAAAAATGACGATTGTATTTCGACATTTGCCCCCCGCCCAAAAAACTTTTTCAAAAACACCGTGTTCCTCGCTGCCGCCACTCTTCCTCAGACCACCTCCGCCACGCCCAGCCTGCTCTCCAGTGGCGGCCCGATGCTGTGGGTGCTGTTGCTGATGGGCTCCGCGATAGTGGTGCTTGTGGCCGAACGAGTGTTTTACCTGCACCGCGCGCGTATTCGTGTGCGGGAGTTTGTCGCCGGGGTGAAAAACATCCTGGCTAAACGCCGACTGGCCGAGGCGCTGGGTGTGTGCGAGGAGACGCCCGGCCCGGTGGCGGCCGTGGTGAAGGCGGCGTTACGGCATGCGGAGGACGACGAGGCGCAATTGCGCCACGCGGTGCAGGAGGCGGCGATCCTGGGTCTGCCGGCCCTGGAACAACGGCTCGGCGCAGTTGCGACCATCGCGCAACTCGCACCATTGGTTGGTCTACTTGGCACGGTGCTGGGGATGGCGGCGACGTTTAACGATTTTGCCACGGGCGGAGTCGAGTATCAGACGGCCACCGCTCTGGCGCATGGGATGTGGCAGGCGTTGCTTAGCACCGCGGGCAGCCTTGCGCTCGCCATGCTGGCGCGCGTAGCGCAGCATTTTCTGGCCAGTCGGGTACGAGCGGTGGTTGACGATATTGAATGGGCAGCCAATGATATCATGGGATATTTGTTGACGGAGTATCGCGCACTGCCCCCGACAGTTGAGCAGAAGGAGGGCCGACCGTGACCGTCCGTCCGCTCAATCTCACCGCCAAATTGCGGCCATTGCCAGTCGCGCACGACGCGCTGTTCTATGTAAACGTCGCGCTGCTCGTATTGTTTTTTAGTCTCTTCGGCTCGCGCTTCGTCGTTGCGCCAGGGCTGGTGATATCATTGGCGGGCCGAGGCGCGGCGGTCGATCTTCCGACGATGGCTGGTGCAGTGGCCGGAGCGCGGCCGACAGATGTGGCCATCACGGTTCGTAGCGCCCAGGCAATTATGGTGGACACCGGCGTGCTACGGCTGAACGAGCTGCCAGCCTGGCTGGCGAACCAGAGCCAGCTCCGCGGCCGAAAAAATTTGCGACTGCTGATCGAGGGCGACCGCAGCCTAACCGAGGAGGATTTATTGAAAATAACCGCCATGGCTACGGCCGCAGGCTACACCATCCAGCTTGCCGCCCAGCCGGCGGGCGGAAAATGAGCGGAGCTTCGCATGCATACGCGGGCAAATTTCCCCTGGTTGGTGGTCGGTCTCGGGACAGCGATCACCTGCTTCGGCCTGATGGCCGGGATGAAGCTGCCTGGTCCGCCATCGCCGAAAAACACGGCCGGCCGCGCACCAAATTTCGCGCTGATTTTACCTTCCTCTCCGCAGGAGGCAGAGCTGTGGCGGCAATGGTGGGCCGTGCACGGCGCGGCCGCGTTGTATCAGCCGGCACGCGGAGCCACGGACCGGTCCAGTAGTTCGCCCCGGCCTGACGCGCTGGCACTGGGCCGGGAGTTTCCGCCCAAGATGCTGTCAGTGGCCGAGGGACCGGCGAGTTTGAAATTTCGAAGTCTCGATCCACCGCCAACCGACTTGGTGCAGGCGCTGGCGCTGACTGAGCAGCCAGAGGCCACGCCGCTCGCCCTCAGCCGGAGCGATCTTGTGGCAGCTCCCCTCGCTGCGCGCATCGCGGCGGTTGCCGTCGTACCGACCAGTGGCAGTCAGCCGGTTTTACAGATGGAGTTGCTAGATTCATCAGCCGGGCCTTCTGGTACGTGGGAGCCATTTGAGCTGATCGGGACGATTTCGCCGGCTGGTTTGGTGGGCGGATTGGTCGTCTTGCACAGTTCTGGCTTGGCGGAGGTAAATCGATATTTTCGTGACCGCCTCGCACGGGTCGAGCGGGTGGGGGAGCGGCTACCGCCTGGCACGTACGTTTTTCGCATTGCGCCCTGATGCCTAGGCTGCCGCCGGAAAGTTTTTTTAAAATGAGCAAAATTGCAGTTGACGGGCTAAAACTGGCGGTTCACGGTTCGCCCTCTTTTCTCTTTGTTGTTTGACCCTGTCTAGGTCTGCCCAGATAGCTCAGTTGGCAGAGCACGTCCTTGGTAAGGACGAGGTCGCCGGTTCGAATCCGGTTCTGGGCTCCAGGTCAGATCACCTCATCTTCTCTCTTACTTTTCCCAACTCCCAACATCCAACCCGTCCCATACTCACATGGCTAAAGGCACATTCGAACGCAAAAAACCGCACGTCAACGTTGGCACCATCGGCCACATCGACCACGGCAAGACGACCACGACCGCCGCGATCCTCGCGGTGCAGGCCCGCAAAGGTCTCGCTGAGGTCAAGGCCTATTCTGACATCGCGAAGGGCGGTACCGTGCGCGATGCCACCAAGACCGTCACTATCGCGGTCGCGCACGTGGAGTATGAGACCGCTAAACGTCACTATGCGCACGTGGACTGCCCTGGCCACGCCGACTTCGTCAAGAACATGATCACGGGCGCCGCCCAGATGGACGGCGCGATTCTCGTTGTCAGCGCGGCTGACGGCCCGATGCCGCAGACCCGCGAGCACATCCTCCTCGCCCGCCAAGTCGGCGTTCCGAAGATTGTGGTGTTCCTCAATAAAGTTGACCTCATTGACGACCCGGAGCTGCTCGACCTCGTCGAGATGGAAATTCGCGAGTTGCTCAACAAATACAAATTCGACGGCGACAACGCCAAGATTATCCGCGGTTCTGCCACCGCGGGTCTGGAAGGCAAGCCTGAGGGCGAAAAGGCCTTCGCCGAGCTGATGGACGCCATTGACTCAGAGATTGCCGAGCCCGTCCGTGAGATGGACAAGTCGTTCCTGATGTCCGTTGAGGATGTGTTCTCCATCACCGGCCGCGGCACCGTCGCCACGGGTCGTATTGAGCGCGGCGTCATCAAGGTCAACGATACGGTTGAGATCGTCGGCCTCAAGGACACCACGACCTCCGTCGTCACCGGTATTGAGATGTTCCGTAAGCTGCTCGATAGCGGTCAAGCGGGCGACAACGTCGGTATTCTACTGCGCGGTATTGAGAAGGACGCCATTGAGCGCGGCCAAGTGCTCGCTGCTCCGAAGTCAGTCACCCCGCATAAGAAGGCCAAGGCCGAGATCTATGTCCTCTCGAAGGACGAGGGCGGTCGTCACACCCCGTTCTTCAACGGCTACCGTCCGCAGTTCTACTTCCGTACGACGGATGTGACTGGTGTCGTCAACCTTCAGAAGGGCGTCGAGATGATCATGCCGGGCGACAACACGCAGGTCGAAATCGAGCTGCAGGTGCCGATCGCGATGGAGAAACAGCAGAAATTCGCTATCCGCGAGGGTGGACGCACCATCGGATCGGGTATTGTTGTCGAGATCATCGAGTAAATTCGCGTCGGCCAATCCCGCCGCGTCGCCGAGGTCTCGCTCTGGGGGCCTCGGCTGTGTCGTCTAAAACCCTTCAACCATCCACCACAGGCGCGTAGCTCAACTGGTAGAGTAGCGGTCTCCAAAACCGTTGGTTGGGGGTTCGATTCCCTCCGCGCCTGCCACGTTTCCCATGAAAAATCCTTTTCGCAGCACCCGTATTTTTTTCGTCGAGATGATCGACGAACTGAAGAAGGCTGCTTGGCCTACACGCATAGAGCTGCGGGATTCAACCATCGTGGTTATCGTGGCCGCACTCATTCTCGGCCTGTTCACCAGTATCAGCGACTTTTCTCTTTTTCAGGTCGTCAACCTTTTCACCTCCTTGGTGAGCTGACCCGCCCAGTGCCATGACCGATACCGTCACCGCCGCCGCCTCCTCCGTCTCCGCTCCGCCCGGCGCGCAGTGGTTTGCCCTGCACACTCTCTCCGGCCAGGAGAACAAAGTAAAAAATTACATCGAGAAGTTCAAGAAGCCGGAAGAGCTGAACGACCACATCTTCGAGATTCTCCTCCCCACGGAGGTCGTCTCCGAAATCAAGGCCGGCAAAAAATCCACAAAAGTTCGCAAGCTCTATCCTGGATACGTTTTTATTCAGATGCGGCTCTTCGACGAGGAGGGCAAGCTGATCAACAAACCCTGGTATTTCGTGAAGGAGACGACGGGTGTCATCGGCTTCGTCGGCGGCGACAACCCAGCCGCGCTACGCCAGTCCGAGATTGACGAGATCCGCTCCCGTATTGAGGCCGCCGCCGGCAAAGAGGTGCCGAAGGTTGCTTTCAGCGTCGGCGAAAACGTGAAGATCACCGATGGCGCGTTCGCCAATCTCGCCGGCCGCATTGACGAAATCGACCCTGCCCGCGGCAAGCTCAAGGTTTCCGTCTCCATCTTCGGCCGCTTCACTCCGGTCGAGCTCGAATACTGGCAGATCCAGCGCTCCACCGAGTGATCACATTTACCGACTAACTACTTCCCAACATGGCTAAGAAAATCCAAGGTTACATCCGCCTCCAGTTGCCAGCCGGCGCCGCAAATCCCGCGCCGCCGGTCGGCCCCGCGCTCGGCGCGCAGGGCGTCAATATCATGGCGTTCTGCAAGGATTTTAACGCCCGCACCAAGGACCAAAACGGCATGATCCTGCCCGTGGTCATCACGGTCTACTCTGATAAGAGCTTCACCTTCATTCTCAAGTCGCCCCCGGCTTCCGTGCTGCTGAAGAAGGCCGCCAACATCGCCAGCGGTTCGGCCAAGCCCAATCAGGATAAGGTCGGCAAGGTTACGAAGAAGCAGTTGCTGGAGATCTACAATCTGAAGAAGGCCGACCTCAACGCCAAGGATCCGGAGGCTGGCATCAAGATCATCGCCGGCACCGCCCGCAACATGGGCATCGAAGTCGTTGGCTAAGTTAGAAATTTTCACCCACCCAACCAACTCATCGCGGGAGTCCTTCCTAGGACGTTCGTACCGCACGGAGCACACATGGATAAACACAGCAAACGCTACAATAACGCCGTCAAGGTCGCTGACCTCGCCAAAGAATATCCGCTGCAAGAAGCGGTTGAAATTCTGGCGAAATTTCCGAAAGCCAAGTTCGACGAGACCGTCGAGCTCTCATTCCGCCTCGGGGTGGACGCCACTTCTGGCGACCAAAACGTCCGCGGTACCACGCCGTTACCGAATGGCTCCGGTAAAAAGGTTCGTGTACTCGTTTTCACTGATAACCCCGCCGCTGCACTTGCCGCTGGGGCTGACACCGCCGGCCTCGCCGACGTGATGCAAAAAATCAACGAGGGTTGGCTCGATTTTGATGTTGCCATCGCGACCACCGAGGCGATGAAGACAGTTCGCACGCTCGCTCGCGTCCTTGGTCCCAAAGGCCTGATGCCGAACCCGAAATCCGGCACTGTGACTGACGACATTCCTGCCGGCATCAAGGCTGTGAAGGCCGGCCGTGTGGAGTTCAAGATGGACAAGACCGCCAACCTCGGCGTCGGCGTCGGTAAGCGCTCCTTCACGCCCGCGCAGATTTTGGAAAACGCCGCTGCGGTCCTTGAGGCCGTCGGCAAGGCCAAACCCGCTTCCTTTAGCGGGCAATACATCAAGACCGTCACGCTCTCGTCCTCGATGAGCCCTGGCGTCCGCATCGCCTCCACCGAGTTCAGCAAATACTAACCGGAGACCATCCCATGAGAGCCGAAAAAAAATACCTGATTTCCGAGGTCGAGACGCACCTCAAGAAGAGCGACTACGTTATCTTGGCCAACTTCACGAAGGTCACGGTGGCCGATGTCGCCGAACTGCGTGCGAAGCTCGCCGTCGAGAAGGCGGAGTTCCACGTCGTCAAGAACAGCTCGCTCCGCGTCGCCGCCCAGGCGCTCGGTCTGCCTGAGTTTGAATCCGCGCTCACCGGACCCACGGCCGTTATCGTCGGTGGGAAAAATTCCGCCGGCGTCGCCAAAGTCTTGAAACAGTTCTGCAAGGACAAGCAGAAGCTCGAGGTAAAGGTCGGCGTACTCGACAAGAAAATTGTCAGCGCCGCCGACCTCGCCAAAATTGCTGACCTGCCGTCCTTTGACGCGCTGCGTTCACAGCTCCTGGGCCTGCTCACCAGCAATGCGGCGGCTTTCGTCCGCGTGCTAGACGCCAAGGTCAAAAAAGACTCGCCCGTCGCCGCCCCGGCCGCCTGAACCCATTTTATCCAACCAATTTTCCGGCGAGAGCCGGGAGCAAAATCCAATCGGGTCGGCTAGGGGATACGTCTCTTAAACGCGCTTCACTCCTGAAGCCGCTAACCAACCCAAAGGAACCACGACCATGAGCAACATCACCAAAGATCAAGTTATCGAGTGGCTTTCCGCGCAGTCCGTTCTGGACCTCGCCGCCCTCGTCAAAGACCTCGAAGGCAAGTGGGGCGTATCTGCCGCCGCCGCTGCTGCTCCCGCTGCCGCCGCTGCCGCCGGGGCCGCTGCGCCCGCTGCCGAGGCGCAGACCGAGTTCACCGTCGTCCTCAAGACGGCCGGCGCGAACAAGATTGGCGTTATCAAGGAAGTCCGTGCCATCACGGGTCTCGGCCTCAAGGAAGCCAAAGACCTCGTCGAGGGTGCGCCCAAGAACGTCAAGGAGAACACCCCCAAGGCCGAGGCCGAGGAGATCAAAAAGAAGCTCGAGGCCGCTGGCGCTTCGGTCGAACTCAAGTAATCACGCCCATTGGCGATCATCGCCGTACTTTCTCCGTTTACACCGGGACAGGCCGTACTCAACGACGGCCTGCCTCCTGTTTTTTTGCGCCCGCGCGCCGCGCGCTGCGCCGTCACTTTTCCTCGCTCTTAATCCTTACCGGGAACTCCCATGGCCGACCGTAAAACCTCCGACCGCGTCAACTTCGGCAAGCTCCGCGAAGTCATTCCGCCGCCCAACCTCATCGAGCTTCAGATCACTTCCTATTTGGAATATCTCCAAAAGGGTGTGCCCGACAAGCAGCGCAAGCCGCAGGGCTTGGAGGCGGTTTTCCGCGAGGTCTTTCCGATCAAGTCCTACGACGAGCGTCTCACGCTTGAATACGTCTCCTACAATATCGGCGACGCAAAGAACAACGAGCTTGAGTGCCTCCGCGAGGGAATCACTTATTCCGTGCCGCTCTATGTGAAGCTTCGTCTCCGTGAGGAAAGCCTCAACAAGGACGAGGATATCTACATGGGCGAAATCCCCATGGTGACCGAGCGCGGCTCGTTCATCATTAACGGCGCCGAGCGCGTCGTCGTTTCCCAGCTTCACCGCTCGCCCGGTATTGCCTTTGAGGTTGTGCCCCACGCCAACGGCAAGCCGCTCCACTCTTTCCGCATCATTCCCGACCGCGGCACTTGGATGGAAGTGCAGTTCGACAACAACGACCTGCTCTACGTGTATCTCGATCGCCGCCGCCGTCGTCGGAAATTCCTTATTACCACGCTGCTCCGTGCCATCGGCTTCAGCAACGATCTCGATCTGCTCAATCTATTTTACGAGATCAAGACACTCAAGGTGGCTAAGGCACTCGACCTCGAAAACGTCTCTACCTTGGTCCTCGTCGAAGACGCCATCGACGCCCAAAAAGGTGTCGTCCTCGCGCGTGCTTTCGAGCCGCTCACCAAGCAGATTGTCCGCACCTTCGAGAAACACGACATTGCGACCATCCGCGTGATCGACACATCGGCCGACGAAGGCGCGATTATTCGTGCGCTGAAGAAAGACCCGACCCGCAACGAGGAGGAAGCCCTCAAAGAAATTTACAAGCGTCTTCGCCCCGGCGAGCCGCCGACCACCGCAAATGCCAAGGCGTTGCTTAAGCGTCTGTTCTTCGACCCGAAGCGGTACGACCTCGGTCGCGTGGGCCGGTACAAGATCAATCAAAAGCTTGGGCTCAAAGTTGATCTTGAGATGCGCATCCTCGAGAGCAACGACATTGTTGCTGCCACCAAATATCTCGTCCGACTGAAAATGGGGGAGGGTGTCATTGACGATATTGACCATCTCGGTTCCCGCCGCGTCCGTACTGTCGGCGAATTGCTCGCCAATCAGTGCCGCGTCGGTCTGAGCCGCACCGAGCGTCTCGTGCGTGAGCGCATGACGATGTATGACCAGAGCGTTGATTCGATCACGCCGCAGAAACTCATCAACCCGAAGGCGCTGACGACCGTCATCCGCGATTTCTTCGCGCGCAGCCAGCTTTCGCAGTTCATGGACCAGATCAACCCGCTCGCCGAGGTTACGCACAAGCGCCGCCTCTCTGCGCTCGGGCCGGGTGGTCTCAACCGCGAACGCGCTGGCTTCGAAGTCCGCGACGTCCATCCGTCGCACTATGGTCGCATCTGCCCGATCGAGACCCCTGAAGGTCCGAATATCGGTCTCATCAACTCGCTGGCGACATATGCGCGCGTCAACGAGTTCGGCTTCATTGAGTCGCCCTACCGCATTGTGAAGGACGGCCGTGTCTCAGACAAAATCGAATACCTCACCGCCGACCAGGAGGAGGCCAAGGTTATCGCGCAGGCGAATTCCGAGCTCGACGACAAAAATTATTTCGTCGGTAAGGTCACCGCGCGGCAGGACGGCAACTTCATCGAGGTGTCCGCCAGTGAGGTTCACCTGATGGACGTCTCGCCCAAACAAGTCATCTCTATCGCGGCCGGCATGATCCCGTTTCTTGAGCATGACGACGCGAACCGTGCGCTCATGGGTGCGAACATGCAGCGCCAAGGCGTGCCGTTGTTGCAGGCCGAGTCGCCGTATGTTGGTACCGGCATCGAGGAACGCGTTGCCCGCGACTCCAAGATTGTCGTCGTCGCCGACGACGCCGGCATCGTCGCGGCCGTGGATGCTAAGCGCATCATCGTCACCAAGGACGGCGAGCTGCCCCGCAACCCGAAGACCGACGCCAAAAACGGTACCCACGTCTATGAGCTGCGGAAATTCATGCGCTCAAACGCTGGCACCTGCTTCAACCAGAAGCCCATCGTCGAGCTCGGCCAGAAAATCAAGGCCGGACAGGTTATCGCCGACGGTCCCTCGACCGACCAGGGCGAGATGGCCCTCGGCCGCAACATCCTCGTCGCGTTCATGCCGTGGAATGGTTACAACTTCGAGGACGCTATCTTGATCTCCGAGAAAGTGCTTAAGGAGGACATCTTCACCTCGATCCACATTGAGGAGTTCGAGGTCACCGCGCGCGATACCAAGCTCGGGCCGGAGGAAATCACTCGGGACATTCCAAATGTTGGGGAAGAGGCGCTCAAAAACCTCGACCACAACGGCGTCATCCGCATCGGGGCTGAAGTGAAACCCGGCGACATCTTGGTTGGTAAAATCACTCCGAAGTCTGAGACCGAACTCGCGCCCGAGGAAAAGCTCCTGCGCGCCATCTTCGGCGAGAAGGCTGCCGATGTGAAAGACACATCGCTGATCGTTCCCTCTGGTGCCGCCGGCATCATTATGGATGTAAAGGTCTCCAGTCGCGTGGATTTTGAGCAGGAGAAGCTTTCTCCCTCTGACCGCCGCCGGCAGATCAAGCAGATCCAAGAGGAGTACAAGACCGAGATGGATAAGCTTCGCGAGCAGCTCACCGAGTCGCTTTCGAATATTCTCTTGGGCGAAAAAATTCCCCTCGACGTCGTCAACGGCGAGAGTGGCGAAATTATCATCCCGGCGAACCGCAAGATCACCAAGACGCTCCTCCGCAAGCTCGCCGCTGTTTCCAAGCACGTGCAGATTGATCCTTCGCCCGTCCGCATCAAGATCATGGAGATCATTGGCGGGTATCAGACGAAGTTCGACGAGCTGGAAAGCGACCGTGAGCGCAAGGTTTCCTCGGTCGAATCCGGTGAGGACGCCGGTGATGGCTCGATCAAGCAGGTCAAGGTCTATGTCGCTACCAAGCACAAGCTGGAGGTCGGTGACAAGATGGCCGGCCGCCACGGTAACAAGGGTGTGGTCGCCAAAATCGTCCCTGAGGAGGACATGCCCTTCCTCCCTGACGGTACCCCGATCCAAATCTGCCTTAACCCGCTGGGCGTGCCTTCACGCATGAACGTCGGGCAGGTGCTCGAGACACATCTGGGCTGGGCCTGCTCCAAACTCGGCCTCAAGGTTGCTACACCGGTCTTCGATGGTATGTCGGAGAAAAAAATACGTGAGTACCTTAAAGACGCCAAACTGCCCTCGACCGGCAAGAGCACGTTGTTCGACGGCCGCACGGGTGAGAAAATTGATCAGGAGGTAGTCGTCGGCTACATCTACATGATGAAGCTGAACCATCTCGTATCGCACAAGATTCACGCCCGCGCTGTTGGCCCATACTCGCTCGTCACGCAGCAACCGCTCGGCGGCAAGGCGCAGTACGGCGGCCAACGCTTCGGTGAGATGGAAGTCTGGGCGCTCGAGGCCTACGGCGCCGCACACACGTTGCAGGAAATCCTCACCGTCAAGTCCGACGACGTGAACGGTCGCACAAAGATCTACGAGTCGCTCGTCAAGGGCGACAACACGCTCGTCGCCGGCACGCCAGAGTCGTTCAACGTTCTCATCAAGGAGATCCAGTCCCTCGGCCTCGACATCCGCCTCAACAAGCGCGATGCCCTGGGTAATCTCACGCAGGCCAAGACGCCCTCCGTCGCCAACACCGCGCCCCCGATGCGCGTCGCTAACCTTTAACCAACCGCCGGGAATCCTATCACGATGAGCATCCAACCCAATGAAACCGCCGCCGGCGCCCGCGAAGAAGTTCGCGGCGTCCTCGGCCTGGACGAGAATCCGTTTGACTGCGTGTCCATCACCGTCGCTTCGCCCGAGGTCATTCGTGCGTGGTCGAAGGGCGAGGTCAAGAATCCCGAGACCATCAACTACCGTACGTTCAAGCCCGAGCCGGGTGGTCTCTTTTGCCAAAAGATTTTTGGTCCTGTGCGCGACTACGAGTGCGCCTGCGGAAAATACAAACGCATTAAATACAAGGACGTCACTTGCGACCGCTGCGGCGTGGATGTGACCATCTCTCGCGTTCGTCGCGAGCGCATGGGCCACATCGAGCTCGCCGTTCCGGCCACACACATTTGGTTTCTCAAGTCCATGCCGAGCCGCCTCGGCCTGTTGCTCGACATGACCGCTCGCTCGCTGGAGCGCGTCATTTACTACGAGAACTACATGGTCACCGACGCCGGCAAGACGCCGCTCGAGTTCAAGCAGCTTCTCACGGATACCGAGTACCGCCAAGCCATCGAAGAATATGGGGTTGACTCCTTTGTGGCCAAAATGGGCGCCGAGGCGCTCCGTGACTGCCTGCTCAAGCTCGATATGGAGGGTGCCGTTGTCGAACTGCACGAGCAGATGCGCGCGACCAAGTCGAAGCAGATCAAGAAAAAGCTCTCGAAGCGCCTCAAGGTTATTCAAGGCTTCATCCACTCGAAAAGCCGCCCTGAGTGGATGGTGCTCGAGGTGCTGCCTGTCATCCCGCCCGACTTGCGTCCGCTCGTCCCGCTCGAGGGTGGCCGCTTCGCGACCTCCGACCTTAACGACCTCTATCGCCGCGTTATTAACCGTAACAACCGCCTCAAAAACTTGATGCAGTTGAAGACGCCTGACGTCATCATCCATAACGAGAAACGGATGCTGCAGGAGGCCGTTGACGCGCTCTTCGATAATGGTCGCCATGGCCGCCCCGTCACCGGCGCGGGCAATCGACCACTAAAATCCTTGAGCGACATGCTGAAGGGCAAGCAGGGCCGTTTCCGCCAAAATCTCCTTGGCAAGCGCGTGGATTATTCTGGCCGTTCCGTCATCGTCATCGGCCCCGAGCTCAAACTGCACCAGTGCGGTTTACCGAAAAAAATGGCGCTCGTTCTATTCGAGCCGTTTATTATCCGCCGACTCAAAGAACTCGGCTTCGTCCACACTGTACGCGGTGCGCGCAAGATGATCGAGAAGCAGTCGCCGGAGGTGTGGGATATCTTGGAGGAGGTCACGAAGGGCCACCCGGTGTTTTTGAACCGCGCGCCCACGCTGCACCGTTTGTCCATCCAGGCGTTTGAGCCGGTGCTCATTGAGGGCGAGGCGATTCGCGTCCACCCGCTGGTTTGTACCGCCTACAATGCGGACTTCGATGGCGACCAGATGGCTGTCCATGTACCACTCTCTTTGGAAGCCATCATGGAGTGCAAGCTTCTGATGATGGCGACGAGCAACATTTTCTCGCCATCATCCGGCAAGCCGATCCTCACGCCGTCGCAAGACATCGTGCTCGGTGCCTATTACCTGACTATCGAGCCGCGCAAAAAGCCGTCCAAGGGCGAGCGCGTGCCGCTGCTCACCGGCCTGCAGGAAATCCTGTATGCTAAAGCCGACGGTGCACTCAAATTCCACGACTGGGTGGATGTGCCGAACCCTGATTTCGGCCGCGATACGGTCTATGGCAACACGGAGAAAAAGATTCTCCGCACCACCGCTGGCCGCGTCATCTTCAACGAAATCTGGCCCGTCGGTCTCGGCTTCGTGAACTTCCCGGTGCCGAAGTCCAAGCTCGGTGACCTCATCCTGAACACCTACAAGGTCGCCGGCCCTACCGTCACCGTCGAGATGCTCGACAAGCTTAAAGAGCTCGGCTTCGCCACCGCGTTCCAGGCCGGTATCTCCATCGGCACCGACGACATGATCATCCCCGAGTCGAAGAAGGAAATCGTCGCCGACTCACGCAAAAAGATCGCCGAGGTCGAGGGCCAGTTTAGCAAGGGTATCATCACCGACGGCGAGCGTTACAACAAGATCGTCGATATCTGGACTGGCGCGACCGACAAGATCGCCAAGGAGGTCTTCGCGAAGCTCGAGAGCAACGACGGCCGCCCCGAGGTCAACCCCGTCTATATCATGATGGACTCTGGCGCCCGCGGTAACAAGCAGCAGGTTCGCCAGCTCTGCGGCGCGCGCGGCCTTATGGCCAAGCCGTCTGGTGAGATTATCGAGCGCCCCATTCTGTCCTCTTTCCGCGAGGGCCTTACGGTCTTGGAGTATTTCATCTCGACGCACGGCGCCCGCAAGGGTCTTGCCGATACTGCACTCAAGACTGCTGACGCTGGCTACCTCACGCGCAAATTGTGTGACGTGGCGATGGATGTCGTCATCTCTGAGGACGACTCCGGCGTGCGTGACGGTATCTGGAAGAAAGCCATCTTCGAAGGCGACGACGAACTCGTCAGTCTCAAGGATCGTATCGTCGGTCGTTTTGTCTCCGAGGATGTCACCAACCCGCTGAATCCGTCTGAGATCATCGTCGAGGCTGGCGAGCTGGTCACCGAGGAGATTGCATCCAAGATCGACGACGTGGGCATCGAGCGCGTGAAGATCATGTCGCCGCTCACCTCGATTGCGAAGGTCGGCATTGACGCGAAGTCCTACGGCATCAATCCCGCCACCAACAAGGTAGCCAAAATCGGCGACTCCGTCGGCATCATCGCTGCGCAGTCCATCGGCGAGCCTGGCACGCAGCTCACGATGCGTACGTTCCATATCGGCGGTGTCGCTTCCGGCGGCTTTAAGACCCCTGAGATTAAGGTCCGCGCCGCCGGCAAGGTGCGTTACAAGAGCCTGCGCCTCGTGCAGACTGCCGACGGTGGCAACATCGTTCTCAACAAGACCGGCTCCATTATCATCATTGATGATGATGGCAAGGAGTTGGAGACCTACGGTATCGTCGTCGGTTCCTTCCTCCATGTTGCCGACGGCGCGCGCATCGAGAAGGGCGCCGTCCTCGCGCAGTGGGATCCCTATAACGTCCCTGTGCTCTCTGAGAAGGGTGGTACGCTCGTGTTCAAAGATATGATCCCCGGCGTCACGGTGAAGCGCGAGCTCGACGCCTCGTCGGGCCGTATCGCCACGGTTGTCACCGAGCATCGCGAGGATCTCAATCCTCAGGTCGAGGTGCGCGACGCGAAGGGCAAGCCCCTCGCCGCCTACTCCATCCCTGTCGGCGCGCAGATCATCGTCAATGAGGGCGACGACATCGCCCCCGGCGCGATGCTCGCCAAGACGCCGCGCCAGGCGTCCAAGACCAAGGACATCACCGGCGGTTTGCCCCGCGTTGCCGAGCTGTTTGAGGCCCGTCGCCCGAAGGAAGCTGCCGAGATGTCGCGGATTGACGGCGTGGTATCTTTCGAGGGGACGCTGCGCGGCAAGCGCAAGCTCGTCGTCCGCAACGAGGAGACCGCGCAGGAAGAGGAACACCTCATCCCGCCCGGGAAGCACATCATCGTGCAGCCTGGCGACGTCGTCCACAAAGGCCAGCACCTCACCGAAGGCTCCGCCGACCCGCACGAGATTCTGGAAATCCTTGGGCCGTCCGCGCTCTACGACTTCCTGATTTCGCAGGTACAGGAAGTTTATCGTCTCCAAGGCGTGACGATCAACGACAAGCATATCGAGATCATCATCCGCCAGATGCTCCGCAAGGTCCGCATCACCGACCCCGGTGACACGGAAAACTTCTGGGGCGAGCAGGTGGACCGCGCGATCTTCCTGTTGGAAAACAAGCGCATCGAGGAAGCTGGCGGCAAGCCTGCCGAGGCCGAGCCGATCCTGCTTGGCATCACGAAGGCCTCACTCGAGACCGAGTCGTTCATTTCCGCTGCAAGCTTCCAAGAGACGACGCGCGTCCTCACCGACGCCTCCACTCTCGGCAAGCTGGATAACCTGAAAGGCTTCAAGGAAAACGTCATCATGGGCCACCTGATTCCGGCCGGCACCGGCCTGCCACGTCACAAGCGGCTCAAGATCACGCTGCCCTTCGGTGCCGATTTGCCGGCCCCGGCAGAGGAAGCCAAGGCCGTCGAGGCGGGCTGAACGGTTAAAATACATTCAATGCTTACCAGCTCGCAACCACGTTGCGAGCTGTTTGCTTTTTAGGTGCTTACGCATGTATTAGGGACGCCACTCCGAGGCGTCCCTTCCAATCGCCTTAAGCGGCTTACCGAACATTCCTAGGGCGGTACAGCTACATTCTGACGCGGAAATGTCTGTTGGCGTGTGCCAGTGGCGGGACGCGAGGTACTCGCGGTGGCACGAAGTTGGGACAGTGTGGCGCGGTTTTGCAGGTAAGAGCTGAGGGCGATTGGTGGGAAAACACTTGTTAAGCATTGGATAACAATAACTAAATATGTAACTAAAACCTGAGGCACGCACGTTGCTGAAGGTATTGGCTCTTTGAGTCGCGGTCTCGGCATTGACCTTGGCACCACAAATTCCTGCATGGCGATTATGGAGGGCGGGGAACCCGTCGTCATCGCCAACGCCGAGGGCGCGCGCACCACGCCGTCGGTCGTCGCGTTCACGAAGAGCGGCGAGCGTCTCGTGGGGCAGGCTGCAAAACGGCAGGCGGTCACGAACTCGCGCAACACGGTTTTTTCCGCCAAGCGTTTCATCGGGCGCAAGTTTTCCGAGGTGAAGGCTGAGGCGGCCAATATGCCGTTCAAAGTCGTTGAGGGCAAAAATGGAGACGCGTATATTGAGGTACAGTCCGGCGACAAGACCGAGCAGTTCGCGCCGCAGCAGATTGCGGCGTTCGTACTCGGCAAGCTCAAGGCTGACGCCGAAGCTTATTTGGGCGAGAAGGTCACGCAGGCCGTGATCACGGTGCCGGCGTATTTCAACGACTCGCAGCGTCAGGCCACGAAAGACGCGGGCAAGATCGCCGGCCTTGAAGTGCTGCGTATCATTAACGAGCCGACCGCGGCGTCGCTTGCCTACGGTCTAGACAAAAAGAAAGACGAGAAAATCGCGGTGTTCGACCTTGGTGGCGGCACGTTTGACGTGTCGGTGCTGGAGATTGGCGACGGGGTGTTCGAAGTGAAGGCGACCAATGGCGACACCCACCTCGGCGGCGACAACTGGGACGAGGCGCTTATTGGCTGGCTGGTGGATACATTCAAAAAGGAAAACGGCATTGACCTCCGCAAAGACCCGATGGCGCTTCAGCGGCTCAAAGAAGAGGCCGAGAAGGCTAAAATCGCGCTCTCGTCGGCGACGAGCTACGACCTCAATCTGCCGTTCATCACCGCCGACGCGAGTGGGCCGAAGCATCTCAATGTGCCCCTCTCACGGGCGAAGATGGAGCAAATTTGCGACGCGCTGTTTGAGCGCTGCATTGCGCCGTTCAAAAGCTGTCTAAAAGACGCGGACCTCAGCGCGGAGAAAATTGACGAGCTTGTGCTTGTCGGCGGGATGACCCGTATGCCGAAAGTCGTGGAGATTGCGCACAAATTGGGTGGCAAGCCGCCACACCAAGGCGTAAACCCCGACGAGGTCGTGGCTATCGGCGCGGCGGTGCAAGGCGGCGTGCTCAAGGGCGAGGTGCGTGACGTGCTGCTGCTCGATGTGACGCCGCTGACACTCGGCATCGAGACGGCCGGGCAGGTCGCCACGGCGATGATCCCGCGCAACACGACGATTCCCTCAAAGAAGACCCAAACTTTCTCCACTTATAGTGACAATCAGCCCGGTGTCGAAATCGTCGTGATCCAAGGCGAGCGTCCGATGTCGCGCGACAACAAGGTGCTGGGGACCTTCAAGCTCGACGGCATCCCACCCGCTCCTCGCGGCGCACCGCAGATCGAGGTGACATTTGATATTGATGCGAACGGCATCCTGCACGTTTCCGCCAAAGACCTCGGCACCGGCAAGGATCAAAAAATCACCATTCAGGGTTCGTCCGGCCTCTCGAAGGAAGAGGTCGAGAAGATGACCAAGGAAGCCGAACTC
>CAIQKQ010000031.1 GCA_903872425.1 uncultured Opitutia bacterium | reverse complement strand
TATCGCGCTAGTTCTCTCTGTGTAGAACGTCAGCTCGGCGGTCGGAAAATTTTCATCACCGTTGGATTAGTCTCCAGCCTCGGACCGCCGATCAAGTCCACACAATATGGGTTCGCCGGAAACACCGCTTCCAAATTTTCGCGGATCGCTTTAGGTCGGCCGGGTAAGTTCACAATGAGCGTCCGGGCGCGGACGCCGGCCGTCTGCCGTGAGAGGATGGCCGTCGGCACAAATTTGAGCGAAGTGGCGCGCATCAGCTCACCGAAGCCCGGGAGCATTTTCTCGCACACGGCCGCGGTCGCCTCAGGCGTAACGTCGCGTGGCGCAGGACCGGTGCCACCGGTCGTTACGACAAGACAGCAACCCGACTCATCGGCCATGCGGCACAGCTCAGCCTCGATGCGCGCGCGCTCATCAGGGATGATCTTGTAGTCGAGGTCGAACGGCGTCTCAATCCACTCGCGTAGTAGCGCGACACAAGCCTGACCGGGCGTGTCGGCGTACACGCCGGCACTGGCACGATCGGAGATATTGAGGACACCGAGGCGGATCATGGGGAAGCAGCCTGCCACACTTATGGACGTTGGACACGATTAAAATTAGCCCGATTTCTTCGCAGGCTGAGTGATCCTGTTAGTGAATCGCCCACCGACAAGCGCAAGCGACGCTTGCGCGTCGAGGTACAGCCCGCTTTCATCCCCCCGTCACCTCATGCGCGCCTACTTCCTCCGTCGCCTGCTGCTCATACCGCCGACGCTGCTGGGAATTACGTTTATCGTCTTTCTCATCACGCGGTTCGCGCCTGGCGGGCCACTCGAGCGTGCGGAAATGGAAGCGCGAGTGGGCGGCGGCGAGGGGCAGCGCGCGAGCAAGACCAGTCGCAGCACGCAGCTTTCCACGGAGCAACTCGACCAGCTCAAGACCTATTACGGCTTTGACCTGCCAGCCCACCGGGCTTATCTACGCTGGCTGGGCAAAATTTTACACGGCGACCTAGGCTCGTCCACGCGCTATCAAACACCGGTGAGCGAGATGATTGCAAAGTGTATCCCGGTCTCGGCCACCTACGGGCTGATCGCGCTGGCGCTCACCTACGCCGTGTGCCTGCCGCTCGGAATCGTGAAAGCCATCCGTCATCGCACGGTGCTGGACAGTGCGACCTCGGTACTCATCTTCGCCGGCTACGCGATTCCCGGCTACGCGCTCGGCACCCTGCTACTGGTGTTTTTCGCGGCACGGCTGCGTTGGTTTCCGATGAGCGGTTTTGTCGGGCGCGATTTTGCCGAGCTCGGGCCGTGGGACAAGTTCGCCGACCTCGTAAGCCACGGGGTAATGCCACTGGCGTGTTACCTCGTCGGCAGCTTCGCGCTCACAACGATGCTGGTGAAGAATCATCTACTCGACCATCTGGCCGCGGATTACATGCGGACAGCGGCGGCCAAGGGCGTCAGCTTCCGCCGGGCCGTGCTTGGCCATGCACTGCGAAACTCGATACTGCCGGTCGTCTCAACGCTCGGGCAGGGCATCACAGTGATCGTCAGCGGATCGGTGCTGGTGGAGACGATATTCGACATCAACGGCTTCGGCCTACTCGGCTTCTCGGCCACGCTCGACCGCGACTACCCAGTAATGATGGGGATCCTGCTTGTCGGCGCCCTGCTACTGCTGCTGGG
>CAIQKQ010000030.1 GCA_903872425.1 uncultured Opitutia bacterium | reverse complement strand
CCCGGCACCACACTGACGGAGCTGCTCGTCCACGCCGGCGTGTGCCCATCCAAAGGCCAAGCCCGCAAAGACCTCGAAGGCGGCGGCATCTACTTGAACAACGCTCGTATCACCGACGCCGCCCGAGCCGCGACGACTGCCGACCTGCTCTTCGGAAAACACCTCCTCCTCCGCAAAGGCAAACGCACCTACGCGGTGCTGAAAGTTTGCCATGGCTAAAATTACCCGTCCCGTCGTAGCTGAGACTGCGAACTTCCCTATAGTGTGAGCAGCGATATCACCCCTGCGTTTGTCCTCAGGCTCCTCTCCCACTTCCCCCCAGCTCTTGATTGCGGTGATTGCAGCAATCTATGCGCCTGATGATTTATAGGACAGGCCGTCTTGCAAAAATTTGGTTGGGAAGCCACGACATGACTTCGTTTTGACATCGCGGGTCGGATCGGACGCGATGCCCTACCATGCACCCGGCCTTATTGCAGTTGGAACACCGGCCTTGGCCGCTGCCGGACAGGCCGTGGCGCTGGCGGCAGTCGTGGCATGATTTACTCTTTGCACATTGGCCCATCCCGGCGGCTGCGCTCCGTCCACTTGTGCCGGACGGCCTCATCGTTCAGGAGTTTGGCGGGACCTCCTGGATCGGCCTCGTGCCTTTTCGCATGACGGGTGTCATGCGCCGTGGGCTGCCCGATCTGCCGTGGGTGTCGGCGTTTCCAGAAATGAATGTGCGTCTCTATGTCGAGCGCAACGGCCGACCCGGCGTGTGGTTCCTGAGTCTCGACGCGGCTAATCCGCTCGCGGTGTGGGCAGCGAGACGTTTCTTTCATCTGCCCTACTATCTCGCGCGGATGTCTCTCAAGGTCGACGAGCAGGCTGGATTCCGCTACGAATCGCAGCGGACCGGAGCGGAGTTTGCCGGCACCTATCGGCCGACCGGGGCGGTGTATCGCGCGGCGCAAGGCACGCTCGAACACTGGCTAACCGAGCGTTATTGCCTCTACGCCCGCGCGCCCGATGGCTCTCTCTGGCGCAACGAGGTGCATCACGCCCCATGGCCATTGCAACCGGCGGAGGCGAACATACAGCGCAACACGATGTTTGCGTCGCATGGTCTGAAGCCCGACGCGGTACCCCCACTGCTACATTTCTCGCGACAAATTGACGTCGTCGTGTGGGGCGGCGAACGAGTGGACGGTTGAAATGATGCCGGTTTGCACCACGAGGATTCGGCCACCTGTGGTTGATAGCGTATTGATCTTTGCTAGAAGCCGTTGGAATGAAGCAGGATCTGCCTCATTTGGTCTCGTCTTTGCCTTTAGCGTCCTCGCTGGCAAGGCGCCTGGTTTCACCACGGCTTGCCCAGATGACCCGAGGGTTACTCCGCCAGCTTGATTCGATAGCGTTCGAGGGTCGTGGTCTCGAGGCGGGAGAGGTCGGAAAGCGACTGGCGGAGGTTCACGCGGGACTGGAGCTCGGAAATTTGCGCATTGTTTAGGTCGTTGCGCGCGTCGTTGACGAGGCGGACGGTCGAGAGGCCGGCCCGGAAACGGGCGTCCTCGGCGTCATATTGCTCCTTGCTGAGCTGGAGTGCGAGCGTAGCGATCTTGAGGCTCTCGCGGCTGGTCTCGACCGCGCGGACGGCGGCTCGGACCGAGGCGAGCAAATTTTGGTCGAGCTGCTGAAGCCTGGCCTCTTCGCTGGAGAGGCTGGTCTGTGCCTGCCGAAAGCGGGCCTTGTCAGCACGCTGGCCCCACGGCACCGAAAGGCTGAAGCCGAGCGACCAATCGTAGCCGTGAGCGGTGATCGGCTCGGTGAAGGCCCGACCGTAGGATCCCTCGGTGCTGGCAAGACCAAGCGAGGCGTCGACATCGAGTGTAGGCTTAAGGTTATTCTCGGCAGTGAGAAGGTCGAGACGGGCCTGCTCCAACGCGAGCCGGGCGGAGAGCTGGTCAGGCTGGCTCGCGCGGGCGCGGGCGTAAGAGCTGGCGAGTGAAAGGGTTGGCACCGGCTCATCGCCGAGCGCCACGGGGCCGATGAGCTGATCGAATTCAAAGCGACCGATGAGTGCGAGCAGTGCGTCCTCACGCGAGCGAACGGCATCGATCGCGTTGACAACGTTGAGCCGGGCCTGCTCGACGCTGAGTGTGGCCTGCGTCACATCGAGCGGAGTACGGTCACCGGCAGCACGCCGGAGCTGCGTTTCATCGAGAAATTTCTGCGCGATATCGAAGGCGAATTGGCGGACTCCAAGCTGCTCGCGGGCAAACACGAGGTTGTAATAGGCGGACTCGACATTGCGGACAACCGTGAGCACGGTGCCCTTCAGGTCGGCGTTGGCGCGTTGGACGCCGAGCCGTGCGCGATCGCGGCTGGCGCGGTTCACGGCCGTGCCCGCGCCTTGTAGCAAGGGCTGGCGGATCGTGATGGTAAGGTCGCCGCCATAGGAGGGATTGGGTGCCCCGAAGCTGCTTTTGGAACGATTAAGCGTTTCCGTGAGGCCGAGGGTCGCACCGCTGTCAATGCGCTTAGTGATACCAACTCGGGCGTTCTCGGAATCACGCAATGAATTGGGCGTGGTGTTGCCGAGGAGGGCGGACTCCGAACGGGACTTACTGGTGCTAGCGTTCAGGGTGGGGTCGAAGTCAGCGTCGGCGACCACAACGGAATCGCGGGAGCTCGCGTTGGAGAGCCGTTGAATGGCGAGGTCGAAGTTTTGCGCGAGGGCACGAGCCACGGCCTCGTCAAGCGCCAATGCCGGGCCGGCGGGCGGGACAGTCGCCGGCATGGCCGACGCCGGCCGGGCGGGATTGTCGGCCGCGCGGGCCGGCGCGAGAACAAGAGCGAATACGAGGGCAAGAAACGGGTATAAGGAAGTAGGGCGGTT
>CAIQKQ010000029.1 GCA_903872425.1 uncultured Opitutia bacterium | reverse complement strand
TCTTCACCTCGCATCTTACGCAAAGAACGGCACGCTCGACGTAACGCTCGGCCGCGCGCGCGACGCTGGCGTCAGCGCCATGATCACCGTCGGCACATCCAGCGAGGACTGGTCGCTCTACCGCGACCTCGCCGCCACATATCGCGGCACCGTGCATTTTTCCGTCGGCCTGCACCCGTGCTCCGTCGACGAGAACTGGGAAAGCGAAATCGCGCAGTTGGAGGCATTCTGGATTGGGACGCGACGGCGGGGCATGTCGGGTTCAGCAGCCTCGGAGCTGACGATTCCGCCCCACCCCGCGCCACCGCCCTCCCCAGTCGCCCTCGGCGAATGCGGTCTCGACCGCTTCCATCTGCCGAAAGATCCCGCCGCGGCGGAAAACATCTTCTCGTGGCAGCGCGCCGCGTTCGCGGCGCAGCTCGCACTCGCCAAGCAGCTCGGCTGTCCGCTTATCGTCCACTCGCGCGGAGCGTTCCGTGAGACCGTGGAAATGATTGATGCCAGCGGCGTGGACTGGTCCCTCGTCGTGTTTCACTGCTTCAGCGAAGCTGTGGCAGAAATCGCTGAGCTTAACCAGCGCGGCGGGCGCGGCTCGTTCACCGGAATCCTCACCTACAAAAGTGCCGCAGCCGTCCGTGCCGCCGCGAAAGCCCAGGGTTTGGCCCGCCTGATGGTCGAGACCGACGCCCCTTGGCTCGCCCCCACGCCGCACCGTGGCGAGACCAACGAGCCCGCCTACATTCGCCACACATCCGAGTTCGCCGCGCGGGAAATTTTCCAAGTGAGCTTGGAGACATTCGCCGCACTCACGACTGCCAACGCGAAGGCATTTTTCGGAATTTGATCTCGGAAGCGCGTTAGGACAGAAACGCAGAAATCCCCATGCGGCCTCGTTCCGTCAATCGGTCTCTCTTGGTTTCCACTCCTCTGCCCTGCCGCGTTTGAGGATGACTAGTTTTCCTGAACGGTATGTGTCTTGCAGCCGCCGTTCAGAAACTCGCTCCTAGACCAACTGGGGCCAAACACCGAGACAACGACCCTACCCTGTTTCACCATATTGAAAAATCGCCCTGCGTTTCGCGATTTGCATTTCTTCGCGACTTTCGCCTCTCTGCGCCTTTGCGTTAAGCCCACTTTCCCATGCCCTTTCCCGTCACCGTCACCTACTACCTCGAGGTCATGTCGTCCTGGTGCTTCTGGGCCGAGCCGGCGTGGGCCGAGTTGCAAACGCGCTATGCCGGCCGCGTCAACTTCGAGTGGCGCATTGCGCTGATGAACCCTGGCGACTTCCCAACCACATCCGGTCAATGTGACTGGTTCTACCAGCGCAGTGGTAGCATCATGCGTTCACCCTTCATGCTCAACTCCGGTTGGATCGATCCGGCACTCAAGGGCGACTACCGCGCCGCCAACCTTGTCGCCGAGGCCGCGCGCGGACTTGGGGCGACCGATGACACCGTGCGCCTCGCGCTCGCCACCGCCGCGCTGCGCGAGGGCAAAAAAATCGGCCGTCTTGCCACGGCTACGGCTGTCGCCGCCAAGGCCGGTAAACTCGATGCCAAAAAACTCCAAGCCCGCGCTGCTTCACCGGCCGTCGCCGCGAGCGTCGACGCCAGCACGGCGGCATTTCACGCGCATCAAATTTCGCAACGCCCCGCTTTTGTCGTGACCGACGCCATCGGCGACAAGGCCGTCTTCTCCGGTCTTGCCATCGCTGCACCGATTGCCGCCGCGATCGACGCCATGCTCGTCGACACCGCCGCCTATGCTAGCCATGCGACCCACTTCGGCGGCCCGCCCACCGAGTGAAAACTTGGTATCGTTGATATTTGCCAGATTACCCGCCTGCTCTCGCGATACCGCCAGCCGACGACCGACCTACTTGCCCTCCTTGGTCTTGAGCGAGCGGCGAAATTGCTTGTCAGCTCGCTTGCGCAAAGCATAGTAACGCCCGCTTAATACCAAGCAATCCTGGTTTCTCCGCCACTCGATGAAACAACACCATGCGAGCTTCATCTGCGGCCTCTCTGGCCAACGATTCAGTTTGCCTGCTTTAAATCATCCAGTGATAAAGCGGGTTCGCCATGCCGGTATTGCGGCGGCTATGTACCATTGCGGTCCGTGGCCTTAAGCTGTGTTCGCCAGAGTAGCTCAGTGGTAGAGCAGAGGACTCATAAGCCTTTGGTCGCCGGTTCAATCCCGGCCTCTGGCACCAGTTATCCAGTCGTGGCCAACATGCGCTTCAAGGGCCGCGCATTTCCACGATATAGGTCTCGAGCACTTGGTCCTCGGCCGAGAGCAGAGTGAGAAACACGCGGAAGGTAAGCGGCGGGGCAACGAATAGCGGTGAGACCAGCGTGTCCCCGGCTGGGTTGAGCACCGTGCGGAGCTCGCCGGTTTTACCGACAGGATTCCAGCGCACGGAGGCACGGGCCGCATCGGGCTTTACCGTCTTCTTGTCCTTGTCGTAAAAATGTAGTTTGAAGTTGTTCCCCTCGAGGGCGAGGCCGAGCCAGCGGCCATCGGCGCGGGCGATTACAACCCCCTCTATCTTCGCGGCAGGCAAAGCGGATTTGGACTCGTCCTTGCCCTTTGGCACGGCGACTGACGGAGCGGCCGGAGCAGGAGCTGGCGGCTGGGGCATGGGCGCATATTGCGCGCCCAATGGCCCGGCCAGCACCAAAATAAGAGCCATGGCGCACGTTGGCCCGAACGGACGGTCAGTTCTCATGACGATCACCATAGCGTGCGCACGGCCCACCGCAAGTGCGACCTCGGTCGCCGGCCATGCCACGGATGTTACTTTTGTGCAAAGCGGTCGGGACGGGCTTGCGCTGATGTACGCGTGGAAAAACAGTCCGCCAGCGCCCGCCACGTCCCACGTAGGGCCTTTGTCCTCATGAACTTTCTACGCACTATATTCATCGGCCTGCTTGTCGGGTTGGGCCTTGCGTTGAGCGCGACGGCAGCCGGAATCTCACTCGACGGATTGCTCCAGAACTCACCCTTTATACCACGGCCCGACGCAGGCGGCGGCGCAGACCGAGGATCAAGCCGGGCGTTGGAATTTCGCGGTGTGGTGACAGCCGGCGGTACGACGCTCGCGGGCATAGTTGACCACGATACTGGCGAAATTTTTTGGGTGCCGGTGGAGGTCGACTCGAGCGCGACGATCGCTACTGAGCTCGCAGACGAGACACTAGTTGTACGTGGATACGACACGGAACTCGACCAGTTACGCGTGCGCTATCAAGGACGTGCGTTCACATTGGAACTGGCGCAGGCATTCCTCGGCGTCACGCCGGGCGGCTCAGCTTCGGCCGTGAGTGAGGACATAACCGAGGCGCTGGCCGCCACTCTCGCGGCGGCTGAGGCCGAGCCGGATGATTCCGATGATTGGGGGAACCTTGGACGCCGTTTCGTACTCGCGAGTTTTGGTCCGGCTCCGCGCCCGGCACCGCATGATGAGGGCAACATGGGCGGCTTCATTCTCTTCAGCCCTCGCGCTCCGATCACGCCAGAGCCGGCAGCCGATACAGCGCTATTCGCTCCAGACACCGGTCCGATGATCGCCGATTCTGGCGCAGCGGTGGAGACGAGTGACGACCCATGGGCTGGCCTGGGCGATGAAGTAATCGTGTTGCCGAACACTGAAGATGGCGGCCGGACCCGACTCATACGCCTTCGGGTTGGGAAGACGCAGATTTTCGCCCATATAGATTAGCTCGCGTCTTTGTTCAGCATGAAACATCGGCTCGCCCGCCATTTTTTCCCCGCCACGCTCGTTGCTGCCACACTTGCGATGTGTCCGGCGCATGCCGCCGCCTCTACGATCGTGCTCACGCCGACGAAGGACAACACGCTTTTTGGCCCGACGGACAAGAGCGACGGCCTAGGCGACGAATTATTCGCCGGCCGCAGCGGCCATGGCGATATTATGCGCGCCCTTCTGGCCTTTGATGTCGTCGGCTCGCTGCCCACCGGGGCGTTGATCAACTCGGCCACCCTCAGTCTGACAGTTACTACTCCGCAAAACCATGCGAGCACCGTGAACGTTTTCACCCTGCTCGCCGACTGGGGGCAAGGAGTATCCTCAGCCGCCCGCGGCGGCGCGACCGGGGCCAATGCGGCTACGAATGATGCGACGTGGAACGTGCGCTTTTTCAATGTGCCCGGCACCGCGTGGGCTACACCCGGTGGGGACTTCGCGCTCGACGCACGCGCGACACAGTTCATCACGGGCAGCACGGTGACCGCGGAGTTTGCATCGGCTGACCTCGCGGCAGACGTGCAGTCGTGGCTAACGAACCCTGCGGGTAATTTCGGCTGGATGCTACGCGCGCAGGACGAGGTGAGCACCGGCATCGCTATTCGTTTCGCTTCGCGCGAGTCGGCGATCGGTAAGCCGGCGCTGACAATTAATTACACGGTGGCGGCGATTCCTGAGCCAACCACCCTCACGCTGCTGGCCGGCATGACCGTACTGGGCTACGTTCTACTTCGGCGGCGCAGGTAAACCCTTCCTCTTTGGTATCACAATCACCCGTTAGGAGGGTCTAAACTCCCGCTGGGCTCACCATCAATACGCACAAAAAATCTGCGGCGGTGCGAAACCGCCGCAGATTCGTTGTTGGCGTCCGGCCAGATGGCCTAATCCGGCTGGACTCGGGGACGATGTTCAGGCGACGGTAGCGCGCTGGCGGCGGCGCGCGATGGCGAGGCCGAGCGCAGCGACGCCAGCGATGGCGGCCCACGTCGAGGGCTCGGGGACTGCGGCTACCGTTCCGACAACCGAGAGGTTGTCGTAGAGCGCAAGCGCGGGCAGCACGACCCCTGTAACGCCAGCGACCGCACCTTGGCTGACGACGAGACCGGCGATGTTTTGGTTGGCACCGACACTCAACAGGATACCCGATCCGTTGATGAAGTTAATCTGCGCCGAGGACAGGCCGAAGGTGTCGTTGTCGAGTGTGACCGAGAACGACGAGAGATCGTAGGCCTGGTCGAACTGGACAAGGATTTCTTGGTCGAGACCGTTCAGAGCGTTGATCCCCGACGGCGCGCTGCCCCGGCCGAAGATCGACGGGTTTTGCACGAGTAGCGGGAAGTCCGTGTCACTAGCCGCGTCAATCTGCCAATGATCCGTACCGGTAATAGGGTCGCCGAAGCCGTCAAGCGAAGGGGCAAATTTCGCGTTGTGAAACGTGACCTGCGAGGTGTTGAACAGGCTGGCGAGACTGCCCGAAGCTTGGCTGTCAAAATTGAAGGAGGCGTTTAGGCCTCCCCCAGCAAAGGTGCTCCCGGCCGTCGCCGCAAAAGCGGCGACGGCGAGGAGGGCGACGAATGATTTTCTCATGTGGAGTTTCTCCGATTAAGGTTGCTGGAGCGGGCGCTCAGTTGGAGCCGCCGAGGGTGGCCTGCATCATTTTGAAAAACACGTCGGTGTTGTCCATGTAGCCAGTGAAGAGCACCGAGCCGCGACCGAGGGCCGAGAGCGGGATGTCGTTCGCGGTGTGAGCGGCCGTGGTATCGGCGATCTGGCCGGTGATAGCAAAGGCACCGGCGGTGTCGCGGTTGATGGGAAGGTTGGGTAGCGTGCTGACGATACTGCCGTAGGGCGTGCCGCTCGTCGGTTGCTGGCTGTCACGCAGTGGGAGGGGGTTCGTGAGCCAGTCCTCATTACGATCCGCATTGGCGGCCCAGCCGATGAGCATCTTGAAATCAACGTCCGTGCTTGTGGGATAGCCGTCAGCGTTGAGCGGGTATTGGGGAAACTTCGCGTTGTCGAACGTACCGACGACGTTGGTGCGGAGCTGGGCCGCACCGCCGCCGGAGGCCGCACGGGTGGTGAGAGAGGCGTTGGTCACCATTGAGCTGCCGATGACCGAAAGACCGCCGCACTCATGGTCGGCCGTGATGATGACAAGGGTGTCGGGGTTCGCGATTTGGAACTGGCGGCACTTCTCGACGGCGTTGTCGAACTCGATAACGTCCTCGATGGAGCGCTCGGGATCCATGTTGTGCGACTGTTTGTCAATCGAGGCGCCCTCGATCATGAGAACGAAACCGTTGAGGTTTTTGCTGAGGACCTGGAGGGCCTTGTCGGCCATCTCGTCGAGCATGGGCTGGTCGGGGAAGCCGTAGGCGCCGACAACCGTGTTGCTGAGGGCGGCGGCCTGATTGTTGCGGCGGCCGTCAATCTTATCCTTAGCGACGTTCATGTTGCTGAAGGTGAAAAGGCCGATGAGCTTGTCGGTGCTGTTGGAGATGGCGTTCAACGAGGTGCGGTCAGGCGCGTAGGTGAAGCCGGCGGTTTGGAAATCGCTCAACAAATCGCGGGTCGGGTCGAGCGCACCGACGGGGCGGCCCCAGGCGTTGGCGATGTCAGCCGGGAGGACGGAGTCGGTGCCGCTGGTACGACCAGATCCGATCGTGGTGTTCGGGAGAAACCATTTGCGACCGCCGCCCATCAACACCTTGAGGTTGGCGAAGGGGACGATCTCATCAAGGTATTGGTCGCAGATACCGGTGCCGTCGGCGCGAACCGCCGTGTGTGGGCCGAACGCGGCGGGAGTGGCGTCAAACACATCGGCCGTGGTGATGATGCCGAGGGACTTGCCGCCGGTACGGGCGAGAAATTCGCCGATGGTCTCCACGCGGGGATTATCGAAATCAGCAAGCGTGTCGTCGGGAAACACGTTCAGTTGGTTGTTGTTGCCCTTGTTTCCCGTCGAGTAGCATGACGCACCGGGGGCAGAGTCGGGCACGATGGAATTGAGCGAGGCCGTTTCGACCATTCCGGTGACGGGAAATTTGTCCATGGCGAGCTTGTCCACCGCCTTGCCCATCTGGACCCCTTTGCTCATGATGCGGGCAGCCGTGCGGTGCGCGGCACCCATGCCGTCACCGATGAGGATGATGATGTTTTTCGCGCGGCGACCAACCGTGTTAATAGCTTGCACCTCAAAGTTGCCCGAGGCCTGCACGGTCTGCGCGTCGCTCTGCGTGGCGATAACCTTGAGGGTGTGCACGCCGGCCGTGTTGTTGGCGTAGTGGCGCAGCGAAAAAACCTGGGTGTTGGTCGGCGTGGCGATGTTGACGGCGACGCTGGCGACAACGTTCGTGATGGTCGTCACGGTGGCGGCGGTGTTGGACACCGTGCCCGTGACGGCGATATTGTCTACGAAGAACTGCACCCCCGTGATGGTCTGGCCGCTGTCTGGAGCAACCGTGCATTGTAGGTCAAAAAATTGTCCGGGTAAAAACCGCGCGATAATCGGCGGTAAGGCGTCGTTGAAACTGAACAACGTGCTGGGAGGAGTGAGACGATACACGGTCGGGGCGGCCTGAAGGGCCGCTCC
>CAIQKQ010000028.1 GCA_903872425.1 uncultured Opitutia bacterium | reverse complement strand
TCACAATCGTTCCCTGTCCAATTTTCTCCCACGCCGGTGGCTGCAACAAATCGGGCTAAGGTGCTGGCGGCCGGCGCATGGCTCAGGATCGGCCGACCAGCCTGCACATAGCTCGTGAGTTTGGTGGGCAGGCTAGTGCGCGAGAAGAGCGCCAGCCGACGCGACTGCGGATACATCGCATAGACGAAATCGCACTGCCTGAGCTCATTCAGCGCCGCTGCCTCTGCTAGCGGCGGATACAATCGAACGCTATCCCGGTAAAACGAGGGTATATGCTCGGACCGCAGATGGCAGCCCCACATTTTTAGAACCACCTTACTCCCCACCGCACAGCCATGTTGTTGTAATACGGCCAAAAATTTGACTAAATCCGCCCGGTCGTAAATGGAACCGATGTGTCCGACCGTCAAGTCATCGGAAGATGATGTGTCGCCGTGTGACCCTTGCTCCAGCGCTGCTGCAGGCAAGTAGCGATGGCAGACTGGCCCGTTTTTTGCGCTCAAGGTATGGTAGTAATCCTGCATACCCTGGCTGATCACATCGAAGGACGATACCTCGCGCAACGCAGTCACCGTAAGCTTGCGTGCTAGCCGGCCGAACCAGCGGTAGCGCAGTGATCGGGCGCAAAGCGCCCCCTCCCAGTCGTCATGAAAGGTCAGGTGAACGGGACGCTGCTTCTGCCGACGAGCCAACTCCACCGCCACCCGCAGGCCTTCGTTATGCGAGACAATCCAGTATCCGTCGCACTCCGTGGCGAGCAGTTGTGTGACCAGCCCTTCGATCGCCGGGCTGCTCGCGCCGGCCAGCATTTTTCCAGTCTGCCAAATGTCGTGTCCAATACTCCCGCCCACCAGCCCCCGGCCTAAGTAGCCTACTTCATGGCCGGGTGCGGCGGCTTCCGCCGTGTATTTCCAGTCTATCTCGAACTCGGGCAAATGGGCGACGAGGCTGCGCAGGATCACGCCGCCACCACCGCCGAGCGGAGAATGGGCGGTGAACAGGCATATTTTTCTCGCGCTCATGCCTGTGGGGGTCGCGCTTTGCTCAAGCCGCGCTTGAAAAACTTCTTCACACGCGCCTTCCGCCCATCGGCCATACCGCGGCAGCGTGCGCCGAATAGCCTCAACACCGCCGCAAGCGTTGCGGGATTACCTGCGAGCGCCCCACGCATACCCCAGATCAAGCCCGGCTGAAACCGCGCCCCAACTAGCGCCGCCCGTAGCTCCACCATCACCACTTGCCAAAACGGCTGATACACGGCCGATAGGTAGGAAGTGTTTTGCGCCCGCCGTAAAGCCGGGGCGCTGGTCATCTCATTTCGGCCGTCCCCTTCTGTTCGCTGGCCGACGTGATGGCGGAGCCAGATATCGTTGTCGTAAATGATTCTCCAGCCAGCTTGGCGGATGGAAAGCGATATGTCCACCTCCCACCCCACCTCGGCCCCGTAAGAGACCAGGTAGGAATCAATTTTACCTGCGGGAAAGGCCGCTCGGCGGAAGGAAAGGTTCACTCCTTTGAGCATGTCCACCTCCAGCGGCGAGTTGACGGCCCCGCAATGGTGGTTGCCGAGCATCAGACCATACCAGTTGAACTGGCCGACGCACTTGGCCGGTGGGGGATTCTCCAGCCAAGGGTGAGACGGGAGCACGAGACGGTCACGCCCGCCCACGGCCCCGACTCTGGCATCGGCCAGATAATGCCGCTCCAACCGTTGTAACCAGAAAGGTGGGGCCTCGGAGTCGTCATCCGTGAGCACAATGATATCACCCTTGGCCTCGGTTAGTCCGAGGTTCAGTGCCTCAACCACGCTTGGTCGGGTCGCCGGGAGCGAGCGCCAGTTGTCCCTCCCGGCCGCCACCTCGGTGAAGACCTGTGTGGCGACATGGTCGCCGGGGCCGATCACGACGATGACCTCGTCCGCCAGCCGCTCCTGCGACTTCAGCGCACCCAGACAGCGCCGGAGGTCCTCGCTCCGATTCATCGTGGGGATGACCACGGTGAATGTCATAGGGATGCTAGGCATACAGCTATTTTTTCCCAGAGCGGGCATAACGCAACGCCATGAAGTAGCCGTAGACGAGGAGCGCCAAACTGCGCGCCACGCCCCGGCCCCGGCACGCGATGGCCACGGGGGGGAGTTGCTTCAGGATTTTGTGGGCTAGCTCGTAGGTCAGGTTTCTGTACGATACCATGTACGCGGCTTCGGGATGTTTCCCCACAAAATAGGCCATGCTCCGGTTCTGCAGCTTGCAAAAATCAAAGCCCCGGCCTGCGCGCCATGGGTGCAAAACCAAGGCATTCGGAACAAAAACAAATAAGTGACCGGCCTTTTTCAGACGGGTGCGAAAGTCCACATCCTCCAATGCCGGCCCCGGAAAGCCTGTGTCAAACCCCTCCATCTTCTCAAACAGATCTTTTCGCACCGCCATGTTGCATGACCAGAGGTAGCCGCCGTTTTCGTTGGCCGGGCATTCCATATCGGTTCGTTGGCGAATTCCGACAGGAGAGGTCTTTCCCTCCAAGACCGACACGCTGCTGCTTGTTGTGGCGACCATATAGCTGGACAAAAAAGCGGGAACAGGCAAACAGTCATCGTCAGTAAAAACGAGCCATTCGCCACCTGCCTGCCGCGCCCCGTTGTTGCGGTTCGCCGCTGGGCCGCGGCGCGGACCCTGCACCCAACGTGCCCACGGAAATTGTTCGCGGACCATCCTCTCTGCTGTGCTTGTCCGTCCATCGTCGGTCACGATCACCTCGTAGTTTTCCGCTTCCAAAGTTTGCGCTCCGGGCGCGAGCCGCTCCAAGCACCGTGCGAGATCGTCGTTGCGATGACAGGTGGGAATTATGACAGAAAATTTCATGGCGCAGGTTGTCCGTGTACGTATCCACCTGCGCATGTATTCGGCTCCATCGCGGCGCACTGGCGCAACATCGCAACATATTGCCCACCGAGCATGTCCCACGAGAACCGCTCATACGCACGACGGTGCCGGGCATGGCGGGCAGCCTCGGCACTCCCTAAGGCGAGCGCATTCAACACCAATCCCGCGAGCGCACCCGGCTCGCGGAAATTACCGTAAAATCCCTTCTCCGCCAGCACCTCGCGCGCGACCGCATAGTCGTGAGCAAGGCAGGGCAGACCATGAGCGAGAGCCTCAATGAAGACACGGCCGAATCCTTCTTGCAATGAAGCCAGCGTAAACAAATCGCTGGCCTGATAATATTGTTCCATCTCCTCTAATCTTACGCTGCGAATTGCAAAATTTCCATGACCGAGCGATTGCTCGGCCAACGCTAGGATACTGGCCGTTTCGTCTTCGCTCTGCCCCAGCATTAGCAAATACGGACGTGGCGCGGGTAACGCCGCCAACTCGCGGACGAGATAGTCCATCCGCTTGTGCGACGCGTTGACTGCGCCCACCGAGAGTAAAACCGGCCGGTCCGTCGGTAGGCCCAGCCGCGCGCGCAACGCCGCATTGGCCGTCGGCTCCACCACCGCCAATTTTTTCGGGATGGCGAAGCCATAAGGCAACAACACTTGCCGGTCGTCCGGCTGCCCTGCCCGTTTCGCGTCGTCGTAATACACCGCCGATACCTGCTGCACCATGTCCCAGCGTGGAAATGGCGGTGACAATGGACCGCCATTGGACAAGATGAGCCGATAGCGCTGTCCGTGCTTGCGACGCCACCGCCACAGCAGGTTGCCGAGATTGCCGTCGCTAAAATAAACCACGTCGGGCTGTCCGGCCGCAAGATGCCTGCGTAGGCCGAGAAAAAACGTGAGCTGCTCGACGAAATACGCGTCGCGCCGTAATAGCCGGCCCAGCCAACGCGCCGGTGCGGATGCACGTGGCAGGCTCCACAGCACGGTCTCGTTTCCACCTAGTGAGCCGCCGCCTTTGAATAGATGCAGGTCGAGTCTCGGCTCATCGAGCAATGCCTCGAAACATTCCTGCGTGAACGACTCGTAGCCGCGCCTAATTCGTCCTAGGCCCGAACAAGGTAAAAATATTTTGGTTCTTTCCACCGCTAGTATTCAGAGAAAACGCAGTTTGGTCAGACTCGCTCGCGTAGCTTGCGCCAGCCACCCCAAACCGTGAGAAAGAAAACTCCGCGTCGCGCCCAATAATTCAGCGCCCAACCCAGAGCTTGGAGCGGCGAAAACCAGCCCGAGCGCAAGAGACCCATGGTCCATGCAAAAGTGGCGGGGTGACCACACCAGTGGTTCCATGGCTTGGGTGTGCCGGTGAAATGAAAGATGGCGGCGTTGTCCGTCAGTTCGCGGCGGCGCGGCAGCAGCTCCTGATACCATGGCCATTGACCCAGCGTCTCCAAGTAATACAGCGCATACTGGACATTCCATTCCAGTCCGAGCGGCTGCCAGTCATGGGCGAGCACGGCGTTAAGCGCATCTTGATCGCCGTTGCCCAAGTCAGCCACATGGTCGCGGATGTAGTCCATCACCCGCTCCATCACCCGCTGGCTTCGCCACCGCTCCAGATCCATTACCATGATACCGGCGTTGAAACTCGGCAGGTCAGCGGCCAGGCCAAGCTCACGCCAGTTCTTTACCCCTGAAAACGGATGCGACACCGCCGCCACAGCGTATTCGCGAACCGCCCCAATACTGTGCCCTTGCAAATCCGCCTTCGCCAGCTCGACCACATCCCGCATAACCAGAATATCCGAGTCCAAAAACACCACGCGGCAGATTGTATCCGGCAGCAGCTTTGGGATCATGATCCGCAGATAGGTGGCCTTGGTTATATGACGTGTCCCCATCAATTCCGCCGGCAGTACATTGTCAGCTTTCCACCAATTAAAAGTCACACCCCTGCGACGGCAGATTGCCTCCAATCTATGTCTAGATTTTTCCGTAAAACCACCATCAATAAGATGGATGGTGGTGCATGCTGGAGCCGCCAGCCATTTGATGGTCGAATACAATGAAACTGCCAGAGGCATGGCGTAGCCTTCATCGGCAGCAAAAACGAAATGAATTGGCGCTTCGGCTTTGGCTGGCATTTGCAGTATATCAACAAAATCGATGGCAATCACCCAAAAGTAACATAATTAAGGTGATTAAAAATCATAAATACTTTCTAGCCGGCTGGTCCTTTTTTAATCCCGCGCATGAATCCATAAGCACCATTGGCGATCTGGACGCCCAGCACGGTCAGAGCCGTAATCAGGCTGAACCAAATCACCCCCATAGTCTGGCTCAAGTCTAGCGTTATTGCGCATCCGACTTGTACCAAAACGAGGGCAGAAATGTAAACAACCGTATTCCACCAATAAACCCAGCGGCGCGCAGCATGCATGGTCCACATGACCGAAATGAAATAATTGACGCACGCCGATGCAACAATCCAGCCTGTCTCTCTCTCCAAACCGGCGTATTTTGACCCCAGTAGCCACAACAGCGGACGCGGAAAACGAAATCCCACCGCTCCGATTACCACCGCCAGTACAAAAGCTCCGCCAAGAATCTGCACATAGCGTCGTGGTAACATCTGTTCAGGCAGCCGAGCGATATATGGCTCAATCATGACGGCGTTAAATGCGCTCAACAAGAGGAATATTTGGCCGATGCGCCCTAGTGCGGAAACTTCAGCGATTCTTTCCGTCGAACCGAATAGGGTGATGATGGCCACGGTCAGTTGCCCTTGGATTGCTCCGAAGGCTACCCCGGGGATCATCGGCGCGAGGTAGCTTAGCATTTCCCGGTTGGCCTCCGGCACGCTCGCCGCCGGCTCCTGCACACAATCCCGCGCCGCGCGACGATAGTACAACCCGACAAAGCCAAGGGCCAGGGTGCCCAGCCAAGCAGCAGTCCATCCCGATAGCATCCCCGTCAGATGCAGTCCCAAACACATGCACAGCCGAAGTGCCGCGCTGACAATCTGTGGCTGATAATACGACCGAAGCCGACGATGCACTAGTAACGGCGAGCCATACAGTACCCGGCCTTGAAATACCACCGCTAGAGCGATGGCACCAAAGAGTAGTAACTTCGTGCCTACACCCCACTCTTGCCGCCACGTCAGCAGCGGGAACACCACGGAGGCGACGACCAGAGTGACCAGCATCATTCGGCCGCGATAATGCCGTGCCGAGCGCAGATACCGCCCCAGCCACGCCGGCTCGGTTCCACGCTCACCCGCCAGCGCGACAATGGAGCCCGAGAACCCTAAATCGGTGAGCTGATTGATCGTTGACTGAAAGGCGAAGGCCACGCCAAACATGGCAAATTCCGCCACGCTCAACCACCGCAGGAGCAAGAAGCCAGTGAGCAGGTTCAACACTTGCACGGCAGGCTGCCCGACGGCGAAGGCCAGCAACGAGCCCTTCCACTGCCCGAGCTTTGTCGTAAAGGATTGGGTCATTTCAAAACCGCCTCACTTCTTTGAATCACTGGATTTTGCATCCTTGATGATTGATTTTATCGCTATCATCCACAACCATTTGAATCCGTCTGATCTATGCTCATCCACCAGCTCCCCAATTTGATCAGGGCCTGCGTTTACATCAAAGCCAGCCATGGATTTGGTCAGGCTTTCACGGTCAGTCGCCGTAATTTCTTTGATGAGGTGCGTGGCTTCAAAGCGCGCCTTCAGCAAGGCCAATGTGCTTGGGGTCCATTTGCCTTCCTCATGCACTTCAACCAAGATATCAAAGGCCAGCAAGCTCGGACATTCCACCGGGTCGAGAAGCGCCCGTTCACCTCCGTCAATGTCGCAAACAATTACCGTCTTTCCCCTACTGTGCTTGGCTAACTGAGGTGGTCCCCGATCGTTGGACAGTTTGGGCGTAGGTTTTAGTTATGTTTTCTGGCCGGATTGACCAGAGCAAAATTGATGGAGGGGTGCAGGGGAGGAAGCTTGGCTTC
>CAIQKQ010000027.1 GCA_903872425.1 uncultured Opitutia bacterium | reverse complement strand
GGGGGGGGGGGTGTGGGGGCGTGGGGGGGGAAGGGAGGTGTTTAAGGCGCGTGGAGTGCTTCGGCGGCCGCTGTCACACTCGCCATGTCAGTGACCGAGAGGCAAGGGGTGCCTTTGCGGGTGCGCTGGAGGAGGCCGGCAAGAATTCCGCCGGGGCCCAGTTCCAAAAAGAGGTCGCAATGCTCCTGATCGAGCAAAGTTTCGAGCGTCTGGGTCCAGCGGACCGAGCCCGTGACTTGTTCTTCGAGCGTGCGGCGAATGTCGGCGGGTTCGGAAACCGAAGCGGCGTTGATGTTGGCGAACACGATGCAATGAGGCTTCTGGAATTGCGCGGCGGCTAGCACCGAGCCAAGGCGCGCGGCGGCGGGTCGCATCAGACGTGAATGGTACGCGCCGGCGACATTCAACGGTTTGGCGGCGCGTATGCCGTGTTCTTTGGCGCGGCTGACGGCTTCGTTAATGCGGCTGATTTCGCCGGAGAGCACCAGCTGGCCGGGGCAGTTGAAGTTGGCGACATCCACTTTCGTTTCTTGCGCGAGCTGTATTACCGCCGGCTCTTCGCCGCCGATCATGGCCGCCATGCCGCCTAACGTATCCTCGCAGGCTTCCTGCATGAACGCGCCGCGTTGGGCCACCAGCCGCAACCCCGTTTCAAAGTCCATCGAGCCAGCCGCAGTGTGCGCCGTAAATTCACCAAGAGACAGCCCTGCAACCGCGTGCACGGGAAACTCTCCGGCTACCAGTTTGAGCGCCTTCAAACATGCCACTCCGTGGACAAACAGCGCGGGCTGACAATGGCGCGTCTGGGTGAGTTCCGTGTCGGGGCCCTCCCACATGATCTGGGTCAACTTGTAGCCTAAAATGGAATCCGCTTGCGCGAAGAGTTCTGCGACCTCTGGGAAATGTCCGGCAAGCTCTTTTCCCATGCCGACGCTTTGGGCGCCCTGCCCGGAAAACAATAGTGCGATACGTTTTTGACTCATAAAGGAAATGGAAAGCGTAAAAGGCGCGCCGTTCGGGCGGCCGCTCTCTGTAAGAAAGGTGCTGCGTCGCGCATTGCGTCTTCCAGCGAAACGGGCTGGTCGATGATCGGCACGGCGGCGTCGAAACGGGCTAGCACTTCAGGATGTTCGTCGATGGAGCCGGCAAAAGCCAGCACCGGTTTTCCGGCGGCACGCGCCATGGTGGCCACGCCAGCGGGGCCCTTGCCTTCCAAGGTCTGGCGGTCGAGGCGCCCCTCTCCAGTGATGATAATATCCGCAGCGTGAATGCGTTGCTCCAGCCCCACGGCCTCCGCGACCAAATCAAAACCCGGCTCCATCGCCGCCTGCGCAAACGACAAAAGCCCGTAGCCAATCCCACCTGCGGCACCGGCTCCAGGCGTCTCGCGAAAGTCGCATTCTAACTCGCGTTGGACCACTTGGGCGAGGTGCGAGAGGCCTGCTTCTAAGAATGCTATGGTTGCGTCATCGGCTCCCTTTTGCGGCCCATAAACCGTCGCAGTTCCGCGAGGTCCGAGTAACGGATTTTGTACGTCACAGGCGGC
>CAIQKQ010000026.1 GCA_903872425.1 uncultured Opitutia bacterium | reverse complement strand
GGCGGCGGCGGCGGTGGCGGCGGCGGCTGGCGCGGCGACCGTGGCGGCGGCGGTGGCGGCGACCGCTACTGATCCGATCAAAACCTAGTCTTGCTTTTCGAGGGACGGCGCTCCTCCGGGGCGCCGTCCTTTTTTATTTTCTAAGCAGGAGCCCAAGAAACCAACTCCGTCTCGCGCAAGGTACTATTTCCATTCATGGTTTCCTCGCATCCTGCATAAATTCATTCAGCCTCCTCACATGCCGTTCAAATCCCTCCAACTTTCTGCCAATGTCCTGCGTGGTGTCCAAGCCGCCGGCTACACTGACCCGACACCCATCCAACTCCGCGCCATTCCCGCCGTGCTTGGCGGGGGCGATCTCATCGCGTCGGCTCAGACCGGCACAGGCAAGACGGCCGCGTTTGCGCTGCCCATCCTCACCCGCCTTGGCGCGCACGGCCGCGCCCGCGTACTCGTGCTCGAGCCCACGCGCGAGCTGGCCGCGCAGGTTGAGACGGCATTCCGTGACTTTGCCCGCTTCACTGACCTCCGTGCGGTCGCCGTCTTTGGCGGCGTGGGCTACGGTAACCAACGCAGCGAGCTTAAGCGTGGGGTGGACATTATCGTCGCCACGCCCGGCCGCCTGATGGACTACCTAAAAACCGGCGAGATCAACCTCCGCGACATCACCATCCTCGTCCTCGACGAGGTGGACCGAATGCTTGATATGGGCTTCCTGCCGACGGTTAAGGATATCATCGGTCGCTGCCCGCGTGAGCGGCAGACCCTCTTCTTCTCGGCCACCGTGCCACCAGAGATTGCAGCCGTTGCGGCGTTCGCGCTCCGTAACCCAACTCGCGTTGAGTGCGGCGTCAACCGCTCCGTCAATGAGTCCGTGAAACACGCGCTCTATCCTGTCGCGCTGGAGCAGAAATTTGACCTACTCGTCGCGTTACTGGCGAAGACCGACTTCGACAGCGTACTCGTGTTTTCTCGCACCAAGCATGGTGCGGACAAAATCGCGCGCCGCCTCAAGCTCGCTAACCATTCTGTCGCTGTTCTCCACGCCAACCGCTCGCAAAACCAGCGCATCGAGGCGCTCGCCGGTTTCAAAAGCGGCAAATACGAGGTGATGGTTGCAACCGACATTGCTGCGCGCGGCATTGATGTTGCCGGCATCTCGCACGTCATCAACTACGACGTACCCGAGAAACCTGAGGACTACGTCCATCGTATCGGCCGCACCGGCCGGGCGCAAGCGGTCGGTGATGCGTTCACCCTGGTTACGCCGGAAAACGCCGGTGACATCCGCGACATTCAGCGCTTCATCGGCGCTAAAATTCCCGAACTTCGGCTCGAAGGTTTCGACTACAAGCCGATGGGGGCGCCACGCCCGCCGGAACCCCGTCGGCAAGGTGGCCAGCATCGTGGCGGCCAGCCGGGCGGTAGAGGTCAGTCGACCGGCAGCCGGCCTTCCGGCGGAGGTCATCCTGCTGGCGGCGGTCAAGCTCCACGTCCCGGTCAAAGCGGCCCCAGTGGTCAAGGCGGATTTGGCGGCGGCCAGCGCCCACGCCAAAACCAAGGAGGCGGTTTTAGCGGCTACGGCGGTCGCGGCCGCCGCTGAGAGATTGGCCGGATAGAGGCGCACCTCTCGCAGTCAACCATCTCCGGCGCGATTATCGGCGTGTTAAACCATTCACTCGCCGCTGATTTCTTGTGCTTTTAGCGGCCATAATCCAACCTGCCCCCGTGTTCCTCCGTGAAATACTTGGTCAATCATTTCGCCATTGAGGCTCACCTCGCCGCACTTCGCGCCTGCGACCGCTGCCCGCGCATGCATAAACCAGTGGTCGTCGGCCGCGCGGTTGCCAGTCGTATCCTTCTCGTCGGCCAAGCGCCCGGTGACAAAGAACCGAAGCTAGGACGCCCATTCGCTTGGACCGCCGGCAAGACGCTCTTTAAGTGGTTTCATGGCGCGCTCGGCTGGACCGAGGACGAGGTGCGCGACCGAGTATATTTTGCCGCCGTGTGCCGCTGTTTTCCCGGCAAAAAGGAAACTGGTGGCGACCGCGTGCCCGCGCCGGATGAGATCACGAACTGTGCCGCGTGGCTCGACCGCGAATTCGAGCTGTTGCGCCCCGCGCTCGTGCTCCCCGTCGGCAAGCTCGCCATCGCGCAGTTCCTCGGTGAGCGACCACTCATTGAAACCATTGGCCAGACGTTTCGCGTGACCCGCGCCGGCTACACTGCCGATTGCCTCCCACTCCCCCATCCCAGCGGCGCATCCCCCTGGCATCGGATGGAGCCGGGAAAAACTTTGCTCCAACGAGCGTTGGCGCTGGTGGCAAAGCATTCCGCTGTATGTTCGTGACGCGTTCAACTGAGCCGCGCCGCTGACCGTCATCGCCCATTTCCGGGTGGCCGCGTGTTGCCAGCCCGTCACTCGCAAACGTGCGCCGCACGCCTTTGATTCCCGCTTGCGCCGCCCGCCGCCGCGTGCGCACCATCGCCGCTATGCAGTCCAAACCTCAAGTTCTCGCTTGGCTCACCTGTGACGCCGTCCACCTCGACCCGTCCACCGGCAAGCACACCATTCTAGGGGTGTTCTCAAATATCCGCGCACGGCAGTTTCCTGTTTCACATCCGCACATGGTGTGGTTTCTTACCCTGAGCGACGTTCCGGCCGGCGAGCATAAAATCCGTCTCTCTATGGGCCGTGACCCGGGGCATCCGCAGCAGCTCATCGAACGCCCGTTTCAGTCCCAAAGCCCGCTGCAACGCATCAATCTTATCAATGAAATCCGCAATCTGACCTTCCCCGAGGCTGGCGAATACTCGATCGTCATCGAGGTCGACGATGAGCCGCTGCTGGTGACGAGCATCGGGGTTAGCGGGTGAAGTGTAATATCCAGTTGTGATTGATTGGAGCTTAACCGGCCATTACGGAACCCATAATATTGTCATACTACGGTGCTGCTGCTCTATAAGATCCCTGCAGCACCAACCCATCATCCTTAACCTCTCCTCCTTGTCCCTATGCCCTCGCCTGCCTCCCCCGCCCTCGTTATAGGCTCCATCGGTATTGATCGTGTCGCCACGCCTTTCGCAGAGGCGGACCAGCTGCTCGGCGGCGCAGCCAGCTATGCGGCCATCGCGGCAAGCTACTTTGCGCCCACGCGCCTCGTGGGCGTTGTTGGCGCGGATTTTCCGGTGGCGTTTATGCGGCGCTACAAAAAACACGGCCTTGATCTCGCCGGCCTTCAAATCGAGCCGCACGGAAAAACCTTTTACTGGTCAGGCAAATATCGCGAGCACTTCGAGGGCCGCGACACGCTGGAAATCAGGCTCAACGTCTTTGAAAAATTCTCCCCCACGCTGCCAGCCGCGTATCGCGACACGCCGTTTGTCATGCTGGGCGCGATCCAACCCGCGCTCCAGCACCATGTGCTCGACCAGCTCCCCGGCGGTAATCGACGGCCGTTTGTGCTAGCCGACACGTTTGACCTCTGGATTCACACGACCAAGGCCGAACTGCTGCGCCTGCTCCGGCGCATTGACCTCTTCGTCATTAACGAGGACGAGTCGCTGCTTCTTACCGGCGAGCGCAACCTCGTGCTCGCCGGCCGCGCGCTGCGGAAAATGGGACCGCGCATTGTCGTTATCAAGAAAGGTGCCCACGGCTCGCTGCTCTTTCACCCCGAAGGCTACTTCGCGATGTCGGCGTATCCCGTGACCAAGTTTGTAGACCCGACCGGGGCGGGCGACAGCTACGCCGGCGCGCTCATCGGCTGCCTTGCCGCCGCCAACCGCGCTGACTTCGCCACCATGAAAAAGGCCGTCGCCTACGCAACGGCCGTGTCGAGTCTGACGGTCGAGAGCTTCAGTGTAAACCGCCTGAGCAATGCTGGCCGTGCCACGATTGACCGCCGTTACCGCGAACTTGTCGCGATGACGAAACTGTGAGCGACCGGCCCGCGCGGTGCGATTGTCGGTGCCGGCCAAATCCGCCCCCCTGCCCGATTTGCATGCCGGTGTGACGCTTGACCTGCAACAGCGCAGGCAGGAACCGGCTGTGTCAGCTACGCCCTTATGCATACGGAAACAAAAAAGGCGTCCCGCGTGAGCGGGACGCCTTGAATTGGCTATTATTGGCTGGGCCGAACTCAGTAGTCCATTCCGCCGCCGCCACCGTGGCCGCCGCCGGGAGCGGGGGCCTTTTCCTTCTCAGGGGCATCGGTGATGATGCACTCGGTCGTCAACAGGAGGCCAGCGATCGAGGCGGCGTTTTGCAGCGCGGTGCGGGTGACCTTCGTCGGGTCCACCACGCCGGCCTTAACGAGATCCTCATATTCGCCCGTCGCCACGTTGTAGCCGTTGCTACCTTTGCTGGTGAGCACCTGCTGCACGACGACGGCGCCTTCGACGCCGGCGTTGAAGCAGAGCTGCTTGAGCGGGCTTTCGATGGCACGGCGCACGATATTGGCTCCGAGCTTCTCGTCGCCTTCGAGCGTCGCGGTCAGCGTGTCGATGGCCTTGCCGGTGCGCAGCAATGCCACGCCGCCGCCAGAAACGATGCCTTCCTCGACGGCTGCGCGGGTCGCGTGGAGGGCGTCCTCGACGCGCATTTTCTTTTCCTTCATCTCGGACTCGGTGGCAGCCCCGACATTGATGACGGCCACGCCGCCCGCGAGCTTCGCGAGGCGCTCTTGGAGCTTCTCCTTGTCGTAGTCGCTGGTGGTCTCCTCGATCTGGCGGCGGATTTGTTTCACGCGGCCTTGGATGTCGGACGACTTGCCGGCGCCCTCGATGATCGTGGTGTTTTCCTTGTCCACCGTGATGCGCTTGGCCTTGCCGAGGTCGCTGAGCTGGATATTCTCGAGCTTGAGGCCGAGGTCTTCCGTGATGCAGCGGCCACCGGTAAGGACGGCGATATCCTCGAGCATGGATTTACGGCGATCGCCAAAGCCGGGGGCCTTGACGGCGCACACGTTGAGCGTGCCGCGGATCTTGTTGACGACGAGCGCGGCGAGCGCCTCGCCCTCGACTTCCTCGGCGATGATCAGGAGGGGCTTGCCACTCTTGGCCGTGGTCTGGAGGAGCGGGAGGAACTCCTGAAGGTTCGAGATTTTCTTCTCGTGAATGAGGACGTAGGCGTCCTCGAGGATGGCCTCCATGCTCTCGGCGTTGGTGGTGAAGTAAGGCGAGAGATAGCCCTTGTCGAACTGCATGCCCTCGACGACATCGAGGGTGGTCTCAATGGACTTGGCTTCCTCGACGGTGATCGTGCCGTCTTTGCCGACCTTGTCCATCGCATCGGCGATAATTTCGCCGATGGTGGCGTCCCAGTTGGCGGAGACGGTAGCGACCTGGCGGATTTCCTCGCGGTCATTGACCTTCTTAGAAATCTTCGCGAGCTCGGCGACCGCGGCCTCGACGGCCTTGTCAATACCGCGCTTTAGATAGATCGGGTTTGCGCCAGCGGTGACATGCTTGAGGCCTTCCTTGTAGACGGCTTCGGCGAGCACGGTGGCGGTGGTGGTACCATCGCCGGCCGCATCGTTGGTCTTGGAAGCGACCTCTTTCACCAACTGTGCACCGATGTTTTCGTAGGCGTCGGGCAGCTCGATTTCTTTGGCGACTGTCACGCCGTCCTTGGTGACGGTCGGCGAGCCGAATTTTTTGTCGATGACGACGTTGCGGCCCTTGGGCCCCAGCGTGACTTTGACGGCGCGGGCGAGAAGCTCGACCCCGCGGAGAATTTTCTGACGAGCGGCCTCGTCGAAGATGAGTTGTTTAGCAGCCATGGTAATTTAAGTTTGGTGTTCGAATGCTGAGTGCTGAGTGGGGATGACGGCTCAGGCGATGACGCCGAGGATGTCGTCCTCGCGGACGATGGTGTATTTGACGTCGTCGAGTTTAACCTCGGTGCCGCCGTATTTGCTGATCAGAACCTTGTCGCCGACCTTCACTTCAAAGGCGACGAGCTTGCCGTCCTCATCCTTCTTGCCAGTGCCGAGGGCGATAACTTCGGCCTCCTGCGGTTTTTCCTTCGCGGCATCGGGAATGATGATGCCGCCGCGGACTTGCTCTTTTTCTTCCAAGTGCTTCACGAGCACCCGGTCGCCGATGGGCTTGATTTTAACTTTGGCCATGTTGGTTGGGTTTGGGTTGTGGGAGTTGGGTTGGTTTCTGATGGATAACAAAGCGCCCCGTCGCAAATAAGCGGCAGGCGCGCAAAGGGTGGAAGGGTTAGGTTATTTTTTCTTGTCGTCGTCCACAACCTCAAAGTCGGCATCCACGACGTCAGCCTTCTTCTCGGTTTTTTTGGTGGTGCCGCCGTCAGATGGTGTCGCGCCAGCGTCGGTGGTTGCGCCGGCCGCTTCGGCGGCTTGCCCGGCCTTCTGCGCCTCGGCATAAAGTTCACCGCCGACCTTGGTGAGATTTTCCAACGCTGCTTTCATACGTGCGGCGTCGTTACCTTCGAGCGCTTTTTTGGCGTCAGCGATGGCGGTCTCGAACTTGGACTTCGTCTCGGCCGGGAGCTTGTCTCCCGCGTCCTTGAGAGTTTTTTCGAGCTGGTAAATCGTCGTATCGAGTTGGTTCTTCGTCTCGACGGCCTCCTTGCGCTGTTTGTCTTCG
>CAIQKQ010000025.1 GCA_903872425.1 uncultured Opitutia bacterium | reverse complement strand
GACCTGAGGTCACGGTGTTCCGTTTGCAGACGGCCGAAATGGGAAAAGTCTGAGCGCTCCGTTCCTCATTATTGCAGTGGCGAAATCCGCTTGCCCGCACTTGGCTGCGCGCTCTTTGTCGGCACGTGCCGTTACCGCCTCCCTCTATTTCGGAAAGCCTGCGCGGGGTTGTCCGTCGGCTCAAGTGCTGGCTCGACGTGCTTACCTCGCGCACAATTCTCCGCGCCGCGTATGCGCGAAAACGACGTGCGTGGCAGGTGCGAATTGATGATGTGCTGGCCTGTCCCGACCGGACCCTGTTGCCGCCTATAACGGGCGCCGGGGCCGTCGTGAACCACGTGCAGACGATGCACAACGGCCTCCGCATTGTCGAAGGAAGCTACTACCGCTGGCGCGGCACGTTGATGTTTGCGGCGACCGGCGGCGTCCACGAGCCGCAGGAAGAGCGGGTGTTTGCCGAGGTGTTAAAATATGTGCGGCCCGGCGGGGTGATGGTCGAGTTGGGCGCATATTGGGGCTTTTATTCGATGTGGTTCGCGCGTTCGGTGCCGGACGCGCGCTGTGTGCTCGTCGAGCCGGCCGCCGAGAACCTCGCGCTGGGCATGGCCAACTTCCGCCTCAACGGTCTTGATGGCGAGTTCGTGCGCGCGGGTGTCGGTGCCACATCGGGCCGCGTGCCTAAGCTCGGGAGGATGACTTGTGTGGACGACCTCGTGACCGAGCGTGGGCTGGGACAAATTGATATCCTACACTGCGACATCCAAGGCTTCGAGGGCGACATGCTCCGGGGGGCGGTGCGTACTCTCGCAGCTCGGCAAGTGCGCTTCGCTTTCATCTCGACGCACACCAACCCGCTTCACGCCGAGTGCCGCGCCGCGCTCATCTCCCACGGGTTCGACATCATCGCCGACGCCGACCTTGATGGTACCTACAGTTTCGATGGCGTACTGGTCGGCCAGTTGCGTGGCACGCTCGGCCCCGGCCCGGTGCCGATCTCGCAACGGCCCCCTAAAAACGGCTGAGCCGCTTGGCGGAAAATGGGTTTGCCCGCATCCGCGTCGCCGTTAGTGATGCCGACACCATGTCACCCCGCGCTTTCCTCCGTGTTCTCATCTGGCCCGCGTGGTGGCTCGCGGCCTTTGCCCCCGCTCGTGCCGCTGCGCCAGTGCCATCCATACCGTCCGGGCCGCCCCCGCCCGCAACAAGCTCATCAATCACGATGGTCACAACCGGCGCGCCCGGAAAACCTCCCATACGTGTGACCACCAATGTTGCCTACCTCGCGCCTAGCCGCGCGGAGAAACTTGACCTCTACCTGCCCGAGGGCCGCGCGGCGGGCGTGAGGTCGCCCGCGTTGGTGTGGATCCACGGCGGGAGCTGGGTCGGCGGCGACAAGGGCGAGGCCCGCGGGAAGGAGATCTGCGGCACGCTCGCGAGCGCGGGCTATGTGGCGGTGAGCATCAACTACCAACTCGGCGCGGGCGCGTGGCCGCAGAGCCTGCTCGACTGCAAGAACGCCGTGCGCTTTCTGCGCGCTCACGCGGCGGAGTATGGTATAGATCCCGATCGCATCGCCGTGGGCGGAGGCTCGGCGGGTGGGCATCTCGCACTGATGGTCGGTTTCACTATTGGGCAGAAGGAGTTAGAGCCGGACGCACCGTATCCCGGCGTGTCGAGCACCGTGCGTGCGATCCTTGACTGCTACGGTCCGGCCAACCTCGTGTTGCCGCCCGCCACCGGCGGCAAGGATCCGTTTCCCGGTATGAGAAAAGTCATGGCTGACGCGCGCGGCGTGTTCGGCGCGGATCCGCCCGAGGCGGTGCTGCGCGCCGCCTCGCCCACACATATCGCGGCCAAGGGCGCGCCGCCGGTGCTCATTTTCCACGGTCTGGCCGACCCGACGGTGGAGCCCGCACAGTCAATCGAGCTGGAGAAGGTGCTGATCGATCGCGGCGTCGAGCACGAATTCGTGACGCTCGATGGGGTGGGGCACTCATTTGACTTTGAGATCGCCAACCCGACCGCCGGAACCCCGAAGCTGCCCCGCGACCTGCGTCCCGTCGCGCTAGCTTTCCTAGCCAAGCACCTCGTACCATTAAAAAAGTAGCCCAAGCTAGGAGCATTTCTATCCAACTTCAGGGCAGGTAAGAACTCCGTCACACTATTTGGTGTACCTTTTCTAGTCCACTAACCCGACTCGCCCATGAATATCGCAACTCTCACCGCCGCCGCCCTCCTGCCGGCCGTCGCTATTGCCGCAGGATTCGAATCCGCTTCCCAAACCGTCAATCAGACTGGCCTCGACCTGTTCCGCCTAGTCGCCAGCGCCGAGCCCAACACCAACGCCCTCATCTCGCCTTACTCCATCCAAAGCGCGCTCGCCATGACCTACGCCGGAGCCGACGGCGACACCCGTGCCGAGATGGCCCGCGTGTTGCATTTCCCGGCGGATGACGCGCCGCTGGCCGCCTCGTTCAAGGAACTGCGCGTCGGCCTCGATAATGCCGTGGCCAAGTCAGCCCAAGCGATTGCCGCCCAAGAAGCAGCTCCTCGAGGTTTCGCACGCCGAAACGGAGCCGCCGCCCCCGTGGAGCCTACAAGCAACCCCGTGCAGCCCATTGAGTGGTACGTCGCCAACCGGCTTTTCGGCCAGCCAGACTATGCGTTTCGCTCCGCGTTTCTCGATCTGGTGCGCGACAGCTACAGCGCGCCCTTCCAAACACTCAACTTTAAGACCGGGCCCGAACCGGCCCGGCTGTTCATCAACCAATGGGTCGCCGAGCAAACTAAGGATAAAATCATCGATCTCCTTCCTCCTCCCCCGCCTCCGATCATTACTGAGGGCACGCGGCTCGTGCTGGTGAACGCCCTCTACCTGAAAGCGCCTTGGGCAAAGGGTTTCGTTAAGCAGATGACCCGCAACCAGCCCTTCAAGGTGCCCGGCACCACGCCAGTCAGCGTGCCGATGATGAGCAAAGGCGAGCAGATGGGTTACGCCAAGCGCGAGGGCTACACGGCCGTCACGTTGCCCTACCTCGGCGGTGAGCTGCAATTTCTCATCCTGCTGCCCGACGATCCGGCCGGCGTGAACGCGCTCGTAGCCGGCATCACCCCGGAAAATTTGCGCGAGAACGCCAGTTTGGAGATCCGCCAGGTCGCGCTCAGCCTGCCCAAATTCAAGCTGCAAGGTCCGAGCATGGACTTGGCTCAAAATCTCCAGAAGCTTGGATTGAAAACCGCCTTCGATCAGCCGCTGGGCAGCGCCAATTTTGACCGCATGGCCCCGCGCAAACCCACCGATTATCTCTACATCTCAGCGGTCATCCACAAGACCTTCATTAATCTCGACGAGGAGGGCACTGAAGCCGCCGCCGCGACCGCCGTGGTGATGGGACGCAGTGGCGCGCCGCCGCAGTCAACTGTGGTGCGTGTTGACCACCCCTTCCTGTTCGCCATTCAGCACCGTGAGAGTGGTATGTGCCTCTTTCTCGGCCGCGTGACCGACCCACGCTGAGGATCGAGGGTGAAACACGTTGACCTCAACGTGTTGAAAGCGTCTTGCGGCCAATACGAACCATCTTGCTCATGCCACGAGCGCGCCGGAGACGGCGCGCTCCACCTTCGCCCTGCGTTTAGCGGCGGCGGCGTTTGATGGCGAGCTGGACGCCGCTGTAACGCACGAGGTTTTGCAGGTGCTCGTATTGCGCGGGGTCAATGTCTTTTGCTTCGCGGATATCCTGCTCGGCGCGTTTGAGAGCGGCCTCGACGGCGTGCTCATCAATTTTCTCCTCGGTAATGGCATGCTCGGCGAGGACGGAGACCCGGTCCCCGTCCACCTGCGCAAATCCGCCGCTGACGGCCAACCACTGGGTCTGGCCGTTTTTGGTCACCCTCAGCTCACCGTGCTCGATCTCAGTGAGCAACGGGATATGGCCAGGGAGAATGCCCACCTCACCGGAGGTCGTCGGGATGACGACCGTCTCGATGGTGTCGGAATACACCCGGGACTCCGGCGTGACAATTTCGAGCGTGAGCGGCATGGGAATCAGGCCTTCTTGGCGGCGGCGATTACCTCGTCAATGCCACCTTTCATGTAAAAGTCGCCTTCGGCGATGTGGTCAAGCTCGCCATCAAGGATCATCTTGAAACCGCGGACCGTCTCCTTGACGGGTACGTATTTGCCGGGCGTGCCGGTGAACACCTCGGCGACCGCGAAGGGCTGCGAGAGGAGACGCTGGATCTTACGCGCCCGATAGACGGTCTGCTTGTCCTCGGCGGAAAGTTCGTCCAAGCCGAGAATGGCGATGATGTCCTGCAGGTCCTTGTAGCGCTGGAGGACGCGCTGGACTTCGCGGGCCACCTTGTAGTGCTCTTCGCCGACGATGTCGGCCTGGAGCGCCTTCGAAACCGAGGCCAGCGGGTCCACGGCCGGGTAGATGCCGAGCTCGGCGATAGAGCGCTCCAGCACGATCGTGGAATCCAAGTGCGCAAAGGTGTTCGCCGGCGCCGGGTCGGTGAGATCGTCGGCGGGGACATACACGGCTTGCACAGAGGTGATGGATCCCTTTTTCGTCGAGGTGATGCGCTCCTGGAGCAGGCCCATCTCATTGGCGAGCGTCGGCTGGTAGCCGACGGCGGAGGGCGAGCGGCCAAGCAGCGCGGACACCTCGGAGCCGGCCTGTGAGAAGCGGAAGATGTTATCGACGAACAGGAGTACGTCCTGGTTCTTCTCGTCGCGGAAATACTCAGTCATGGCGAGCGCTGAGAGGGCGACGCGCATACGGGCGCCCGGCGGCTCGTTCATCTGGCCGAACACGAGGGCGACCTTGGACTTCGATAGGTCCTTCTGGTCGATAACCCCGGCCTCGGACATCTCATGGTAAAGATCGTTGCCCTCGCGGGAACGCTCACCGACGCCCGCAAACACGGACATACCGCCGTGGGCCTTCGCAATGTTGTTGATGAGCTCGAGGATGACGACGGTTTTGCCGACGCCAGCTCCGCCGAACGCTCCCGCCTTACCGCCCTTGATGAAGGGGCAGATGAGGTCAATCACCTTGATGCCGGTCTCGAGGATCTCGGCCTTGGTGTTCTGCTCGGTGAGGGTGGGCGCGGCGCGGTGAATCGGGTATTTCTTCTCGAAGGCGACGGGGCCCTTGCCGTCTACTGGATTGCCGCAAACGTCGAAGATGCGGCCGAGCACGCCGTTGCCGACGGGGACCGAAATCGGGGCGCCGGTGTCGGTCACAGTCATGCCGCGGACGAGACCTTCGGAGGAAGACATGGCGATCGCCCGGGCGACTCCGCCGCCGAGATGCTGCTGGATTTCCAGCGTGAGCGTCTCGGTCTTGCCGAAGACGACGAACTCGATCGTGAGCGCCTGATAGATGGGCGGAATGGAGTTCTCCGCGAACTGCACGTCGACGACGGGGCCGATAACTTGGACGATTTTGCCGGTGTTGCTCATGTGAAAAAGGAGGGGAGAGGGAAGGTGAAAATGGCTCAGGCGGCGAACTGTGCGGCGGCGATCTCGAGGATTTCTTGCGTGATACCGGCCTGCCGGGCCTTGTTATATTCCAACGTGAGGTCGCCTAGGAGCTTGGTCGCGTTGTCTTTGGCGGTCTTCATGGCGACCATGCGGGCGCTGTGCTCGCTGGCCTTAGCATCGAGCGCCTGCTGGAAGAGTTCGCGATGGAGGTAGAGCGGGAGTAGCGCCTGCAGCACCGCGGCGGCATCCGGTTCGAACAGCATCTGGCTGTCGGAGGG
>CAIQKQ010000024.1 GCA_903872425.1 uncultured Opitutia bacterium | reverse complement strand
CTCGAGAGTACTGATCGTTTTGGCTCCAGCGCGGTTTTTCAGCGGTTGCGACGACATGGATTCACCCAGCCTGCAGAGCTATGTAAACCGCTCCATGTTGTCCGATGATCCATCGGATGGTTTGAGTCTGCTCCCCATATAGGATTGGCTCACTGTGTCGGTCCCGCTTTTCGATTTGGCGGCTTTCACTGTGAACGTCGTCGCCGTAACTACAAAAGTACGAGTGGAAAAATTCGAATCGCGGTGAGCAATCCATGTAAGTAACCGCGTGGGCCAAAGTCAGTGGCGGCGCTGGGATGAAAGACTGGGATTCAATGCGGCCACGGTCTCGGCGTGAAGCGCGGGGCTGGTGGTGGCAAGAGCGGAGGACGCTGGCCAAGGTGCGCGGCCCTGCCAGTCGCTGATGACGCCGCCCGCCCCACGCACGACCGGTACCAGTGCGGCAAGATCCCATGGGCTAAGTACCGGGTCGCACATGATATCGGCCCGGCCGCTCGCAAGGAGATAATAGCCGTAACAGTCACCCCAGGTCCGCGCGAGGTGGACGCGGCGGACCAGCTTAGCGAACGCGTCTCCGTCCTGATGGATGGTTGGGTTGAGCGGGTCGCTGGTGAGCAACGTCGCCTCCTCCAGGCGCTGGCACGGCCGTATGCGCGTGGCGCGACCATTGAGTGAGGCCGTCGTGCCATCACCGATCAAAAGCTGGCCGAGCGCGGGTAAGTGGATCGCACCGAGTACAGGTTGGCCGCAGTGTAGCAGCGCGATGAGCGTGCCCCATAGCGGCACGCCGTGGATGAATGACTTGGTGCCGTCAATGGGGTCGAGCATCCACACCAAGTCTGCGTTGGGCCGATCCTCGCCGAACTCCTCGCCGATGACGCCATGCGCGGGAAATCTTTTTGCGATGAGGGCGCGCAGCAACTCCTCTGCGCCACGGTCAGCCGCCGTCACGGGCGTCGCGTCGGGCTTGGTCTCGACAGCGAGACCGGGCGCGCCGAAAAACGGCCGGATAAACGCGCCGCTGGTTTCGGCGAGCTCAGCGATAAACGGGCGGAAGGGCGTCAGGTCCACAGCGGCAGGTTAGCCGTGTGGCGGCCGGAAGACACGGAAAAAGATTGGGCCGCGCCCGCCGACTGTGTTGCCTGTGGTCGTGGCGAATTCTTGGACCGAGCAACTTATCCACTTTGTGGATTTCGAGGGCAGCCTGGTGGCGGGCGTGCTCGAATACGGCGTGGTCACGTTACGGGGCACGGAGATCGTCGCTATGCACACCCGTCTTTGCCGCCCGCGCGGCCGAGTGAGCCCCGAGGACACGGCTCTGCACGGCCTGCGCGAGGCCACGCTGGCTGCCTGCGCTCCGCTGGCGGATGACTGGGAGCTGTTTGCCGGACTGCGCGAAACTGGGCCACTGGCAGCGCACTTTGCTGGCGCGGAAAATTCCCTGCTTAAATCCGTGTGGCCATACCCGCGACCATCGCCGGACTTTGCGCGCGGCGGAGTCGCGACCGCGGCCGACTGGGGGCCGTGGCTCGACACCGGCCGCCTTTACCCGCAATTTTTTCCCGCCCTGTCTTCGGCCAAGCTCGCCGAGCTTGTGGCCGCGTGTGGTCTGCAGGCCGCGCTTGACTCGCAGGCCGCCGCGCATTGCCCGCCCGCGCGTTGCCGTTACCATGCCGCCCCTTATGACGCGCTGGCGGGCGCGTTGTTGCTGGCCACGCTCGCCCGCGAGCCGGCCATCGCCGCAATGTCGGCAGGACAGTTGATGGTCTTGAGCACACTTGACGGCGAAAAGCGCGACGCCCTCGCGCAGCGCGAGATGTTTTAGGCGGTAATATTCTCCCGCGTTTGGAGCGGAGTGACGAATTTAATAAAAAGCCAGCAAACCGCACCAAATAATAAAAGTTACCGAGACGCTGGTGAACACGAGCGACCAGTTTGAGCTGCGATGCGCGAGAATCAGCGCGGTGGCTACCGGATGACCACGCTGCGAAATTGCCCATCATTTTGATACTGCCGGACACGGCGCGGGCAGATTTGGTGCTGAGTTTTTTGTACGTCGCACCGCTAACGGCCTAGGCGATATTGCCGCTCCCACCAGCGCGCAGGTGGTGGACGCGCAAGTTCGTAAGCTGGTGAAATTGGACCCAGCGGCTGGAAGTCCGAGAAAATTGCAGTGTGATTGCACACGGTGGATCCGCCTTTGGTTTTAAAATTTGTGTTCATTCGTGCCCATTAGTGGTTTCACTTCGATTCCATGTTCGAGTCACTCACTGACAAACTTTCCTCCGCCCTCCGCCATCTCCGTGGCGTTGGCCAGCTTTCCGAGGCCAATATGGCGGAGGCGCTCGCCGAAGTTCGCACTGCGCTACTTTCGGCCGATGTGCATTTCAAGGTTGCCCGCGAGTTCGTCGAACGTGTGCAGGCGCAGTGTGTCGGCCAGGCCGTGCTCAAGGGCGTTGCCCCCGGCCAGCAGGTGGTCAAAATTATCAACGACGAGCTTGTCCGACTTCTTGGGGAGGGCACGACAGCACTCTCGCCCGCACGTCCGCTGAAAATCCTCTTGGTCGGACTCCACGGATCTGGCAAAACCACCTCGACTGCAAAGCTCGGCAAGCACCTCAAGAAGCGCGGCTACGCCACGCCCTTCGCCGTCGCGTGCGACGTGTATCGACCCGCCGCCATCGACCAGTTGGAAATCTTGGCGAAACAGGAAGAGCTCGGCTTCCATGCCGACCGCAGCTCGAAGGACGTGCCCGCCATCGGCGCCGCCGGCCTGGCCGCCGCCCACGCGGTGAACGCCGATGTGATTCTCTTCGACACCGCTGGCCGATTGCAGATTGACCACGGCCTCATCGAGGAGGTGAAACAGCTCAGCGCCCGCGTTTCGCCCGACGAGATTCTCCTCGTAGCCGACGGCGCGCTCGGCCAAGAGGCCGTCAACGTTGCCAAGGCCTTCCACGACGCGCTGACGCTCACCGGCCTCATCCTGACCAAGCTGGATGGTGATGCGCGCGGCGGCGCGGCGCTCTCGATCAAGAGCATCACCGGGGTGCCGATCAAGTTCGTCGGCACTGGCGAGAAGACGGGCGACTTCGACACGTTTCATCCCGACCGCCTTGCCTCGCGCATTCTCGGCATGGGTGACGTCGTCTCGCTCGTCGAGAAGGCACAGGAGCATATTGACCAAAAAGAGGCCGAGCGCATGGCCGAGAAAATGCGCAAGGCTGATTTCAACCTTGAGGACTTCCTTGCGCAAATGCAGCAGGTAAAAAAAATGGGCTCAATGCAGAGCATAATGGGCATGATGCCTGGCATGAGCGGGATGCAGGTGCCTGACGGCGCTGAGGCGCAAATGGCCCGTACTGAGGCGATTATTTACTCAATGACACCGCAGGAGCGACGCAAGCCCGAGCTGCTCAATGGCAGCCGCCGCAAACGCATCGCCGACGGATCTGGCACAAAAATCGTCGAGGTCAACCAACTCATGAAGCAGTTTCAGCAGATGCAGCAGATGATGAAAATGATGCGCGGCGGAGGCATGAAAAAGATGATGCGCCAGATGGAAGCCATGAAGGGCAAGGGCGGATTTCCGGGCGGCGGGTTTCCCGGGATGTGAGGACTGGTGCAGGAATATTCTCTGGCTATCGATCATCTTACCTCAGCACCATCAAGAAGCTCGACCAACTTCCTGCTATGACATTTTTTACCTCTACGTTTTCCACCATAGTTGGAGATTTCACCGTCGTGGTTAATGGGGCAGGTGCGGTAGTCGCTGCCGTTTTTGGCGACCAAACCGCACTGCCGCCGTTCCCCTTAAACATTAGCGTGAAGTGTGACGAAGAACAAACCGCCGAGGCCCGCACACAATTGTGCGCCTACCTCGTCGGCAAACGGGACGGTTTCGACCTGCCACTCGCGCCGGAAGGCTCCCCGTTTCAGCATCGCGTATGGGCGGCGTTGCGCGAAATTCCGTTTGGCGAGACGCGTAGCTATGGCGATCTCGCGGATTTGCTTGGCAGCTCGCCGCGCGCGGTCGGTCGTGCTAACGCGACGAATCCCATCTGTGTGATCGTACCCTGCCACCGCGTGATCGGGGCCGATGGCACCCTTACAGGCTATGCCGGCGGTATGGAAAACAAGCGCTGGCTGCTCGAGCTTGAGGGCGCACTGGCGGCGTGTCTGCTGTAGGGCGGGGTTATCAAGCCCCACCTGAACTTTTCCATAAGAAAGGCAATGGCGGGTTCGGCGACCCGACCCTGCACTGGCCCTACCGACGGCTCTCGTGTAAGCGCACGATAAAGCGTTTAAGCTTCTCGCGATCTTTGACGCCAGGCGTTAACTCGACGCCGCTGTTCACATCCACAAACTTCGTGCCACTCGCACGGAGCGCCTCGCCGATATTCTCGGGATTTAAGCCGCCAGAGAGAATCCACGTCCGCTTCGGATACGCGTGCTGGTGACGGGCAAACTTAGCCCAGTCGCCGGTCTCGCCGGTGCCGCCGAATTTGTCGTTGTGAAAGGTATCGAGCATAAAGGTGCCCGCCAGCGGTATAAGTTCTGCCATCACATCGGAGGCAGGAAGAAGTTTCGGTGCGAGCCAGAGTTTGCCGGGGCCGACAGCTTTCGTCCACGCCTCGATTGTCTTCAGCGGCGTATCGGTGGGGAAATGCACCTGAAAAAAATCTGAGCCGGCGTCAGCAAAAGCACGCAGCTCGTCCACCGTGGGCGATACACTTACGGCGACTTTTTTGCGCGGCGGCAACTTGGGCTGCATTGCGCGAAACTGCGTGAGCGTGATCACGCGGGGCGACGGCGGATAGAAAATGAAGCCGAGGAAGTCTGCTCCGCAGGCGTCAGCGAACTCGGCATCCACCAGCGAGGTGAGGCCGCAGACTTTGATGCGGATAGCGTTAATCATGTGGTGTAAAACGAGTTCACACTCGCGATGACGTGTTCGACCTGCGGGTCGGTCAGCTCGGGAAAAATCGGTAGACTCACGCAGGTGGCGGCAGCCTGCTCGGCGACGGGGAAGGTGCCGGGGCCGAGCCCGAGGCTGGCGTAGCATTTTTGGAGATGCAGCGGCACGGGGTAAATAAGATCGGTGCCAATCTCGTGCTTGGCCAGGTGCTCGCGCAGCGCGTCCCGGTGCGGGTGGCGGATCGTGTATTGGTGGAACACGCTTGCGCCGTAGTCGGGTGACGCCGGCAAAATTGCATCGGCGAGTCGAATGCCAGTGCGGTAACGCGCGGCAATGGCCTGTCGACGTGCGGTCCACATTGCGAGGTGCGGCAGTTTAACGTTGAGTAGCGCGCCTTGGAAGCCGTCCATACGGAAGTTGCCGCCGATGATATCGTGATAATAGCGGCGATCGGAGCCATGCACGCGGATGTGCCGGGCGCGGATATGAAGTTCCTCGCGACGGGAGACAAACGCTCCGCCCTCGCCGCAGCCGCCGAGGTTTTTCGTCGGGTAAAAACTGAACGTACCTGCGTCGCCGATCGTGCCGACCGGCGTGCCGCGATAGCGCGCGCCGACTGCCTGAGCGCAGTCTTCGATGACGAAAAGGTTGTGTTCGCGCGCGATCGCCATGATCTCGTCCATTCGGGCCGGCTGGCCGAAAAGATGGACGACGATGATGCCTTTCGTGCGCGGCGTGATGGCGGCGGCTAGCTTTGCGGGATCAAGGTTGAAGGTGCCGGCTTCGATATCGGCAAAGACCGGCGTCGCACCGACATAGCTGATGCCCCAGACCGTTGAGATGAACGTGAACGGCGAGGTGATAATCTCGTCGCCGGGCCGGAATCCGGCGATCATGCAGGCGACATGGAGCGGCGACGTGCCGCTGTTCATCGCGAGGGCGCGCGGGTATCCGAGTGTGGCGGCAAAATTTTTCTCAAAATCTTCCACGTCTTGACCGAGACAGAAGCGCGTGGCGTCGTAGGTCGCCGTGAGCGCGGCTAGCGCCTGAGCGCGGAGCGCCCGGTGCTGGAGGGAGAGATCGAGGAAAGGGACTTTCATGTACGTCTGCTAATCTCCGCCAAACTCGGCCAATTGGAAGCCGGAAGAATTGTGGGGGAATGGTAACGAAAAACGCTACGGTGCACAAAAACAGTGCTGCGCTTGCTTCAATGCATCCTGATGCCTGCCGGGTCACGTATAAACCAGACCTACTTGTTCCAGGCTGACCTACCTAAAAATTGGGGTTGGCGCGAAAGGGGGAATTCGACGAAGCTGGCTGCATGGTGTTCGCATTGGTCGCCGTCTTGATAGTCGTGAAACTGCTCGCCGAGCTGGGGTTGGCCGTGCTCAACCGCGCCGAGGTGCGGCGGCACGCCGGAAGCGCTCCGGCTGCCGTTGCCGCGATCATGGACGGTGCGACCTACAAAAAATCCGTGGACTATACATTGGCCAAAAACCGGTTCGGCGTGGTCGAGGAAATTTTTGGCACCACGCTGCTGCTGATGGTGCTGGCGAGCGGTCTGCTTCCGGCAGTGTTTACGGGTGTAACGGGGTGGGGCGCGCCGGGCGCGGCGTGGACGGGCGCATTAGCCATCTTAGTCGCGGGCGTGTTGCTGAGTCTACCGGGGCTGCCGTTTGACTGGTGGGGGCAGTTCCGGCTGGAGGCCAGGTTTGGTTTCAACAAGAGCACGCCTGCGCTATGGGTGGCCGACAAACTCAAGGGGGCGGTGCTTGCGCTCGTCATCGGGTTTCCGGTGCTGTGGGCGCTTCTGTCGCTCGTAGGCCGACTTGGTGCGGCGTGGTGGGGGTGGGGCTTCGCACTGATGTTTGCGTTCCAACTGCTGATGCTCGTGCTCTACCCGAAGCTCATCCTGCCGCTGTTCAACAAACTAACGCCGTTGCCGGAAGGTGAGCTGCGCGTGCGGCTCATGGCGTTGGGGGAGCGTACGGGTTTCGCGGCGCGTACGATTGAGGTAATGGACGGTAGTAAACGCTCGGGGCACTCGAATGCGTTTTTCACGGGCTTCGGACGATTCCGGCGCATCGTGCTCTTCGACACACTCATCGCGCAGCTCACACCCGAGGAGTTGGAAGCGGTGCTGGCGCACGAGATCGGCCACTATCGGCGCGGTCACATTCCCAAGGTGCTCGTGTTGTCGGCGACAATGCAACTCGCGGGATTTTGGACGGTGGCTAAATTGTGCGACAGCGCGTGGTTCAACCCTGCCTTCGGATTTAAAGCCGGCGAGCTCGCACCGGCATTTCTGCTCTTCGGGCTGCTCGGCGGCGTGGCGACATTCTGGCTGACGCCGCTGATGAACCTGCTCTCGCGCAAACACGAATATGAGGCCGACGCCTTCGCCCGCGTCGCGTTGGGTGGCCCAGCCGCGATGGTCGCCGCGCTCCGCAAGCTCGCGCAGAAAAACCTCACGAATCTCACGCCACACCCGTGGTTCAGCAGCTTTTACTATTCGCATCCAACGATGGTGGAGCGCGAAGCGGCTTTGACCTCGAAAGGCGGCTGAGTCTTGGACGCAAAGCGACGCAGAGAACGCAAAAAAGATATTGATAGGAACGTTTAACCGCGAATGAACGCCAATGCATGCGAACGACAACAGTAGTGGCCGTGCTTGGCTTGGCGATGGTGTGCGGGCTGGCTATGTATTCCCCTTGGGCGTAGCGACCCTGCGCCCCTGCGCACGGAGGGCATTTTCGGCTGGTTTGTTTTTGTGCCTCTTGCGCCTTTTGGCGGCCAATGTCTTCGCTGCGGCCAACCTAGCGACGACCGCTAACACGCTCACGGTCGCGACTTACAATATTGAAAATTATAACGCCGCCGACCGCCTGACGGAAGCCGGCTACCGTACCGACTACCCGAAACCAGAGGCACAGAAGACCGCGCTCCGCGCCATTATCCGTCACTTGGACGCCGACGTGCTGGCGTTACAGGAGATGGGGCCGCAGCCATTTCTCGACGAGCTGCGCCATGACCTGAAAACCGAAGGCCTCGACTACCCATACGCCGCTATCTTGGAGGCCGAGG
>CAIQKQ010000023.1 GCA_903872425.1 uncultured Opitutia bacterium | reverse complement strand
GGCTCGCGGCAAATACGGCGTCGCGGCGCCAGCAACCACCGGCCATGAAATTTTTGAGCGGTACTTCCGAGTCCACATGAATACGCTCGAGCTGTTGGTGGCGTTTGTTCCGTCGATGTATGCGTTCGCCACTTACTATCCGCCGCAATACGCGGCCATCTTGGGCGCGGTATTTTTTATTGGGCGCGTACTGTTCTACCGGTCGTACGTGCAGGATCCGAAAACCCGAAGCTTAGGCTTCAGCCTGTCCATACTGCCGATCGTCACATTTATCGGCGGGACCCTGCTTGGCGCTGCGCAGGAATGGCTGCGGGCGCACGCCGGCTGAGCTACGGCGGCGGATTTCCTTTCAGGAACGTGCGCGGGTCAATCGCCCGCGCCGCTTCCCGAACCTCGAAATACAGCTGTGGCTTGCTGGCGTCCACATCGGCAGAGCTTTCGGCGATGACGTCGCCGGGTTTGACCCGATCGCCGACCTTGCGAAGCAAGCGGCCGTTGTAGCCGTAAAGGGTCATCCAGCCACCGCCATGATCGAGCACGAGCAGCAGACCCAGCCCCGGTAGCCAGTCGGCGTAGGCAACGCGGCCGTAGTAGGGAGCTCGCACCTCGCCGGACCGACGTGTGTCGAGCAAAATTCCATTCCAATTCAGTCCGCCGGCACGCGATTCGCCGTAGCGTGCCGTCAAAGTGCCACGGGCAGGCCACGGTAATTTGCCTTTTAATTCTGTGAACGGGCGACGTCCTTGGCCGAGCGCGCCGAAGTCGTCGCCACCCGGCTGCGCGAGAGCGGCCCGCAGCCGCTTCAGCAAGTCCTCCAGCGCTGCCGCGTTACTTTTCAGTTCTTTGAGTTCCCCCGAGCGACTCGTGATTCGGGATTGCAGTCGGGCGAGGGCCTGCGCTCGATCGCGACGTGCCTGGTCCAAGGCTGCGGCGTCACGCCGACGAGCCGCCTCTAATTCGGCCAAACGCGCGTTTTCGTCGCCGACGGCGCTATCCGATGCCTCAAGTGCGCGAGCCCGCTCATTGAGCTCCAGCATCTGAGCGGTGCGGGCCCGCCCGACATACCCGTAGTAAGTCAGCATTCGGGGAAGACGCGCCGGATCGCCGCTATCCATCAGGGCTTTCAGCGCCTCATCGTGGCCACCGACATACGCAGAGCGGAGTTGCAGCGCCAACGCATCCCGCGTGATGTCCAACGCAGCGCGCGCCTGCCCCGCCTCGGTCCGCAGCGACGCAAGACGAGCCGCGCTACTGGCATGACGGTCACGCACCTCGTCAAAACGAGCTCGCGCCCTGGCGAGCGCCTGATCCGCTTGCCGCAATTCAGCGGCCACAGCATCACGCGCCGCCACGTCGGATTGCACCGCCTCGGTAATCGCCCGGATACGAGCCTCCACGCGACTGAGTTGTGCTTCGGCCTCACTGGCCGACTTGGTAGGGCCCGCAGCAGAAGCGCCCAAGGCGAGCAGGAGGGCGACGGTTAAAACGGTCATACGCATGCCGCTAATGTAGCGGAGACCGAGCCTTGTCTCGACTGCTATAATGCTGTGTTGTTTTGACTAACGTAATCGCAAGACCCTGAATATGCAGCAAATTTTGCTCTACGCGAGCCATCACTGGATCCTCGTGTCGCTCACCGCCGCGGCCGCGATCGTGGTCCTCGT
>CAIQKQ010000022.1 GCA_903872425.1 uncultured Opitutia bacterium | reverse complement strand
CTGTTTTCCGCTGCGTTAAATGCGCTCACTCCGGCCATGCCGATGTGATCGCAGCTCAGAATATAATGTCGGCAGGACTTGCCGCCACTGTCCGTCCGTGGAGGAGCTTCAGGCTCCGGTGAAACGGGAACCGCCCCTCAACGCGCCCGTCTGCTTCGCAGGCGCGCCTGCTTAAGGGAATCCCGGCCCTTCAGGGCCGGGAGGAGGTCAAGCCTACCTCAGCCAAGTTCTTCGGTAAACACCCTCCCTAAATAAAATTGATCCTCAGAATTGCCAGCGTGCTCGCTGCTCTCTCAGTGTTTCCATCATGTCGGCATTTTGCTCTCGGGCTTCCCTCCCGTTTACCCTATCCGCTGCGCTAGGTTGCACCATTATTCTCACGGCCAATGCCTTCGCCGCTCCCGTCGATTTTAGCCGCGATATCCAGCCGATCCTCTCCGACAACTGCTACCACTGCCACGGCCCTGACGCGGCCTCCCGCAAGTCCGGCCTTCGACTCGACCTCCACTCTGAGGCCCTAGCCGGCGGCAAGTCAGGTCTCGCCACTATCGTCGCTGGCAAACCAGACGACAGCGAACTCATCGCTCGGATCTTCAGCCATGACTCCGAAGAGGTCATGCCCTCGTCCGAATCAAATAAAACCCTCACCGCCGCCCAAAAAGACCTCCTGCGTCGCTGGGTTGCCGAGGGCGCAGCTTGGGGCGAACACTGGGCCTACGTCGCGCCCACCCGCCCCTCCGTTCCCACGCTCTCCTCGTCCGCCGCGCCTATCGCCAACCCCATCGACGCGTTCATCCTGGCGCGGCTCGCCGCTGAGAAAATCACTCCCTCCCCCGCCGCAGATCGCTCCACGCTCATCCGCCGCGTCTCCTTCGATCTCACCGGTCTCCCGCCCACGCTCGCAGAAACGAACGCCTTCCTCAACGACTCACACCCCGACGCCTATGCCCACCTCGTCGAGCGCCTGCTCGCCTCGCCCCACTACGGAGAACGCTGGGCCCGCCCTTGGCTCGACGTCGCCCGCTACTCCGATTCCAACGGCTACTCCATCGATGCCCCGCGCCAGATGTGGAAATACCGCGACTGGGTCGTCTCCGCCCTAAATCAGGATATGCCCTACAAGGAGTTCGTCATCGAACAACTCGCCGGCGACCTTATCCCTCAACCCACAACGGCGCAAAAAATCGCCACCGGTTTTAATCGCAACACCCAGATTAACCAAGAAGGCGGCATCGACCCCGAGCAGTTCCGCATCGAGGCCGTGATGGATCGCGTTGCCACTTTTGGCAGCACGTTTCTCGGACTCACCATCAACTGCGCCCAATGCCACGACCACAAATTTGACCCGATCCCACAGAAGGATTACTACCGACTGTTCGCGTTCTTCAACAATACCGTCGATGACGGCCACGGTGAAGGCGTCCCCGGCGGCCGCCTTTCCTTTGCCTCCGAAAATGGTCCCGCCGACACCTTTGTAGCCGACATCGCCCAAGTCCGCGCCGACCTCGCCCAGTTCCTAGAGCCCTACGCCGCCCAATATCCCGCGTGGCGCGCCCAAACTACCGCGGAATCCCGCGCCAAGCTCCGCCAAAACATCGGCACCGCGCTCACACTGCCTTGGGAGAAACAAACCCTCAACCAGCGCCGCGCCGTTTTCCTCACCTTCGGCGGCAAGAACGCCAAGTTCACCGCACTCCACGAAAAACTCGCCGTACTCGAAAAACACGAAGCCAAAGCCACGACCACGCTCATCATGGCCGAGCTGCCGCAGCCCCGCGAGAGCGTCGTCTTCATCAAAGGCGACTTCACGCGCGCCGGTGAAAAAGTCACTCCCGGCACACCTGGCATCCTTCCTCCGCTCCCCGCCACACCCGGCCGCCAGCCCAACCGACTCGACCTCGCCCGCTGGCTCTTCGAGCCAGCGCACCCACTCACCGCCCGCGTGATGGTCAACCGCATCTGGCAGCAATATTTTGGTCTCGGTCTGGTCGAGACGGAAAACGACTACGGCTCCCAAGGCGCACCGCCTACACACCCCGAGCTCCTTGATTGGCTCGCCACCGAGTTCGCCGCGCAAAACTGGAGCATGAAGGCCATCCACCGCCTCATCGTCACTTCCGCAACATATCAACGCGCCTCTGTCGCTCGCCCCGACCTCGATCTGGCCGACCCACTTAACAAACTCCTCGGGCGTCAAAACCGACTCCGCCTCGACGCCGAACTCGTCCGCGATGTCGCGCTCTCCGCCAGCGGTCTCCTAGTACCCAAACTCGGCGGCCCGCCCGTCTTTCCGCCACAACCCGACGGCGTCATGACACTTGGCCAAAACCGTCGCGCCTGGGTCGCCAGCACCGGCGCAGATCGCCACCGCCGCGCCCTGTACACGCACCACTGGCGCGCGACGCCGCACCCGGCCATCGCCGTGTTTGATGCACCCGATGGTTTTAGTGCGTGCACACGTCGGCTCCGTTCCGACACGCCGCTCCAAGCACTCACGCTCCTTAACGATCTTCAATTTTTTGAGTTCGCCGGCGCTCTCGCCGCCCGAATTCAAAGTGAAGGCGGGAACGATGACTCCACGCGCCTCGATTACGCCTTCCGCCTCTGTGTCGCCCGTCCGCCCAGTGCCGCCGAGCGTACACGCCTCCTCGACCTACTGCGCCAACTGCAGACGCCGGCGTCCAATTCCACCGCTGAACCCACCGCCACGCCGCTCGAAGCGTGGACCACCCTTGCTCGCGTCTTGCTCAACCTCGACGAAACCATCACCCGAGCCTAACCATGACTCCACAGACCAACTCCGACTCGGCGCAACCGTTCGACCCCGCCTCGCGACGCCACTTTTTTAGCCGTTGCGCCATGGGCCTCGGCGGTATCGCTCTCGCCTCGATGCTCGATCGCAGTCGCCTCAGCGCGGCACCCGCACCCGCACCTGCACCTGCACCCGCGTCAGGCCCACTCGCCGATCCGATGGCCCCGAAGTCCCCGCACTTCAGCCCGCGCGCCAAAAACGTTATTTATCTTTTCATGGCCGGCGGCCCGAGTCAGCTCGAGTTGTTCGACTACAAGCCACGCCTTATCTCGCTCAACGGCCAACCGGTCCCCGAGTCCCTCATCGCCGGCAAACGCTTCGCGTTCATGGACAGTTCGCACGGCACGAAGCTCCTCGGTACGCGCCGCGCCTTCGCCCAACACGGCCAGAGCGGCGCATGGGTCTCTGATCTTTTCCCGCATACGGCCGGCATCGTCGACGACATCACGCTCGTCAAATCCTGCGCCGCCGACCTCTTCAATCACGCGCCCGCGAAATTGTTCATGAACACCGGCTCCGGCCAATTCGGTCGTCCGAGCATGGGCTCGTGGATCACGTACGGCCTCGGCAGCGAATCGCAAAATCTGCCCGGCTTCGTCGTCCTCCAATCCGGCCCACGCGGCCCCCGCGGTGGCGCCGTCAACTGGGGCACCGGCTTTCTCCCGACCACTTACCAAGGCGTGCCTTTCCGCGGCAACGGCGATCCTATCCTCAATCTCGCTAACCCCAAGGGTATCACCGCCACACGCCAGCGCCAGGCGATCGACGCCATTCGAGATCTCAACCTCCAACACGCCGTCGCCACCGGCGATGCCGAGATTCACACGCGCATCGCCGCTTACGAGATGGCTAGTCGCATGCAATCCAGCGCCCCTGAGCTCGTCGACCTCAGCGGCGAGAGCGAGGCCACGCTCAAGCTCTACGGGATCGAAAAAGATAAACCATCCTTCGCCCGCAACTGCCTCCTCGCCCGCCGCCTCGTAGAGCGTGGCTCCCGTTTCATCCAGCTGTATCACACCAACTGGGACAGCCACGGCGGCCCCGGCGAAAACCTGGAAGTTGATTTCGTCGCGCGTTGCCGCGAGGTCGACCAGGCCCAAGCCGCGCTCGTCACCGACCTCAAACAACGCGGACTGCTCAAAGATACGCTCGTTGTTTGGGGCGGCGAATTCGGTCGCACGCCGATGGGCGAGAACCGAGACACCACCGGCCGCAACCACCACATTGACGCCTTTACGATGTGGTTCGCCGGCGGCGGCACCAAGGCTGGCACCATCATCGGTGAGACCGACGAACTCGGTTTCAATTCCGTTACCGATCGCGCCCACGTGCACGATCTGCACGCAACGATTCTTCACTTGCTCGGTCTCGATCACAAAAAACTCACATTCCGTTTCCAAGGCCGTGACTTCCGCCTCACCGACGTCCACGGTAACGTCATCCAAAAACTCCTCGCGTAGGCCGCGCCCTCTGACCCGCTCGCCCCACCCCACTCGCGCCTAGGCCATGTTTACCCGCCGCCATTTTCTGAAAACCGCCGGTGCCGCCACCGCCAGTGCTTTCGTTTCCGCCCGCGCCCAGGCGCCCGCCATCGTCCCATCCGCCCCCGTCTTGGGCCAAGGCGAGTTTCGCTACCGCGTCGTTCCTGGCTGGGGCGTCCTCGATACCGCTACACCCGTCAACGACTGCCACGGTCTCGCCCGCGACCGCGCCGGCCACATCATTCTTCTCACTAATCACTCCGCCAACAACGTCATCATCTACGACCGCGCCGGCCGCCTGGTGCATAAATGGGGCACCTCATTTCCCGGCGCGCACGGACTCTCGCTTGTCACCGAGGGTAACCGTGAAGTCCTATTCATCACCGATCTCACCACTCACCGCGTCGCCAAAACCACCCTCGACGGTCAACTCCTCGAAGAATGGCGCTGGCCGGCCCAGACCGGCAAGTACGACAAGGAAGACCAATACCGCCCCTCCTGGACGCTCCACCTGCCCAACGGCGAATTCTACGTCCTCGATGGCTACGGCCGCGATTACATCCTGCATTACGGCGCCGATGGAAAATTCCGCCGCATCTTCGGCGGCGCCGAGGGTGGCATCGTTCACTGGGGCCCGCACGCCGGCATGATCGACACCCGCGCGACCAACGCGGCCCCCTCGCTCTTGATCGCTATGAGCGATCAACAACATCTCCTCCGCCTCGATCTCGACGGCCGGCCGCTGGCGCGCACGCCTATGCCCGGCGGCAACCCCCGGCAAATCCGCCGCCACCGCGACCACTACTTCGTCGCCCACCTCGCCGACAACTGGCCCCAAGATCGGAGCAGCCGCGGCTTCCTCTCCGTCCTCGACGCCGAGCTGCGCGTTGTCTCCAACATCGCCGGCACCCCGCCCGCGAGCCTGAGCGCCGCCGCGTGGCGGTGGCCGTCAGTCCAGTCGCGCTCCAAGTACCGCTCGCGCCCGATGTCGTACACCGCACGGTATGGCGACCTGCGCTGCTTCATGCACGCCTCGGCGAGCAGGTGCACGATCATCTTGGCGCGAGGGCTGCCGAGCCGAGTGGCGTCCTCGGCGCTCATTCCCTTCTGCCGCTTGCGGCTCGGGTCGCCGTACCCGCAGTAGCTCCACAGGTCGGAGACGCGGCGATCCATCGGGCCGAGGTCAATCAGCACGCGCTCGGAGCCGGTTCCGTCCCACGCATGAAGCGTCGTGTGAACCGGGTGACCGATGATCCCAAGCAGGCGTGCCAGCAGGTGCTCTCCGATACCCGGCGTGTCCTTCTGCCACGTTCTGATCGGTTCAGGCACGACGCGCCGGTAATGGCGCACCATTGCCAACTTGACTTGGTGCTCCGCATAGACGAGAT
>CAIQKQ010000021.1 GCA_903872425.1 uncultured Opitutia bacterium | reverse complement strand
TCTTCGACGACGAGGACGCGCATGGTTTAATGAAAGTATGGGCTCCGGAAATTTTTCCCGGAGCCGTGGACCAACTCTTCGCCCGGCGCGGGGCTGGCGGCGGCGGGTGATTATTTTTTCGCTGGGGCCTCGTAGCCGTAGACGAGGACGTGGAAGCTGCCGGCCACCGCTTGCGCGCGACCACGCGTGGGTGCGCCGGCGGCTGGGGCGGCGTAGTTGACGGCGGCGAGATAAATATTATGGGTGGCGGGGTCGAGCGTCATGGTCTTTGCGCCGCGCACGGTAGCGAGCGTTTGCACGACCGTGAGCTTGTCGGGCGTATCTTCATGCGCGATCGTCACCGTGGCGGCGGTGCCGCAGGAACTGAACGCGAGCTGCGTGCCGGGGTCAAACGCGTTGGCATCCACCCCAGCACCAATGGGCACCGCGGCGACGACTTTACCATTGGTATAGTCGAGCATCGCCATCGTGTGGCTGCCGTCGGCGCCGAGAAACAGGCGCTTGTGCGCAAGATCAATCGCCATGCCGGTCGCGCCGGCATGGGGCGCGATTGGCCAGCGGGCGACAACTGTGTGCGTCTTTACGTCGATGACGGCGATTTCGTCTTTGTCCTCGATGTTGACGTAAATGCGGCTGAGCGATGGATCGGTCATGGCGGTCTCGGGTCGGCCGCCGAGCGGGATCGTGGCAACGACCTTGCCGTCGGCGGCGGAAAACACCGTGGCGTCCTTGCTGTTGCCGTTACAGGTGTAGATTTCGTTCTGTGACGGCTCGAGCATGATCCAGTCGGGGTTTTGGCCGGTGGCTACAGTCGAGAGCGTCTGCATGGTCTTCAAGTCAACGACGTTGACGTTGTTGCCGCGGCCATTGCTGGCGAATCCGCGCCCGAGCTTCGGCGCGAGGGCAAAGCCGTGGACGCCCGACAATCCGTCAATTTGACCGACAACCGTGTTCTTCTCGGTGTCGATCACGACGATGCTCGAGTTGTTTGTGACGTAGAGGCGATGTGCTTCAGAGTCCACCACGAGATAATCCCAGCTCGTACCGCCGGCGGGAATTGCTATTTCCTTGAGCAATTTGTAGGGTCCAGACGCGGCGGGCGCATCCGCGCCGAACAGCGGCGCGGCAACGAGGGAGAAGAGAAGGGCAAGATATCGGGCGGGAGTTTTCATGGAGGGGTGAGGTTAGGGGGCGGATGATTACCAAATGATGACGCCGCGCACGGCAAAAAGTTAAGAACTTTACTCCACATCGTGCTCGCCGCCATGTCCGACGAGGTGAATGTCGGCGAGTTGGAGGTCGATCGACGACAAAATCCTCGCCACCGACAAGGACTAAAAATTGTGCCAGCGTAATGTTGCCATCATCTTCCCGCTGTTAAACTGCGCCCAATCTAACCTTCCATCCCTATGAAGAATAACCTCCGTTCCCTCCTCTCGGCCGCTCTCTTCGCCGCCGCCCTCGCGGTCGTTCGCGCCTCCGCGCCCGCCGCCGACACCCAGAATGAAATTGACACCCTTAAGGCCCGCCTTGCCACGCTTGAAGCGCAGCAGGCTGCCGCCAACCAGCCTGCCGATCTTGCCGCGCTCAAGACTGTGCCGCTTGCCGACGCGGTGAAAGCCGCCGTCGCCAGTACGTCTGGCAAGGTCGGCAAAGTTACTCTCACCGCCAAGCCCGGCGGGGCGACTTACAGCGTCGAGGTCGCTGGCAATGATAATAGCGTCACTACCGTTGAGGTGGATGCCGTGAGCGGCAAAGTCACTGGCAGTAGCACCGAGTTTGGCCCGCGCCGTCCCGCTGTGGTCACTGCCCGTCCAGGCATGACCGCCGGCGCTACCCCGGCCCGCGGCCAGCGTCCGGCACGCGCCAGCGAAGAAGACGATGATTAAGCTACACTGAGCCTCCACAAATTTCTAACCACTGGCGAGCGGCTGCTTTATTGCGCGCTCGCCAGTTTTGTTTTTCGGGCTCGCGTCATCAGCTGACAATGATTACTCTTGAGGTACGGCTCCCTTGCCTCACCCCAATCCCATGAACACCTCAACTGCCTCCGCACTCTCACGCGCCTTGTTTGCTGCCGGCTTTACGCTGTTTGCTTCCGCCGCTCTCTCCCTCTCCGCCGCTTCTGTCCCCGCTGCGCCCGGCCCCTACAGGGTTCTCAACACCGCCCAGTTTCCCGGCACGGGCGGCCTCGACTACGTTTTCGCCGACAACGACGCCCGCAAGCTCTACGTGCCGCGCGGCACCGACGTGCTCGTGTTCGACCTCGACACGCTCAAGGACGCCGGAAAAATCCCCAACGCCCGCTCGCACGGTGCGGTCGTTGACCCGAAGTCCGGTCATGGTTTTTGCAGCGGCAACCCCGTCGTGATGTGGGACACCACGACCCTTGCCACGATCAAGACCATCCAAGTTCAGAGCAGCTCCGACGGCATTTTCTTCGAGCCTGCGACGCAGCGCGTCTGGATATTGAGCCACGGCACACCCAACGTCACCGTCATCAATCCTGAGAACGGCGAAATTGTTGGCACCATCGCTGACATCGGCAGTGGCAGCGGTGTCGCCGCGCCCGAGCAGGCCGCCGCCGATGGTAAGGGTAACGTTTACATTGACGTGGAAAACCAGGCCAGCCTCGCCGTCGTGGACGCCAAAACCCTCAAGGTCACGGGCCATTACGACCTCAGCAGCAAGGGCAGTACGCCGGCCGGCCTCGCTTTCGATGTCAAAAACGGCATCCTCTTCGCCATGTGCCGCGCGCCGGCTCCCGGCACCTGCGTCATTCTCAGCGCCGCCGACGGCAAAATCATCACCAGCCTGCCGCTCGGTGGCGGTTCGGACGGTGGTGTGTTCAACCCGGCCACGATGGAGGCGTTCAGTTCCAGCGGTGGCGGCAATGGCACTCTCACCGTCATCAAAGAAAATAGCCCGACCAGCTTCGAAGTCGAGCAGACCGTCGTTACCAAGAGCGGTGCAAAGACGCTCACGCTCGATACCAAGAACAATCGCGTGATCGTCATCACGACCGAGGCCATGCCGCCCGCCGCTACGCCGCCGGTTGCAGCTGCGACCCCTGTCGCTCCTGTGGCGTCCATGCCCGCCTCTCCGGTGGTGGCCGGCGCCACGCCACCGGCAGGCGGCCCGCCCCTCGCTGACGGAACCGCGCCCGTCGGACGCGGCGGACAACGTGGCGGCGGCCGTGGCGGACGCGGCGGCGGGGGCCCGGCGTTCCTCGACCTCATCGTAGTCGGGCGCTAAACTCGGCCCGAACTGGCAGAAGCAAACCCGTTCGACTTTTCCTTTGAGGCCGACTGACGTTTGATAGGGTCTGTGGTGCAGTCACGCCATATCGCCGAAACTTTAGATAGATTCTTCCTTTCGTTGACAGTTAATTACCTAACCGAAATTGGTCAGCAATTATCTTTTCATAAAATGAGGCCATATCAACTCTTCCGACACCTCGGCTTAACGATTGCGGCGATTTTTTTAACCGCTGAGATCGCCCGTGCCGATCTTGTGCTCGAGACCGAGACTGCCCGGATCGGGGACAAAGGCACAGGCACCATCGGCAACGCTGTCCAAATCGAGCGCGACAAAGACGGCTATACGCTGCTCACGCTTACCGCTTTCGAGTTTGTACTCGTGGACCGGCTCGAAGTCCTTATCGAGCCCTTTGTCTACGAGGAGCAACATCGCAAGGGCGGCCCGGTCGTCCGTGGCCACGGGGACACTGAGCTCACACTCTCTTACGTGGCTTTCGACGAGCTGGGCGCACGGCCGGAGATCGTCTTCGCTTTCAAGACCAAAGCTCCCACTGCCAGTTCAGCGATCGGCACCGGCAAATATGATTTCACTTACTATGTCGTGCTCGGCAAAAAAATCGGCGAATGGGATTTCAACGGCAACATCGCGTTCGAAACTTTCGGCTCCCCCGCCGGCACGCACCTCAAAAACCAGTTGATCCTCGACCTCTCCGCCGACCGCTCCATCAGCCAAACGTGGAGCCTCTACATCGAGACGTTCGGGAACTCCAATCCTGAGGCCGGCGTCAAGCGCACCATCGCCGCCGCCATCGGGCTGGAGCACGATTTTACGAAACACACCAACGCTTTTACTAGTCTTGGCTTTGACACCGATCATCTCACCACGTTTCGGGTGGGTGTTAACTACACTTGGTAATGATTGCGCGTAACGGCGTGACAGCTACGCCGTCTTGGCCCAACGTCCCCCTATGCTTTCGCCGCCCCGAGCCACCCCCGCAATGCCCTCGTGGCGCGTGGGTGTCCGCGCGCTCGCGCCGTTGGCCGCGACCGCGCTCGCGCTGGCCGGTTGCGCGCATCACGACTACGCGCGCTACGAGCCGAGGCCGCTTGATCCGGCCCAGGCGGCGGTGACGCTTGAAGCACGTTCGCTCGATGATCCTAGCCTGCGGAAATTTCTCACGGACAATTTGCACCAGGATTATTCGCTCGGCCGATCGGTCGCATGGGATTTCGAGACGCTCTGCTGGGTCGCGTTCTATTTCAACCCCATGCTCGATGTGGCCCGCGCGCAATGGGAATCTGCTCGTGCCGCGCAGACGACTGCCGCCGCGCGGCCCAACCCCTCGCTCACGCTCACGCCCGGTTTCAGCACCAACCCCGGTGGCGCGTCGCCCTGGTTGCCCTCCATCGGCCTCGACCTCGCACTCGACCCCGCCGCCCAGCGCGACCGTCGGGCCGAGGTCGCACGCCTCAATGCCGAGGCCGCGCGTCAGGCGGTTTTTGCCGCGGCGTGGCAGATGCGCGGCGATTTACGCCGTGCCTTGTCTGACTTCAGCTTTGCGATCACCCGCGCGACGCAATTGCGCGCGCAAGTCGC
>CAIQKQ010000020.1 GCA_903872425.1 uncultured Opitutia bacterium | reverse complement strand
CGTCGGACTCGTCATCTACGACCAGAATTTTTTTTGGCTTCGTCTCTGTCATGCACACTTACCCATATCCTACTCTGCGTACACGCCCAGCGAATTTCTGCGTCGTTTCACAAATGTTACAACGTAGGCCGTGGTGCACACATTGTGCGGCTCAACGTAATTCATTATCTAAGATAATCAATGTAAAAATACAGAACAATAATACCATCAGATATTAACAAAAGACTTAATCGAGCACATTGTTCTTCGCCCTTACTGCTTTAATAATAACCATCAAAACACTGATGTCTGCAGGATTTATTCCACTGATACGGCTTGCCTGACCGAGGGTGGACGGCTTAAATTCAGCCAACTTGGTTGCGCTTTCACGACGCAAACCTCTGATATCCACGTAATTAATATCAACAGGGATGCGAATTTTCTCCGCGTCCAAAAATTTGTTAATTTGACGTTGTTCGCGTTCGAGATAGCCAGCATATGCCACCCGGTACAAGACTTCATCTCTCAGATAGCTCGAGATTGATCTGAGTTCATCTGGCACAGTTAGCTCCCCTAGCCTGCCCTTTTCATCCTGAGCGTGCAGTCCATTCTTCGCGGCTTCTCGCCGAATCAAATCACCCCAAGTCACCCCAGTAGAGCGAGTATTTTCCAGATGGGTGACCAATTGCCCTACCCTTTTTGCTTTTTCGTCCATTCGCGCTAAACGCGCATGTGAGACCAAGCCGTGCTGGCGCGCGTGATGGCGCAAACGCAGCTCAGCACTCCCGTGGTTGAACATCAGCCGATGTTCGGCGCGGCTTGTGAACATCCGGTAAGGTTCGTTTGTACCCTTCGTGACAAGATCATCAATCAAAACGCCGATATAGCTCTCGTGACGCTGAATAATGAGCGGCGATAAGCCGCGCACTTTATTGACTGCATTGACGGCTGCTACAAGACCTTGGCCGGCGGCTTCCTCATAACCAGAGGTACCATTAATTTGGCCAGCAAAAAACAAGTTCTCTACTTTCCGTGATTCTAATGAAGGCCAAAGTTGTGTCGGTGGAGCGAAATCGTATTCGACCGCGTACGCCGGCCGTAGTAACTCGGCCTTTTCTAGGCCAGGGATACTATGTACTAACTCAAGCTGGATATCGAAGGGCAGGGAAGTCGAGAGGCCATTGACATAGTATTCATCAGTTGCTCGCCCTTCTGGTTCCAGAAACAGTAGATGGCTGGGCTTATCGGCAAAACGCACAATTTTGTCTTCGAAGCTAGGACAATAGCGCGGGCCTACTCCGGAGATCTGGCCAGAATACATCGCAGACTTGTGCAGGTTGTCGCGGACAATCTGGGCGGTTTTTTCGCATGTCCGAGTCATCCAACATGAGATCGAATTTGAACCTGGCGCCCATCCGAGGCGCTGCTCACCGGTGTGTTCCACGTGGAACAAGTCTTCGGGGTCGCGGGTGTCATGAAAGGCAAAAAGGGTGGGGTGTAGATCGCCTTTTTGCTCCTGCATTTTTCTGAAGTCGAGGCTGCGTCCGAGGAGGCGGGGTGGGGTGCCTGTTTTTAGGCGACGCAGCTCGATACCAGCTTGTAAAAAGCTATCCGACAGTGTCTTAGCCGAGAAATCACCTAGCCGCCCGCCTTCGTTCTTGTTTTGCCCGATATGCATAAGGGCGCGCAGGAATGTGCCCGTTGTCACCACCACAGCTTGTCCGTGAAAATCGATGTCAAGATTTGTGTGGCAGCCGACAACTCTACCTTGTTTGAAGATTAATCCTGTGACCGTGGCTTGGAAAATCTGGAGGTTGGGTTGGAGTTCCAGGGTGTGTTTAAGTCGGTATTGATAGGCTTTTTTGTCGCATTGCGCGCGCGGTGACTGGACGGCTGGTCCCTTAGACTCGTTGAGAAGCCGAAACTGGATGCCAGTGAGATCCGTGTTGATGGCCATTTCACCGCCCAAAGCATCTATCTCCCTTACTATCTGTCCTTTAGCTTGACCTCCGATCGCGGGATTGCAACTCATCTGGGCGATGGTATCGAGATTTCCTGTCAATATTAGGGTGGTGGCCCCCATACGCGCTGCCGCCAAAGCCGCCTCGACACCAGCGTGCCCGGCGCCACAAACGATGACATCGAAAGGTATCTTGTTGAATAACATACAATAACAAATTGTAACGCTCTTCATTAAACCATGGTGGCCTGCAAGATGCACGGTTTTTCCAGCACCATTCGCCCATTCGCTGCAGTTGAATGAGGAGGGTAAATGCTTTGATTTTGGAATTTCAGCCATCGGGTTGAACTGCAAGGGTGTCCCGTAATGAGCCTACACGTATCGATCTGGTGGGTGCGCCTTGACCTGCGTCTGGCTGACAACCCCGCGTTACTCGCGGCGGTTGCGGACGGGCGGGCGGTGGTGCCGGTGTATATTGGTTCACCAGAGGACGAGGCTCCATGGGCCCCAGGCGGTGCTTCCCGCTGGTGGCTCCATCAATCTTTGTGCTCGCTGGACGCTCAATTGCGCACAGTGGGATCGCGGCTCATTATTCGCCACGGCCCAGCTGAAGCCGCACTTCGGCAGCTCGCTGAGGAAACCGGCGCCCGGCGCGTGTACTGGAATCGACGATACGAACCTGCCCTGATTGCCCGCGATCGGCGGCTCCAAGAGGCCTTGCGGGCTGAGGGCCTGGAAGCGGAGAGCTTCAATGCCGCATTGCTGCATGAGCCGTGGACCATCCAAAATAAAAGCCGCCGTCCGTTCCAGGTTTTCACCCCGTTCTGGCGGCACTGTCTCAGCCAGCCCGACCCCCAAGCGCCGTTGATTGCTCCCCGGCAGATCGTGGCCCCCGCCACTTGGCCCCGCTCACTGGAGCTCAGTGAGCTGCAATTGGAGCCGCGCCTCCGCTGGGCCGACAGTTTTCGGGCGGTCTGGACGCCGGGCGAGGCTGGGGCCATGGCGGCGCTGAATAATTTTCTCGGCCATGCGTTCACCGACTATGCCGAGCAACGCAACCGGCCCGATGTCGCGGGGACCTCGCGACTTTCGCCACATCTCCATTTCGGCGACATCAGTCCGCGGCAAGTCTGGCACCGCCTGAAGACCACCGTCGGCCAACGCGGTTCCTCGCCGGAGGTCTGGCGCGGCTCCCAATTTCTAGCGGAGATTGGCTGGCGCGAATTCGCGCATCATTTGCTGTTTCATTTTCCCACACGACCGATCAGCCGCTGCGTGGCGAATTTGTCCGATTCCCTTGGCGGCCAGACGCCGATCTGCTGCGGGCCTGGCAACGCGGGCGCACCGGTTTCCCGATCGTTGATGCCGGAATGCGAGAGCTGTGGGCGACCGGGTGGATGCACAACCGCGTGCGCATGATCACGGCGAGTTTTCTCGTGAAAGATCTGCTGCAACCGTGGCAGGCGGGGGCGCGCTGGTTTTGGGACACCCTCGTAGATGCGGATCTCGCCCAAAATTCCCTGGGCTGGCAATGGACCTCCGGTTGCGGCGCCGATGCGGCCCCGTATTTCCGGGTCTTCAATCCGACGACGCAGGGTGAAAAATTTGACCCCAAGGGCGATTACATCCGCCGCTGGTGCCCGGAGCTAGCCAAGCTCCCGACGCAATGGATCCATCAACCCGAGCACGCGCCCGCCGGCGTGCTCCAAGCCGCCGGAGTGGAGCTGGGACGCGATTATCCGGCACCCCTCCTGTCCCACGCCGCCGCCCGCCTCATCGCGCTTGATGCCTACGCCCACCTTAAAACCAATCCTTAGGCGCAACTCGGAGGAAGGGCGGGCTAGGGGAGTATCGGCTTGCCCGCCACCCAGTTTTTGGAGCGCGACAAGGCCACCGATGGTCGTCACCTTTTGGTCCATCACCCCGAGTGTTCCATCAAATTTTGCCGCTTGTCTCCGCCGTTGCCGGGCAAACGATATTCCTTAGTTTTCATCCTACTCCCATGAAATTACCTACCCTGCTT
>CAIQKQ010000019.1 GCA_903872425.1 uncultured Opitutia bacterium | reverse complement strand
GGGATGCGAGAAAAATTAAAGCAAAAGAAAATAAATAAAATGAAGTACGGAAAAGAGGAATGAAGACACCCCGCCTGTGCCGAAAACCTCAAAGGCTCAGACCTTTTTAGGTTAAGGTGGGCGCCGCCAGACGGCATTTGCTGTCCGATGAACGGCCTAGCAGCCGCCGCCGATCGCGGCTCCCGGAATGACTCAAAGGCAAAGAGCAGTTATCAAAGCGTTCGAACACCGCAGGGTGTCTTCGGCGCGAACCGTGCCGGGTTTGCGGGGCGCGTCAACGCGAACCACCGCAGGGCGGGAAAGTTTTTTGCTTGAAGAAATTTTTTTGCTTGAAATGCCCGCACCGCATTCACGGCGGGGCCGCGCCGTCGCCGAGGATCGCCGAGTCAAGGTGACTGAGGATGAGGTCTTGGAGGGTGGCGAGAAAAACGTAGCACATAAACGCGCGGCCCGTTGGCTCGCTCAGTCGCCCGACCTCGACAGTGCCGGCCTCCAACGCTTCATCGGCCAGCGCGGCGAGCGGGCCCACCCGCAGCCGCAGGCGCACAGCGGAACATGCGCGCACGACTGCCTCGGCGTTGGCCTCGTCGAGCGCGATGACCCCCGTGCTGAAAAACTCGGTGTCAAACATCCCGAGCAGTCGTCGCACGTCTTCGTTTTGGGATGCGACCAGCTCGGCTTCCCAGTCGGCGCGAAACTCGTCCTCGAGATCATAGAGTCGCAGTGGCGCGGCGAGGTCGGCACCGAGCGCATCGGCGGCGGACTTGATCACGTCGAGTAAGGGCGCGACGGCAGGCAAGTGGAGTTTTACCTCAATGCGTTTCATCGGATTCAAGCACGGTGGTGAGATGCCACTGCTGAAGCATAAAGGCGTAGTGCTCCGCACGCTCGCGCAGCCCGCTCCACACAACCGAGCGGCCTTGTTCGTGGACTTCTAGCATGTGTTTGCGCGCCGTGGTCTCATCGAAACCCAGAACGCGCCGGAACACTGCCACAACATAGGACATGAGGTTGACAGGGTCGTTGAGCACAACGACGTGCCACACGCCGCCGAGCGCAATCTCGGGGTGGGTTTCATGCTGGGTGACAGTGTTGGCGGCGCGGGCAGGGCTCACTTTGATCGGACAATGGAGCGGTTTGTCGGCGGTGCGCAACTCTGCAGCGGCTGGCTAGGGTCGTGGCCTTGATGAAGTGGTTTCCGCCGCCTACCCGCTTGACAGGCTGGGCCGTTGCCGTTTGCTGCCCGGCTCATGGCCAACAAAGCAGAAAAATGGGGCACCAACATCGGCGGCAAGTTTTACGTCGATCAGCAATGCATTGATTGCGATCTCTGCCGCGAGACCGCGCCGGCGTTTTTCAAGCGCCACGACGAGGGCGGGCACTCGTTTGTCTTCAATCAACCGAAGACCGAGGATGACGTCGCTCTTTGCATGGAGGCGCTCGAGGGCTGCCCTGTCGAGGCTATCGGGAACGACGGCGACGAGTGAGCGGGCGAGCTTAGCCCGTTAGTTAGCCAGTTTCGACTGGCCGCTTAACTAAGGCTTGTTTCGTGCGTGGTGCGTGCGCATTCTCTGCGCATGACCCGCGTGGCGGACATTTGCGCTCCCGACGTCGTCGGCCCCGATGCGGCGGCCGCAGTCGCCGCCGTCGCCGCCACGCTCGCCGCCGACCGCCAGCATGTTTGGCATCCGTTCGCACAGATGCAGGAATATCTGGCGTTGCCGCCGCTCGCCATCGCGTCCGGCAGCGGCGGTTGGTTGACCGACCTAGAGGGCCGCGAATATCTTGATGGCAACGCATCCATCTGGACCAACGTCCACGGCCACAACGACCCGGATCTTAACGCTGCTCTTCAGCGCCAACTCGCGCACGTCGCCCACACCACGATGCTCGGCCTCACGCACGCGCCCGGCGCGGCGCTCGCCGCCGAACTGGCCGACCTCGCGCCGCCGGGGCTGGGTCGGGTGTTTTTCAGCGACAACGGCGCGGGCGCGGTTGAGGTGGCGTTGAAAATGTCGTTTCAATTCTGGCAACTCACTGGCCGCCCAGAGAAAATCGGCGTCCTGGGGATGGCCGGCGGATATCACGGCGACACCTTCGGGGCGATGGCGGCCGGCGACAGTGGTTGGTTCCATGAACGGTTCCGCCCCTGGTGTTTTTCCGCTCAACATTTCTCCGCACCACTCTGTCGCGAGTGGGGCGGACACGTTCGCGCAGCCGACGCCTCCGCGAGCCTCGCCGCGCTGCGCGCTCTGCTCGTCGCACAAGCTGACCGCACCGCGTGCCTTATCCTCGAACCATCCGTCCAAGGCGCGGCCGGGATGCGCCTGCAACCGCCCGGCTTCGTGCGCGAGGTTGCAGCGCTTTGCCGCGCGCATAACGTCCATCTCATCCTCGACGAGGTGTTCGTCGCGTTTGGCCGGCTCGGGCCCATGCTGGTGTGCGCCGACGAGGACGTGACCCCTGATTTTCTCTGCTTGGCGAAAGGTCTCACGGGCGGTTACCTCCCGCTCGCGGCAACTTTGGCGAGCGAGGAAATTTTCGCCGCTTTTCTTGGCCCCTACGCCAGCGGGCGCGCATTTTTCCACGGTCACACCTTCACTGGCAATCCACTCGCTGCTGCCGTGGCGCTTGAAAACATTCGCAAGCTCCGCCCGCTGATCGCCGACGGGACGCTGCACACTCGCGCGGCCTACTTTGGCCGCCTGCTCGACGAAACCTTCGCCAGTCACCCGCACATTCGTGAACTCCGCCAGCGCGGTTTCGCCGCCGCGCTCGACCTTGCGCCCTCGCGTGATTCCGATGTAAACTTCCCGGTGGACCGTCGCACCGGTCTGCAAGTCTGCCTCCGCGCACGGGCGCACGGCCTGCTGCTGCGTCCGCTCGGCGACTCGCTCTTGCTCGTGCCGCCGCTCTGTCTCGACGAGCACGAGTTGGGTGAGCTTGTCCGCCGCACTGCCCGAGCGATCGATGACGTTTTGCCCACCTAAAATTTTTCAACCTATCCTTCCTATGACCACCGCCTGCGGCACGCCCGCCACCTACGACCTCGTCGCCCTCCGCGCCATCTACGATTTGCCGTTGCCGGAGCTTATTTTCCGCGCGCAACAGGCGCAGCGCGCGCATCATGACCCAGCTGCCGTGCAGCTCTGCACGCTCCAATCCATCAAGACCGGCCGCTGCCCGGAAAACTGCGCCTACTGCCCGCAGTCCGCACACCATGACACCGGCCTTGAAGCCGAGCAGCTCATGGACTCCGCCGACATTATCGCGAGCGCCCGCCGCGCGCAACAGGGTGGCGCGGCGCGGTTCTGTATGGGAGCGGCTTGGCGCGAGGTGCGCGATGGCCCGCAGTTTGACTCTGTGCTCGACGCCGTGCGCGGTGTTTCTGCCCTCGGTCTCGAAGTCTGCTGCACGCTCGGTATGCTCAACGCCGCACAGGCCACTCGTCTCAAGACCGCCGGTTGCACCGTCTATAACCACAATCTCGACACTTCCCGTGAGTATTACCCCGAGATTATCTCCACCCGCACTTACGACGAACGTCTAGAAACCCTTGGGCGTGTCCGCGCCGCCGGTCTGCAGGTGTGCAGCGGCGGTATCCTAGGCATGGGCGAGAGCGTGAACGACCGTCTGAAAATGCTCGGCGAGCTCGCCGCCCTCGACCCACACCCAGACTCCGTACCAATCAATGCTTTAGTGCCCGTGGCCGGTACGCCGCTGGCGGAGCGCACTCCTGTTGACCCGATCGAATTCGTGCGCGTCATCGCCACCGCGCGCATCCTGATGCCGCGCGCGATGGTGCGCCTCTCTGCCGGCCGCACGGAAATGAGCGACGAGTTGCAGGCGCTCTGCTATTTGGCGGGGGCCAACAGCATTTTTCTCGGCGAAAAACTTCTCACTACGCCGAATCCCGAACGCAGTGACGATATGAAGCTCCTGGCACGCCTCGGGTTGCACCCGCTCGTGGGCTCGCCGATGGAGCGCGCCGTCCCCGGTGCGATTGCCGGGCATGGAGAAAATGTCTGCACCGTCGCCGGCGTGTCCGCCTGACGCGCGCTATGCGCACGGTGCTCGTCACAGGCTCGGACACCGGTGTGGGCAAAACCCACGTCGTGGCCGCGCTCGCCCGCCAGCTTGCGGCGGATGGCACGCGTGGACAAATCGTGAAGCTCGTCGAGACTGGTCTGCCCGCTGAGGGCGACGCCACGTCGGCGCGACGGCTCGTGGGCCTAGTGACCACGAGCCTTGAGGTGTTCACGCTGGCGTCCTTCGCTGCACCGCTCGCGCCGAGTACCGCCGCCCGCGCTGTGGGCCGAGAAATTTCTTTCATTGCATTGCTAGCCGCGTTGCGCGCGCTGCCGCCGTGCGAATGGCGCATCCTCGAAGGCGCGGGAGGCATCGCTACGCCGCTCGACGCGGAGTCGCGCGACTGGGCCGATTTTGCCGCCACCCTCGCGCCCGACGCTGTCGTGATCGTCGTGCCCGATCGCCTCGGCGCGATCAACCAAGCCCGCCTTGCCCACGCTCGCGCCGCCACGCTCTGTTTAAACGCCGGAGTGTGGCTCAACGAATTTTTCTCCGCCGACCCGACTGTCGCTGCGTCGAATCGCAGCGAGCTGTCCGCTGCCGGTGTGCCGCTGTGGTCGGTGCTGGCTGACTTGAAGATGGAGCTGTCCGGATCTGATGTGCCTTCGATAACCGAGCCAAGCGCGCCGGGGCAGGCGCGCTCTACCTCATCATTACTCTCGCGCCTCCAACACGCCCTCGCCGAACGTGTCCGCGATGGTCTCATCCGTGAACTGCGAATCTCCGCGTCCGCCGCCATCACGCTCAACCTCGCCGACAACGATTACCTCGCGCTGGCCCACGATCCTGCGTTGGCCGACGCTGTGGCTAGTGCCGCCCGTACTTATGGCACATCTGCCGCCGCTTCGCCGCTCATCACCGGATGGCAGTCGCCACATGCCGCGCTCACGGCGGAACTATGTGCGTGGCACGGTTTTGCGCATGGCCTGCTCTGGAGCAGCGGCTATGCGGCTAATTCTGCCGTGCTCGGTCTGCTCCCGCGCCGCGGCGATCTTGTGCTGGCCGACCGGCTTATCCACCATAGTATGATTGCTGGCCTGCTCCGGAGCGGCGCGCGCCTCCAGCGCTACGAGCACCTGGATCTCACTCACCTGGAGAAGTTGCTCGAAAAAAAATTCGCGCCCTCCCGTCCATCCGCCGAATCTGAGGTGGAGCGTGATTTTCCGGCACGCTCCACCCCCACGGTTTTCGTCATCACCGAAAGCGTTTTCAGCATGGATGGCGACTATCCCGACCTCGCGCGTCTCGCCGAGCTGAAACGCCGCCACAATTTTGTTCTCATCGTGGACGAAGCTCATGCGCTCGGCTGGCACGGACCCGAGGGCTCTGGCCTCGTGTGCGCCGCCGGGATTGCCGATGCGGTGGATGTGCTCATCGGCACGTTCGGCAAGACGCTCGCGTCCGGCGGGGCGTATACACTGTTCCGCGACGCCACCGTGCGTGATTACTTAGTAAATTTCGCCGGCGAATTTATTTACTCGACCGCACTCTCACCCCTCAACGTCGCCGCTGCATCGGCGGCGCTCGCCCGTGTGCGTGCGCTGGCCTCCGCCCAACCGCGCTGGCACGCCCTCTCGCGCGACCTGCGCACCCGCTTGCGCGCCGCCGGCTGGGATGCACCCGACGGCGACTCGCCCATCGTGCCGGTGAAACTCGGCGGCGCAGACGACGCGATGTCCCTTGCCGCGGCATTGCGCGAAAAAAACATCCTCGTCGGCGCGGTGCGCCCGCCGACGGTGCCCGCCGGCACCAGCCGCCTGCGCCTCTCGCTTAAGCGCACGTTCAGCGACGCTCACGCGCAGCGCCTGATCACCGCAATGGACGCGTGGAGGGCGTCGCCATGAAACGCATCGGCTGGGTGCTTGGCTGGGCGGTGCCGGAGGCGTGGTTCGCTCCGCTGGCGCGCGCGGTGCTGCCCGATTCGCAGCATGCCTTTTTCCCTGCTGCGCCGGACACGCTGCCGCGTATCAGTGCGGCTGGCCGATTTGATTGGCTGGTGGGCTACTCACTCGGCGCGCAACTGCTGCTCGCCAGCGGGACCCGGGCCGAGCAGGTCGCGCTGCTCGCGCCGATCTTTGCGTTTCCCCGCGAGGAGAACTCCGGCGGCCGGATGGCGCGGGCGCAGGTGAAGTTGCTCGCGCGCTGGCTGCGGCGTGATCCGCGCGCCGCGCTCACCGACTTCTATGCTCGCGCGGGGTTGGATGTGCCCGTCGCATTCTCGGTAGATTTTTCGCCAGAGGTTTTACAGTGGGGCTTGGCGCAATTGGAAACCGTCGTGCTGCCACCTGCGTTGCCGCCGGGCTGGCTCGCGTGGTGCGGTGCAGACGACGCGTTGCTCGACACGGCCCGCTTGCATGCGCTGGTGCCGGAACTTGCTCCCGTGCCGGGCGCGACGCATCATCCAGGGGCGTTGCTGCAAGCATATGCGGAAACGGTGGAGGCGACCGCATGACGACTACTAGCTTTTCCAAGGCCGCCCGCGATTACCACCATCACGCACACGTGCAGCGCGACCTGGCCGCGTGGCTGGCGGAGTGGCTGCCCTCGGAGCGAATCGGTCGCGTGCTGGAGGTCGGCGCGGGGTCGGGCGTGTTCACCAAGCACCTTACTGGTTGGCCAGGCGGCGTCATTGCAACCGACCTTTCGCCGGAGATGGTCGCGGTCGGGCGTGGGGCAGTACCGTCAGCCAGCTGGCAAGTGATGGCAGCCGGGCAACCGTTGCTTGGGCCGTGGAACTGGTTAGTTTCGAGCGCGATGCTGCAATGGGCGGAGGAGCCGACGGATATATTTTCCGCGTGGCGTGCGGTGCTCGCGCCGGGCGGGCGCGCGCTGGGCGCGCTGTTTGCGGCGGGCAGCCTACCCGAGTGGCGCGTGGTCGCGGGTGACGACGGCCCCGTGAGGTGGCGCACACCGGCTGTGTGGCGCGCAGCGCTAGCACGCGCGGGGCTGAGTGTCGTGCGCGACGAGACCACAGAGCGGATTTTTTATCATTCGTCAGCGTGCGAGTTTTTGCGGAGCCTGCACGGAGTCGGGGCGGCTCCGGAGCGGCGGTTGACTGCAGGCGCGTTGAGGCGGCGGCTGGCGAACTACGATAAATCCTTTCGCGAGCCCGGTGGTCGCGTGGCGGCGACTTGGGTATTTTACCGCTTCGAGGCGGCGGCAACCAGCTCGACGTGAGGCCGGGTGTCGTCGCAAGTCCGAGCACTGGAACCGTCCGGCACCTTAGAGATGTTTCGATCGATCACCTGATTGGCTCCATTAAGCTCCGTCAGCCACTAGCTTGCTCACGCGCAACCTGCAAGCGCCTGCAAGCAGCCGACCAGCACCATCAGGGCCTGCGTCAATAATCAAAACACGGACAGGGTACCCATGCCACAGCTTAATCGGGCGCTAATGTACGATTCGTGGCTGGTGTTCCAATGGCAGGTGGCGTTGGCTGTGCACATGGACGGCGGCGGACAACCCGAGATGACGTTGGCAAGCAGCGCGGCACCGGCGGCGGGCGCGGCGGTGGTGTTTGTGCGCAGCGCACGGGCACGACGCTACCGGCTCACGTTACGGCGTGATGGCACGGCAGTCGTTACTGTGCCGACTCGGGGAACGCAGCGCGAGGCGGAGAATTTTTTCTCGGAGCATGCCGAGTGGCTGGCGCGGGCGCGCGAGCGGCAGCGGCGGCGTCCACGGGGCGAACAGACGTGGACGGTCGGTGCGCGGGTGTTATGGCGCGGGGAGCTGACGGCAATCCGCGTGACATTCGCAGGTGAAAAGCCGTTCGTCTGCCTCGCGGCGGATGTTTTCGCCATGCGCTCGGCCGAAGGCGACTTGCGGCCGACATTGGAGGCACAGTTTCTGCGGCGCGCCAAAGTCGAGTTGCCAGCGCGTGCATGGGAGCTGGCGGCAGAGACGGGCGCAGCGATGAAGCAGGTTTCTGTCCGCAATCAGCGCTCGCGCTGGGGTTCGTGCTCAGCGCGCGGCACGGTTTCGCTCAATTGGCGGTTGGTGCAGACCCCCGACACCGTGCGCGACTACATCATCTACCACGAGCTGGCGCACCTGCGGGAGATGAACCACTCGGAAAGATTTTGGGCACGCGTGGCGGAGACGTGTCCTGGCTGGCGCGAGGCGGAGCGGTGGCTAAAGCGGCACGGGAACTTGGTAGGGCTCTGAACTGGAGTATTTTACACTGTTAGTTAGATGACTACGGAAAGGCGAAGCCGGGTTTGATCTTGGGGCGGAAAAACGCGCGCAGAGCGCGCCCCGGCAACCGAACCGCCCGACTGACCCGAGATTGTGAACAGCCTCGGGGCAACTTCTGTGCAAACTCCGCTTGTCGTGATGGGGCCGGGTGCTCTTGCTCTTGTTTTATTCATGGCCGAAGCACCAACTAAGTCCCTCCCTTCATCCGCGCGTCCGGCCCCTGCACCGTCTGGGCTTTTTGGGCGTGAGCTGCCGCACTCGTTAGAGGCCGAGGAGTATTTGCTGTCGTGCTGCTTCATCGATGGTGCGGAGACGATGGGGCTGTGCCAAGTGGAGAAGCTCACATCCGAGGCGTTCTTTGCGCCGGCCAACCAGAAAATTTTCGCGCAGCTCACTGATATGGACCGGCGCGGGCTACCGCTCGACCTGGACGTGCTGGCCGAGGAAATGAAGGCCGCCGGTCGGCTGGATGAGATAGGGGGTTATCCATATCTGATGCAGGTATCGTCGAAAATTCCTACGACGGCGCAGGCGGGCTACTTCATCGAGCGTGTGAGCAACCTGCATCTGTTGCGCCGCATGATCCAAACGGCGGGCGGCATCGTCGAGCGGGCATTCTCGCCCGGGGAAAACGTGGACCAGTTTTTCGACGAGGCGGAGACAGAATTTTTCAAAGTCACGCAGGGCCGTGTGTCCGATTCGGCCAAGCCGATGCGCGAGCCGATCAAGGAAGCGTTTGTCGTCATTGACAAAATGCTTCATCACCGGGGCGAGCTGACCGGGGTGACGTCCGGCCTCAAGGATCTCGACACGCTCACGTTTGGCTTTCAGAAGGCAGAAATGATCGTGCTGGCGGCGCGGCCCTCAATGGGCAAGACCTCCCTCGCCCTTAACTTCGCCGAGGCGGCCGCGATGCCACGCAAGGGCCCGCCGGCGGCCACGCTGGTGTTTTCACTAGAGATGAGTGCGGCCCAGCTTGCGTTGCGCATGCTGTGCTCGCGCGCGCGGGTGAACATGAAATTGATGCGCGAAGGTTTCATCAAACAGAACGGCGAGGAGATGCAGAACTTGCTGCATGTGGCGGACGAATTTTCCAAGGCACCCATTTACATTGATGACTCGAGCGCGCTTTCGATCATGCAGCTCCGCGCGAAGGCCCGCCGCATCCACGCGCGCGGCGCGCTCGGCCTAGTGATCGTCGATTATCTTCAATTGCTCAGTCCGACCGATGCGCGGCTGCCGCGCGAGCAGCAGGTGGCCGAGGCGTCGCGCGGGCTAAAGGCGCTGGCGAAGGAGCTCAACGTCCCCGTCATCGTCCTCAGTCAGCTCAACCGTGCCTCGGAAAAAGAAAACCGCACGCCACGGTTGGCGGACTTGCGCGAATCCGGCTCCATCGAGCAGGACGCGGACGTGGTGCTGATGCTCGCCCGGCCGAAAGATGCTGACGAAAAATTTCAGGTGGCGGCGGACTCGGTGGAGTTAGTGGTTGCCAAACAGCGCAACGGACCGGTAGGAGAATTGAAACTCACGTTCCTCCGCGACATCACCCGCTTTGAAAACTTCACCCAGTAGCCCTGCGCCCTGCGCCCTTCGTCTCGCTCTTGCCCTGCTGCTCACTGCCGTGGCCGGGCTGGCTCAGCCTTCCGTCGCGCCTTCAGTCTCGGCCGGTCTGTCCGCTACTGCGCCGGCCCCACTTAAGATCGGGAAGATCACGGTGCAGTTTGCGACGCAGACCACTCTGATCAGCGAACAAGTGGTGCTGGCCAACATGCGGTTGCGCGAGGGTACGGATTTTGACAGCACCAGCTTGGACCACGATGTGCGCTCGCTCTACGCAACTGGCCAGTTCGCGCAGGTGGACATCCGTCCGACCGAGCGTGCCGACCACTCGGCGGTGGACATCACCGTGCTGGTGACGCCCAAGCTCCGCGTGCAGGCGGTGCGCTACGAGGGTAACAGCAAACTCAGTGCCGGCGGTTTTCTCAGCGCAGGTTTTGCCAAAGAAGTGAAGACCAAGGCCGGCAACGCACTGGATGAGCAGCAGGTTCACGCCGACGCGGAGCAGATTCGGGATTTTTATCAGAAGGCTGGTTACAGCCAAGCGAAGGTGGACTATCGCATCGATCGTTCGGACGGCGCGGCTGGCAGCGCCGGCGTGATATTCACGATTAGCGAGGGCGCAAGGGCCGTCATCGGCTCGATTGGTTTCACGGGTAATAACCACGTCACGGCCGGCACATTACGCGGTCTGATGGAGACGAAGACCCGCGGTTGGTTCTCGTGGCTCACCGGGTCCGGCTATTTGCAGGACGAGCAATTTGAGGACGACCTGATTAAACTGCGCGATTACTACAAGGAGCAAGGCTATCTCGACGTCGAAATCCCGTTGCGCGAAAAAATCGCCAGCAACCGGCCCTCGTCCGGCAAGATCGCCCTTACCATTCCCATTGTCGAAGGTCCGCAATCGCGGGTGGGCACGGTTACGATCAGCGGCAACACCATTATCTCGACGCCCGATCTGCTGAAGTTGCTCAAGCAAAAAACCGGCGCCGTGTTCGCACCCTCTAAGATGAAAGCCGACGAAACGGCTCTACAGGACGCCTTTGGTACGCTCGGCTATTTGGAGACGCGGGTGACCATGACCCAGCCGCACCCCGGCAGTGGCACGTCAATTGACATCGAGTATGTCATCCGCGAGGGCGAGCTGGTGCACGTCGAGTCGGTGCAAATCGAGGGCAACACGAAGACCAAAAGCCTCGTTCTCATCCGCGAGTTGAACCTCGGTCCCGGCGACGTGTTCGACACCGTACGGATGAAAAACGCCCAGCTTACGCTGGAAAACACCCGCTTCTTCGACGAGGTGCGCGTCACGGACGAGGCCACCGCGGTCCCCGCCCGACGCAACCTCAAGATTGCCGTGAAAGAGGCGCAGACTGGGGCATTTAATTTCGGCGCAGGCATCAGCTCACTCGAGAAATTTGTCGTTACGGCCGAGGTCACCCAAAACAATTTCGACCTCTTCAATCCCCGCTCGCGTTACCAAGGCGCGGGACAAAAATTTCGCTTACTCTTGCAGCTCGGCACCCGCTCAAGCCAGGCGCTGCTTTCCTTCGAGGAACCATGGTTGTTTCAGCGCCGGCTCGCGTTGGGTTTCTCCATTTATCGCACCTCGAGCAGCTTTAACAGCAGCCTCTACGATGAGATTCGTGCCGGCGTGCAGGTCTATCTCCGCAAGGTCGTGCTGCCGGCTTTTGGCAATCGTTTTATTGGCGTCGGCGATGTCGAGGGGCAGGTGAGCTACACCTTTGAGGCGGTGGACATCAGCAAGATTGAAGCTACCGCCCCTGCCGTCATCAAGGCCTTGGCCGGTCAGAACACGGAGTCCAAAATCGGCCTCACCCTGACCCGCGACATTCGCGACCGCCTGCTCAATACCACTTCCGGCAACCGCGTCGAGCTCACGGCCGAGCTGGCTGGCGGTTTCCTCGGGGCCGATGCGGAATACTACCGCCTCGAGGCCCGCGGCTCGCAATTTTTCAAGCTCTTTGTACCGCAGGCGCAAGTGCTCTCACTCGTCGGCCGCGCGGGGGTGATTGAAAACTACGGCCAGAGCACGCAGGTGCCCTTTTTCGACCGCTATTTCCTTGGCGGCCCCTATACGTTGCGCGGCTTCGACTATCGCGAGGTTGGACCGAAGGACACGGCCTCGAAAGAGCCGATTGGTGGCAAGACCTATGGCTTCGTCAGCCTCGAATATTCACTGGAAGTCGTCAACCCCGCCCGTTTCGCGATTTTCTACGACGCGGGATTTGTCAACGCCAATGCCTACGATTTTGGCACTAGTGGCTACAACTCCGATTATGGTTTTGGTTTGCGCTTGCTCCTAAACGGTGCGCCGTTGAACCTCGACTTCGGCTTTCCCTTGAAGGCCGACAATACCAACAATAAAGGTATGCGTTTCAATTTTTCCATTGGCACGCGTTTCTGAGTGTCGCCTATTTTTCTCTCTCCATGAAATCCTCCGTCAAATTCATTCTTGCTGCCGCGCTCACCGTCCTTGGTGCCGTCAGTCTTACTGCCCAGCCCACGCCCAAGATCGTCGTGATTGACTTCCAGAAAGCCTATGAGGGCTATTGGGACACGGCCATTCAGCAGGCCAAGCTCAACGACTACGCTGAGCAGGCGAAGAAGCAGGCCGAGCCACTCGTTAAAGATCGCGCCGATCTGATTACGAAATACCAAGAGCTGGCGGCCAAAGTGACCGGTGATCCGACTATCACCGCTGCCGCCAAGGCCGAGGCGGAAAAACAAGGGGCCGACCTGAGGAAACGCATCCAGGATAAGGAAGCCGATCTCCAGCTTCTCTCCAAAAACACCAATGATGTGGCGGCCAACACGATTGCCAACTACCGTGGCACGACTATCCCTCTGATCACCGAGGCCGCGAAGAAAATCGCGCAACAGAAGGGCGCGAACATGCTGATTGATCGGTCCAACAACAATAATTTTGGCACCAGCAGTTTCCTTTGGCTCGACAGCGCTTACACCGATATCACCGAAGAAGTGCTGAAATCGCTTAACGCCGGCCATCCCACCGCAGCCGCGCCCCTCGCGCCACTCGCACCCGTAGCGCCGGTGCCGGCCGGGACCATGGTCAAACCCGCCGCGTCCGATTCGGCCGCGCCCTCTGTGGTCTTCCCGGCGCCGAAAGCGCCCTGAGTGACCCCATCGAACCTTTCGCCCCGGCCCGTGATTGGGCCGGGGTTTTTTGTGCACCGGCGAAGCGACTGTGGCATTGCCATGCGTGGTGAATGCCGTCAGAGTTTTGGCCCATGCAAATCTCTCTGAGCGCCGCCGAAATTGTGGACATTGTTCGTCCGCTTGCCTCCAAGGGGGCTACGACCGCGATCATTGGCGGGTTGGCTGCGTTGCGCGGTGCGGGGGCCGGTGAGCTGTCATTTCTCGGTAACGTAAAGTACAAGGCCGACGTGGCCGCGTCCGCCGCGTCCGTGATCTTGCTGCCACCGGATTGTGCGGTCGAGCCGGGGACGGGGCAGCTGTTTCTTTTTGTCGAAAATCCCTCTGTTGCGCTCGCTCGCGTGTGCGCTCGCCTCGAGCGGACGCTCTGGCCGCGGCCGGCAGCGGGCGTCCATCCCAGCGCGGTGGTCGCGCCGGACGCGCGGGTGGCAGCGACGGCGACCGTCGGCCCGCTCTGTGTGGTCGAGGCCGGCGCGGTGGTGGGCGAGCGGGCGCATTTGCAGGCACAGATTTTTCTCGGCCGTAACGCCCGAGTGGGCGACGACTGCTGGCTCATGCCGGGCGTGGTGGTCACGGCCGAGTGCGAGCTGCGCGAGCGCGTGCGGCTGCACGCGGGCGTCGTGGTCGGTTCCGATGGCTTTGGCTACGAGTTTGTCGCTGGCCGCCACGAGAAAGTGCCGCAGGTCGGGCAGGTGCTGATCGAGCGCGACGTGGAGATCGGGGCGAACTCCACCATTGATCGTGCGCGCTTCAGCCGCACGGTCATCGGGGAGGGGACTAAGATCGACAACCTCGTCCAGATTGCGCATAACGTGGTCATCGGAAAGCACTGCCTCTTCTGCGCGCAGGTCGGTATTTCGGGCAGCACGACGATTGGCGATTACGCCATCTTTGGCGGCCAGGCCGGTGTGGCGGGTCATCTCGCTCTGGGGAAAGGAGCCAAGGTTGGCGGGCAGGCAGGCGTCACGCGCGACCTGGCCGACGGAGCGTTTGTGGACGGCTACCCGGCGATTCCGATCCAGCTTGAGCAACGTATTCGGGTCCTGCGCCAGCGGCTGCCCGCGCTGTTCCGGCGCGTCGGCGATTTAGAGGCTGAGATTGTTCGCTTAAAAAAGTCTTCCGCCGCGTGACATTCTCGTCACGCTGTCGCCACCAATGAGCGAGCCACGGCTGAAAATATTTTCCGGCAACTCCAACCGTCCTCTCGCCGAGGACATCTGCCGCCACGTCGGCGTGCCGCTCGGTGCCGCCACCGTCACGAGCTTTCCCGATGGGGAGACGTTCGTCAAAATTGACGAAAATATCCGCGGGCAGGACGTCTTCATCGTCCAGTCCACCTGCACGCCGACGAATCAGCACATCATGGAGCTGCTGATCATGATTGACGCCGCCAAGCGGGCGTCGGCCCACCGCATCACTGCGGTGATGCCCTTCTACGGTTACGCGCGGCAGGACCGCAAGGACCAGCCCCGCGTGCCGATCACCGCGAAGTTGGTCGCCAACTTATTGGTCGCCGCTGGGGCGAACCGTATCCTTACGATGGATCTGCACTCGCAGCAAATCCAGGGATTCTTTGATATTCCGGTGGACCACCTCTTTGCCTCACCGGTTTTCTTCAAGTACTTCGCCACGCTGCGTTGTGATAACCTGGTCGTGGTCTCGCCCGACGTCGGTGGCATGAAGATGGCCGCTGCCTACGCCAACCTTCTCGGCACCGGCCTCGGCATGGTCTGGAAAAAACGCACCAGCGCCACTACCGTCGAACCTGTCAACATCGTCGGCGAGGTCGCCGGCAAAGATGTGCTCATCGTGGATGACATCACCGAAACTGCTGGCACACTTGTCAACGCCGCCAAGCTTCTCCGGGCCCACGGTGCGGTCAGCGTTCGCGCCGCCGTCAGCCACGCGCTCCTCAACTCGCTTGCATACGAACGTCTCGGCAAGCGCGACATTGATGAGCTCATCACCACCAACTCCATCCCGGTTGAGGCGCACCAGCTCCCCATTCGCGTGCTCAACATCGGCGACCTGCTCGCCGACGCCATCGTCCGCATCCACTCCAACGAGAGCGTGACAAGTCTGTTCAAAATCAAAGGCTTTTAGCCGCTCCGTCGGCCTGGCGGAGCCGTGAAACATCCGTCCGTGCGCTGCGTCATTTGCCAAGCTTAAGTTCTCCGTTTCACTTATCCCCACTCCTATGACCGCACGTTTCTTTCTCCGTGTTTTGCCTATTGTGGTGCTCCTCGCATCGGGGTTAGGCCGCTTGCTGGCGGCCGACTCCAAATCCGCGCCGGCTGTCGCCATGCCCGTGCTCAAGCTGGACGCCTCTCCCGTCGGCGCAGGCTCGGCCGGCCACCTTGCCAGTTACGCCGACATGCTGGAGCCCGTCCAGCAGGCTGTTGTGTCCGTCCATTCCATCGTGATGGTCCGTCGGCCAGCGGGCTTCGGTCGGCGCGGCGGCGGCAGTGGTGGCGGTCAGCCGCGCAAGCAGGAGGGCCTCGGTTCGGGCGTGATCGTCTCGCCGGATGGTTATATTCTCACCAACAACCATGTCGTCGAGGGCGCGGACGAGCTGACGGTTTCGTTGGCCGACGACCATGAGTTCAAGGCCAAGCTTATCGGGGCCGATGAGAAAACCGACATTGCTATCATCAAAATTGACGCGAGCAAACTTCCGGCGCTCACGCTGGCCGACAGCGACAAGGTGCGCGTGGGCGACATCGTGTTTGCCATCGGCAATCCGCTCGGCGTCGGACAGACCGTCACGAGCGGGATAGTCTCGGCCAAGGGTCGCACCGACCTTGGCATTCTCGATGATGTTGGCGGCTACGAAGATTTCATCCAGACCGACGCCGCCATCAACATGGGTAATTCCGGTGGACCGCTCGTAGACGCCCGGGGTCGCCTGGTCGGCCTCAACAGCGCCATCATCTCCCCGTCATCCGGCAGCATCGGTATCGGATTTTCCATTCCCGTCAACTTGGTCGCGAGCATTATGCGGAATCTGATCGAGAACGGCGGCAAGGTGGTCCGAGGCTTCCTCGGCGTCGGTGGCGAAACCCTCACGGCCGAACGTGCCGATGCCGCCAAGCTCCCCAAGGATACTAAGGGCGTGTTCATCACTGAGGTCGCCGCCGACAGCCCCGCGGCCAAGGCCGGCCTCAAACCCGATGACGTCATTATCTCCGTCGGCGGCCATGCCGTCGCGTCCATCCAAGAGTTTCGCCTTACTGTTTCGCAGATGGCTCCTGGTCGCGACGTCGCCGTAAAATTTCTCCACGCCGGCAAGCCCGACGCCCGTAATGTCCGCCTCGCCCAACTCGACGAAACACTCTCCGACTTGCTCCCAGGCGTGCGCGCCATCCCGCTCACGCCGGCCGCCGCGCGCAGCCTCGGTGGTGGCGGCCGGGGAAATGCTACCCCGCCGCCGACTGGCGGTCTCGTTGTTTCCGAGGTCAAAAACAACTCCGCCTACGCCGACCAGCTCGCGCCCGGACAAGTCATTCTGCAAATCAACCAGATTGATGTGACCGACCTCGCCGCCGCCCGCAGTCTGCTCAAGCCAGGCCCGAATGTGGTCAGCCTCTACTCCCGGGGTACTTACCGCGACGTGACGATTACCGTACGCTGACTTGCCCGAGGTCGGCGTCGCGCCAGCACCCTTGGCTGTGCACTCAAACCGTGCCGATGCCTGCGGGCGCAAGTTCCGGCAAAAAATCCTCATTTCCACGCTGGACAAGCTAGACGGCGTCGCGTTTAGTCACGTTCCCTTGGTTAGCAAAATGCTCGGGTGGTGGAATTGGTAGACACACACGTTTGAGGGGCGTGTGCCGTAAGGCGTGCAGGTTCGAGTCCTGTCCCGAGCACCAACTAGCGAAATCCGCAATTTTGATTTTGGATAGACCGTAGGACGATTTGAGAATTGCGTAGTGCGGATTACCGTAGGAGGAGGGGCAGCTTTGAAATTTTGGATTTTGGATGGTGGCTTTGAAATTAGGCGGATTTCGGATTGGCTGATTTCGGCCTGCTGACCTCGGTAACTGACTTCTGATATCCGATATCAATTTTTACAAAAATCTGAGTGACAGAATGGTAAGGGGCAAAGCCCATGCCGGTAGCGGCCCAAGTCCTGAAAATCTCGAAGCCTATAAAGTAGGATTTTTGGATTTGCAGAAATGGCAAACAGCTGGATTTTACGGCTGAAGTGCACCGGCCGCGTCCGGTGATTGCAGCTATTTTCCTTTAGTATTCACTACATGAAAATCCATCCACTCATCCGCCGGTGGTACCGTGGGTTATTGGCTTTCCTCGCCTTGAGCTCAGTTTGGCTCTCCCCGTCCGCTGTCCAGGCGCAAATTCTCAACTCTGGCGGTGACCCAAACGGGTTCGAGGTTAATACCGGTGACTTCACAGCCGACATATTTTTATCGGACGCTACCACACTCACGACTCAGGTGATCACGTCCAGCATCAGCCCTCCGCTTGGTGCGCCTGGTCCTGGCAGTGCTGTTTACAACAACGCCACCACCCTGGATGGCGGCGTGATCGTGGGCGAAACGGCGGTTACCGCCGATACCTTTCATGCGTTCCGCTTTGATGTGACGAGCTCGACCATGACCGACCTTGGCACCTTGGGTACCGGCAATAATTCTTTCGCCCAGTTTGTGAGCACGGATGGCGAGGTGGTGGTCGGCAGTTCCGATACTATTCCCGCCATTGACGAGGTCGGTGGCTTGAGCCACGCGTTCCGCTGGACTGAGGCGGATGGCATACTGGACCTTGGCACGCTCGGTACCGGCTCCACCTCAAGTCCCACGGCCATGACCCCAGACGGCAGCGTGATCGTGGGCCAAGCTGACGTTAACCCCAACGACTCACATGCGTTCCGTTGGACCTTAACCACTTCGACGATGACCGACCTTGGCACCTTGGGCACCGGCAGCAATTCATTCGCCCAATTTGTCAGTACGGATGGCGAGGTGGTCGTCGGCAGTTCCGAAACCATCCCGCATGACAATGTGCACGCGTTTCGCTGGACGCAGGCGGAGGGTATGGTGGACTTGGGTACCCTCGGGACGGGCACGTTTTCCACTCCCAACGCTATGACCCCGGATGGTAGCGTAATTGTGGGCGAGGCTGACACCCTTCCTGGCTCCGATAGTCATGCTTTCCGCTGGAAGGCCGGCACGATGACCGATCTCGGCACGCTCGGTGCTGGCACCCGCTCATCCGCCAGTTTCGTGAGCACCGATGGCAATGTGGTTGTGGGCAACTCCGACACCCTCCCGAATGACCAAACCCAAGCCTTCCGTTGGACGCCCACCACCGGAATGGTGAACCTCAACAACCGCGGCAGCACGGCGACTTTTTCCTTTGCCGGTGCGATGAACCACACCGGTTCGGTTGTCGTCGGTACGCTCCAGGACTCAGAGGGGTTTCACGCTTTCCGTTGGACCGAGGCCACCGGCATGCAGACGGTCGAGGAATGGTTGACCGACAGCGGCGTCACAGTGGGCGCTTCCTTTGTGACCGGGGCCGCTTATTCGGTCAGCGAGGACGGAACTGTGGTCACCGGTTCACTGCAGGAAAACGAAGACATCGTGTATCTCGCGCGTGGCGGCACCGGGATCCCGGGGGCCGCGATCACAGTGGCTGAGCTGCGGCGCGGGATGGTGAGCACGGCGAATTCCTTGAGCCTCGCGACGGACGCCGGCTGGACGATGCTCAGCGGGGCGCACGGTCATCCGCTGGCGCGCCGGGCCGCAGAGGGGAAGTCCACCGCCTGGGCCGCTGGCGACCTCGGCGAGGACAGCCACGGCAGCCGCGACGGCGACCTCAGCGTCGGCGAGGTCGGCGTCGGGCACAACTTTGGCCGGCTCCAATTCAATTTGGCCTTGGGCAAGACCAACGCCACCCAGCATACGCCCGTGGCTGGCAAGACTGAGCTTAATGGCACCTACCTAATGGCCGACCTGCTGACCAAGCTCCCCAACCGCGCGCTCTGGGTCACGCTCTCCGGCTTCTACCAACTGAATTTGCTCGACATCCGTCGCGGCTATTTAAACGCAGGCACACCCGACTCATCTTCGGCTTCGTTTGACGCACACACCGCCGGAGGTGCGCTGCGCGCCGACTGGGAAAACGCTATCGCATGGCGTGGCCTCGCACTCACCCCTTATGTGAAAGGCACTGTCGCGCAAACCACCACTCCGACCTTCACCGAGACTGGCGGCGGCTTTCCGGCTGTCATCGCTGGTCGCAAGGATCTAGCGTCGGAAGTCGTCGTGGGGGTCAACAGCGCTTACGCGGTCCGCACCGGTCTACGCCTGGTTGGCACAATTGAGGGGGTGCATCGGTTTCAGGGCACGAGCGCTTCGACCACCGCGGACTTTGGGATAGGTATCGGCCCGGTGACGACACCAGGCCAGCGCCAACGCCAGGACTGGGCGCGTGGCATGGTGGGCATTGAACACGACACCAGCCGGGGCCTCTTCTCGATCTCCGTCAACGCCACCACCACTGGGCAAGCGGCCAACCTTTGGCTGGCCACTTCGTTCCAAATCAACTTCTGAGCAGAGCCCACGTTCGCTGGGTTCACAACAGTACCTTTGAGTGGTATCACCCTTACTCCGGTTGGGCGGCGGGAGGTTTTCCTGGGGGAGAAGTGGCGTACTCGCCGTCGGTGGAAATGCGCTTGCTTCACCGGGGGCCTACGGGCGACACTGGGCTTTCACTCTCGCCGCGCCACGCGCACACCAGCCAACCTTCGCGGGCTTCCCGCCCGCTTTTTCGGATCACATGGACGACCCAACCCCCACTGAAAATCCGCCTGCGGATTTCAACAAACTCGACCTGTCCCAGCTCCAGAGCTTCAGCTTTGGCACGCAATGGACCCAGGACAAGGCCCAGCCTGGCGGCGGGGCACGGCCGCCGCGCGAGGGGCGGAGGGATGACCGTCCGTTTCGTCCGCGCGAGGGCGGTGGGCCGGTCAGCAGTGAACCGCGTCGCGACCGCCGGGAGTTTCGCCGGCCGGGCGGGCCGGCAGGGGAGGGCGCGCCGTCGTCTGCCCCGCGCGAGGGCGGCCAGCCCCCGCGCAGTCCGCGGGCAGATGGGTCAGGAGGTGGCTTCCGCGGCCCCCGCCGCGATGACCGCGCGCCACGGGGCGACGATAGGGGCGGAAATTTTCGCGGCCCACGCCGAGATTTTGAGGTGGAGCGCGGTCCTTATATCAGCCCGTTTTTTGGCGTCTCATTTTATCCGGAGGAGACGAGCTTCGCGACGCTGGTGCAGAAAATCCGTGTGTCGTTTCGCACTTTGGAGTTGTTTGAAATTGCCCGTGCGGTGGTAGGTAAAAGCGAACGCTGCATCGCTCAGATCCAGCGCCTGCCGGCCGGTGGCCCGCCACCAGCTGCGGGAGCCGCACCCGCAAAGCCGGAACCATTCGCCGTGTCGGTGCCAGATAGCCTGCCATTCGAGACGGAAGAAGCCGCCATCGCACATGTGCTTGCCACGCACCTTAGCACGTTTTTCGAGACGAGCGAGGCCGAGGTGGAGCCACCGAAGGGCAACTTCCAAGTCATCAACAAATGCGGTGTTACCGGCGAGCTGCTCGGGCCGCCGAACTACCACCGCTACCCGCAAATCATGCGGCAGCACCACGCGGCACGCGTGCGTCTGCCGTTTGAGGTGTTTACCTCCAGAATTGAGACCGTGCGCGACCCCGAGGCCGTCAACCAATGGCTCGCCAAGATGAAAAAGGTCACGCGCTTCACTTGGAAGCCGGCGGCCGAGGGCGATCCGACGCCCTCGTTCGACACGATCGAGGACGCGCGTCAGCACCTGCTTGCCACCGCCCGCGAGAAAGTTGTGCGCCTGGTCGAGAGCTGGCGTTTTCCCGGCAAAAATCTGGACACGTTGCCGCCAGGCGAGATCCGCCGCGCCGTTGAGGGTGCATTGGAGCGCCAGCGGCGTTTTCCGCTCGACACGGCCAACGCGTTGCGCGGTCGGCTGCGCCGCGAGGGACTGCATATTTTCAAAAAAGGCTCGAAAGGCATCACCTATGTGTGCGGGGTACGCCGCAAATTCCGCACGCCTGACCAGGTATTTGCGGACAGCCTCGGCGCGCTCATCGCGTTCATCGAGCATAACCCGATGGTGCGCCGCAGCGAGCTGCCGGTGAAATTTCTCGGCCTCAAGCCTGTGGCCGTCGCTGAACCGGTCGGGTCGGAAACGACTGTGCCTCCGCCATCGGCCGAGCCGGCCGCCCCAGCTCCGGTCAGCCAAGCGCCTGGCGAAGCTGCGCCCGCGGCGGCCGGAGCCCCACCCGTGGCCCAGCAATTCTCGCCTGAGGACCGCGAGCGCATGGCGAAAATGCACGGCGACCTTCGCTGGCTTCTGAGCGAAGGTTATGTGATGGAGTTTATGGATGGCCGTCTCTTCACGCCGCCCCCCGTCGCTGCCGCCCGCAAGCAGGAGGCCGAGACGACTGAGGACGACCCGGAGAATTTCCCTGAAGCCGAGGCCACCGCGCCCGCCGCGGCGGTCGAGGAGCCAGCGGCCGCCCCAGCCGTGACGGGGTCAGAGCCGGTGGCCGCGTCACCGGTGGTTCCAGCGGTTGCTTCGGCCGAAAGCCCAGCGAGTTAATAGAGGTAGGGTAAGAACAGGCCGGGTGTTTTTGAAAAACACTCGTGCCTGCACACCGAGGGCTGAGAATACCGGGTGGGCTGGGTTATTTTTAGACCGGGCCGCTCGGCCGTTGACACACCACGGCCGTTTCCTATTCGCTGCATTACCCGTGTCCATCCGGCACGGTATGAAAATTTTCACTCACACCTCCATCATGGCTGCAAAATCCAAGAAACCTGCCCAGAAAAACTCCGCCCCCAAGGTGGCCAAAAAATCCGCCGCGGGCGCTAAATACGTCTATACGTGGGGCGCCGCGAAGGCCGACGGCGATGGCTCGATGAAAAATCTCCTTGGCGGCAAGGGCGCCAACCTCGCCGAGATGACGCGCATTGGCCTGCCCGTGCCCCCCGGCTTCACGATCACGACCGAGGTCTGTACATATTACTATGCCAACAAGCGCACCTATCCCGCTGCGCTGCAGGCGCAGATGGAGGCCGGCGTCGCCAACATGGAGAAAATCATGGGCACGAAGTTTGGTGCGACCAGCGGCATGCCGCTCCTCGTCGCTGTCCGTTCCGGCGCCCGTGATTCGATGCCCGGCATGATGGACACCATCCTGAATCTCGGTCTCAACGACCAGGCCGTGCTCGCCCTCGCCGCTGCCACGGGCAACGAGCGTTTCGCGTGGGATTGCTACCGCCGGTTCATCCAAATGTTTGGTGACGTCGTGATGGGTGTGCAGAAACGCGAGGGAGAAGACCACGATCCGTTCGAGTCTGTCATCCACGGGTTTAAGCACGAAAAATATCACGGTGACCTCGAGGACTCAAAACTCACCGCCCAGGACCAACAGGAACTCGTGCGGCGTTTCAAGGCCCTCGTCCTCGACCGCACCGGCAAGGCCTTCCCGAACAATCCATGGGACCAGCTGCGGGGCGCAGCCGGCGCCGTCTTCGGCTCCTGGATGAACGACCGCGCCAAGGTCTACCGTGCCAAATACAACATCCCCTCCGAGTGGGGCACCGCCGTCAACGTGCAGGCGATGGTCTTTGGCAACACCGGTGACACCTCCGGCTCCGGCGTGGCGTTTACGCGCAATCCCGCCAACGGCGTCAACGAATTCTACGGTGAGTTTTTGGTGAACGCGCAAGGCGAAGATGTCGTCGCTGGCGTCCGTACGCCTGAACCCGTCCTGAAATTGAAGGACGTCATGCCGAAGTCCTACGCCGAATTGCTGAAGGTTCGCGCGACACTGGAAAAGCACTTTAAGGACGTTCAGGATATCGAGTTCACCATTCAAGACGGCAAGCTGTTCATGCTGCAGACGCGCAATGGCAAGCGGACCGCCGCCGCCGCGCTCAAGTTCTCCGTCGATATGGTGAAGGAGAAACTCATTGATTGGCAGACCGCCATCCTTCGCAACCCGGCCGACCAGCTCGAGCAGCTCCTCGCGCCGATCTTCGACCTCGCGGAAGTCAAAAAAGCCAAGGTGATCGCCACCGGACTCCCCGCCGGCCCCGGCGCCGCCACTGGTAAGATCTATTTCAACGCCGACCGCGCTGTACAGGCCGCCGAAAAGGGTGAGAAAGTACTACTCGTCCGCGTCGAGACCTCGCCCGAGGATCTGCGCGGCATGATCGCCGCCGAGGGCATCCTCACCGCACGCGGCGGGGTTTCGTCGCACGCCGCGCTTGTCGCACGCCAGATGGGCAAGGTTTGCGTGTGCGGCGCCGCCGGCGTCACAATTGATTACGACAAGAAGACCGCGACCATCGCCGGCCAAAAGTTTGGCGAGGGCGACTTCCTCTCGATTGATGGCACCATCGGCGCCGTCTATGCCGGCCAGATCAAGACCGCGCCATCCGAGATCATCGCGGGCCTGCTCAACGGCGACAAAGCCGCGCAGGCCACGGAGAAGTTCAAGAGCTACAACCAGCTCATGAAATGGTGCGCGCAGGCCACCAAGCTCCAGGTCCGCACCAACGCTGACACCCCCGAGCAGACTCAGAACGCCATCGCGTTCGGCGCGGTCGGCATTGGCCTCACCCGCACTGAGCACATGTTCTTCGAGGGCGACCGCATCGATGCGATGCGCGAGATGATCCTCGCCGACACACTTACCGACCGGCAGGCCGCGCTCGCCAAGCTGTTGCCTTACCAGCGCGCCGATTTCTTCGGAATCTTCAAGGCCCTCAAGGGCTTCCCGGCAACCATCCGCTTCCTCGATCCCCCGCTGCACGAGTTCCTGCCCAACTCCAAAGAGCAGCAGATGGACCTTGCGCGGAAGCTCGGTATCAGCGTCGAGAAAATCATGCACCGCGTCCACGAGCTGCACGAGTTCAACCCCATGCTCGGCTTCCGCGGCTGCCGCCTCGGCATCAAGTATCCCGAGATCACTGCGATGCAGGCGCGTGCCGTGTTTGAGGCTGCTGCCGACGCGAACAAGGCCGGGTTTAAGGCCAAGCCCGAGATCATGATCCCGCTCGTCGGCTTCAAGAAGGAGCTCGATCTCCAAGTCGCGCTCGTCCACGAGGTCGCCAAGGCTGTCATGGCCGAGAAGAAGACCAAGATCGCCTACAGTGTCGGCACCATGATCGAGATCCCGCGCGGCGCGCTCACCGCCGACGAAATCGCGAAGACTGCCGAATTCTTCAGCTTCGGGACCAACGATCTCACGCAGACCTGTCTCGGCATGAGCCGCGACGACTCGGGCAGCTTCCTCGGCGCTTATCAGGAGTCCGAGATCATGAAGAAGAACCCGTTCGCGAGCATTGATCAGACGGGTGTCGGTCAGCTGATGGAAATCGCGATCACGAAAGGCCGCGCCACCCGCCCCGACATCAAGCTGGGTATCTGTGGCGAGCACGGTGGCGATCCGGATAGCGTGAAGTTCTGTCACAAGCTCGGTTTGAGCTACGTCTCGTGCAGCCCGTATCGCGTCCCCGTCGCCCGCCTCGCCGCCGCCCAAGCGGCCGTCGCCGACGCCAAAGTCGCGAAGAAATAATCCGAAGGCTGCGAGCTTACTCGCGCTCCCTTCTCGCCCCGCGCCCTCCTAGGGCGCGGGGTTTTTATTTCCCCCTCACTAGCCAGATGCGTCAAATATCGTTTTTGTCCTCTCTCGGATGCGAGGCGTGTTCCGCCATTGCCGTCACGCGACCCGTCCCCACGTTGATGTTCTGAATGACCCAGCTCACCACCATCCTCACTCATCCCGGCAGTGCGCATAAGGACGAGCTGCTCGCGTGCAGCGTCCTGCTCGCCTTGCACCCTGTGCCGATTGTCCGCCGCGAGCCCACTCCCGCCGACCTCGCCGACCCCGCCATCGCCGTCGTGGATGTCGGAGGCCAACACGACCCCGCGCTCAACAACTTCGACCATCACCAACTCCCGAAACATCACCCGCCCACCTGCTCGCTCTCGCTCGTGCTCCAACACCTCGGGCTTTACGACGACGCCCGGCAGTTTTGTGAATGGCTCGAAGCGGCTGAGTGGTTCGATTGTCGCGGCCTGATCACAACGGCCAAATGGCTCGGGGCCACCCCTGCCATGCTCGCCCGGCTCACCTCGCCGGTGGATATCACCCTGCTGCGGCGTTTCGCCCTCACCACCCGGCTGGAACCCGGTCAGCCGCTATGGGAAATCCTGCGCATGGTGGGGGAAGATCTTTTGGACTACGTGCGGACGTTGCGCGCCCGCCTCGATTTCATCGGGCAACACGCGCAAATCTGGTCGCTCGACCTCGCTGGTGCGCCGGCCAAAATTTTGTTTCTCCCCCGTACCGACCCGCTCCCCGACGACCCCTCGATGGGAATCGAGCGGTACATTGAGCAACGCGGCCTTGCGACTGAAGTGGTGGGGATCGTGAGCCCCGACCGTCGCAGCACCGGGTACGGCCTCTCGCGTTATCGGGACAACGCGCGGCTCGATTTCATGCGCATCGCGGATCGCCCCGGCGTCCACTTCGCGCACGCCCGCGGCTTCGTGGCCAAGACTTCGCTCAGTGAAATCGGTCAACTGCAAGACTTGGTCGCCCGCGCTGGGGTGCCGGCCGCCGTCTAATTATCCGCGTGCCTACACCCACCCGCGAAGTTCGCCCCTTCCACCTGCCACGCAAGGTGCTGGCTGAGGGGATGGTCGTCCCCGTACCGCCCGATTGGGACTTGCTCCCGCCCGGCGATGCCGCGCTCAGCCGTCGCATCAAGGCTGACGGCCCGACGTGGACCGTGATTGAGCTCAAGGGCCGCAAGCGTTTCTCCCGCGGCATCTGGGCGCCCGCGGAGCGTATCGCCACGCTCCGGGCCGAGCTTGCCGCCGAACGCGAGAATCCGTCCTACCAGCGCAAGCTCGATTCCGCCCGATCCCGCCGTGCCGCTGCGGAGGAGGTTTATGCGGTAGATTTTCGCGGCGCGGTGCTGGCCTATCTCGCGTTTCATCCCGACTACCACGACCACGCTGCCGCCATGGCCACGCACATCGCGGCGCACGCGACCCCGGTAGGGAGCGGCACTGTCGCCCGCACGAAACGCATTCCCATCGAGCGGCGCGCCGAGGCGGCGACCATCGCTTGGATGCGCCACCAGACCACCGGCTATGACCACATGATGATTTCGCGCGAGCGCGGCCGTCGTCGCGAGGTACGCCGCCAGCTTGCCGCCCACTCCAAGCAACTCCTCGCGCGCTACCGGGCCGGCCTCCCCATTGATTTCCGGCGCTGTCCGCTGCATGCAGCGCTGCTGAATGCACCCCTCCCCGATACCCATGCTTGAATCGGCGGAGGAATCTCCGTCTGCTTCCGCCGCCGTCGCCATGCCCGACATCATCAACCTCGCTGCCTATAAGTTCACGCCGCTGACTAACCTGCCGGTGCTGCGTGAGCGTCTACGGCAGGTGTGCCACGACCGAGAACTGCGGGGCACGATTCTCCTGAGCACCGAAGGGATTAATTTTTTTGTCGCCGGCACACGTGCGAACCTCGACGCGTTGCTCGCTGAGTTGCGCGCGATCCCGGGTCTCGCCGATCTCACGCCCAAGGAGAGTCCGAGTGAGGAACAGCCTTTCAATCGGATGTTGGTGAAGATTAAAAAGGAGATCATCGCGTTTGGCATAGAGGGCATTGACCCGGCGCTCCATCCCACCGCCAAGCTCCCCCCGCGTACGCTCAAGCAATGGCTCGACGAAGGTCGGCCCATCACGTTGCTCGACACCCGCAACGACTATGAGGTGCGGCTTGGGACGTTTCGTGGCGCGCGGGTCGCGGGAATTGATAATTTCCGTGATTTTCCTGCGGCGGTGGCCCGGCTGCCTGAGGAGCTGAAGACGGCTCCCGTCGTGATGTTCTGCACCGGCGGCATCCGCTGTGAGAAGGCTGGCCCGTATTTGGAGCGAGCGGGCTTCAAGGACGTCCACCAGCTCGACGGTGGCATCCTCAAGTATTTCGAGGAATGTGGTGGTGCGCACTACGACGGCGAATGTTTCGTGTTTGATCGTCGGGTTGGCTTGGACGCCTCGCTACGTGAAACGAGCGCTGTACTTTGTTTTAATTGCCAGATGCCGCTAACCGAGGCCGAACAGCGGCATCCGCACTATGTTCCTGACGTGAGTTGTCCGCTGTGTTTTGGGGGGCGTTAACGCCCGTTTAAGGCACTCTCATCGCTTCGTATTTTGACCGTTATGCAACGCTCTGAACCTGGACGGCAACCATTGGCGTCAGGCTCTAGGATTGGCGGATTGGCCAAGTTTGATGCTGCTGCCCTCGCGCAACAATTTGCGGACTGGGGTTTCAAGTCCAGCCATGCGGCGCGAGTGTTACGGGCATTTTATGCGGGTGAGGACCTCGCGACTGCCCCTTTGCGTGGGCTACCGAAGGGTCTCGGGGAGAAATTGCGCGCGGAATTCCTCTCGGAGGAGGTCGCTTTGGCTGCGCGGCAGGTGGCAGAGGATGGCACGACGAAGCTGCTCCTCCGCCTCGGCGACGGACGCACGGTAGAGTCAGTACTCATGCCGGACTTTCGTCCGGACCGGGCCGCCGGCTGCCTGTCTTCGCAGGTGGGCTGTGCGATGGGCTGCGATTTTTGCGCCACGACCAAAACTGGCTTCGAGCGCAATCTCACGGCGGCCGAAATCGTGGGGCAGTTCATCACCCTCCGCCGCGAGGCACGCGACGCTGGCCGCCGCCTCCAGACCGTCGTTTTCATGGGCATGGGCGAGCCATTGCTTAACCTTGACGCCGTGCTCACCGCTGTGCGCCGGCTGGCAGACAACACCGTCGGTGCGCTCGGGTGGCGGCAGATCACCGTCTCGACCGTCGGCATCGTGCCAGGCATGGACGCGCTGACCGCCACGGGACTAAACCTCCATCTCGCCGTCTCTCTCCACGCGCCCGACGATGCCACGCGCGCGCAACTGCTCCCAATGGGGAAGCGTTTTCTCATCGCCGACATCCTCGCGGCGGCGGACCGTTTTCAAGCGCGCCGTGGGCGGCCGGTGACAATCCAGTATTGTCTGCTATCCGGGGTGAACGACTCACCGGCGCACGCGCGGCAGCTCGCCGCGCTGCTCGGCCCGCGCCGGATGCACGTCAACCTTCTGCGCTACAACCCCACCGGCCTGAGCCTGCGGGGTTATAACTACAAACCATCGTCCGACCTGGCGGCCGAGGCCTTCGTGGCGGAATTGCGCGAGCATAAAGTCGTCGCGCACTTCCGCCGTTCGCGCGGTCCCGACATCGCTGCCGCATGCGGCCAGTTGCGCGAGCGCACCGTCTAGGGTTGGTGTCATGCGTCGGCCGTCGGATCAAGCCGTGCGTGCGGCTGCTTGCTGGAGCGCAATTTGTTGTCGCGCCAAGGAGATTGGACGGGAATCTCCTGTCGCATGAATTTTTCCTCGTGGGAACTGACGTTGGCGGTGATTGGCGCGCTGTTTGTCGGCGTGTCTAAGACCGGCGTCGGTGGGCTGGGGGTGTTGGCGTCGGCGCTGTTCGTCTTGCTCATGCCGGCGAAGCAGTCGGCCGGTTTCGTTTTGCCGATGCTGATTTTTGGCGACCTCGTAGCGGTGGCGTCCTACCGACGGCACGCGGTGTGGGCGCACATTGGACGGATGTTTCCGTGGACCGCACTGGGCATCGTGTTTGGCTGGCTCGCCATGGGGCACATGGACGACCGGCAGGCGCGGCTGCTCATCGGTGCGCTGGTACTCGGGTTGACAGGGCTGCAAGTTGCGCGGCGGTGCCTAGGCGCGGACGGTGCGGCACCGGGTGCGTGGTTTGGGCCAGTGATCGGCGTGTTGGCGGGCTTCACGACGCTCGTAGCTAATGCGGCCGGTGCGCTCATGGCGATTTACCTGCTGGCGATGAGGTTGCCGAAGCTGGAATTCGTCGGCACAGCGGCGGTATTTTTTCTCGCAGTGAACCTGTTTAAGGTGCCTTTCATGGTGCACCTCGGCCTGTTGACCACGAAAAGTTTGCAGTTCAACCTCTGGTTAGCCCCGGCGGTGTTTGCCGGCACGCTCGGCGGTCGTTGGCTGCTGCCACGACTGAACCAGCGGACGTTTGAGAACGTGACGCTCGCGCTCGGCACGCTGGCGGGTTTGTATCTGTTATTGAAATGAAAACATGGCGCGCATGAACGTCAGGCAAATGTGGAAAGCGAAACTCGAGGGCCGTGCCGTGCCTACGGCCCACGGTGCGGGTACGACGCTCGCGCTCGGTGGTATGGCGCGACTCGCGTTTGCCGGAGTGGTGCTGGGTATTGATCCGTCGTTGCGCGGTACGGGATTGGCGTTGGTCGAGTTCGCGCCGGGGCGGACGCCGCTGCTGCTGCGCTGTCAGACGCTGCACGTGCCGGCGAAGCGGTCGATGGCATTTGCGCTGGGCGAGATTTCGCGCGCAGTCACAGCGTTTTTGGCTACCGCTGATGTGCGTCATGTCGCACTGGAACAGACAATCTTTGTGCAAAATTTCCAGACCGCACAAATTCTCGGCGCGGCGCGCGGGGCGGCGATCGCGGCGGCGGCGCTGGCCGACAAAGAGGTTTTTGAGTATCCGCCCTTGCGCGTGAAACAGGCGGTCGTCGGCGCGGGCCGCGCGAGCAAAGAGCAGATGGCGCGCACCGTAATGGCGATGCTCGGCCATGGCCGTCCGCTCGCGACCGACGAGGCTGACGCCGCTGGCGTCGCGCTCTGCCACGCGTTCACGTGGCGGGGTTGAGCGGCGGGCGGCGCAACGCGAGCCAGCCCGCGAACGCCAGCGCGGCGCACGCAGCGACGAACCAATCGCCGTGCTCGGTGTAATAGCTTTGGCGTCCGATCCAGCGCGAATCGCGCGTCACATCTGTTGCCGCCGCGCCGCGAAAATACACGGTGCCGTTGGTCGCTAGGGTCGGATCGGTTGTCACGTGGCCTGTCGCGTCGCGCGTGAGCACCGCGCGGACGACACCGAACTCGTCAATCCAGCCGCTCCAGCCGGCATTGCCGTCGCGCAGCACGGGGCGGCGCGTCTCGACTGCGCGGAGCACACTATGGGCCGCGTGCTGCGCCGCCATGCCGCCCTCGCCATACCAGGCGTCGTTGGTGTGGACAACGAGCACATCCGCGCCAGCGAGCGCGCTGGCACGAGCGAGTGGGGAAAAAACGTCCTCGTAGCAGATCAGCTCGCCGAGCGCGAGGGGCCGTCCGTCCGCGCCGCCAGCTTTGACGTGCAACGGCTCCGCGTTTTCACCGCGCGCAAAGTCGTCGCCAATTGGTACAAATTTCCCGATCCAGCCAAGCAGCGGGCGGAACGGCACATATTCGCCGAAGGGCACAAGTTTCCGCTTCGCGTAGATGCGCTCCTGCATGCCCACCATCGGATCCACGATGAAGGCCGCGTTGAGCCAGTCAGTCGCGTTGCCGCCTGCCGCTTCGATGGCGATGGAGCCGAGCACCAGCGGCGTGCCGGCTTCGCGCGCGAGCGTCTCGACGCGCGCGCGCAGGCTCGCATCGGCGTTGAGCGCCCACGGAGTCGTCGCCTCTGGCCAGAGAATCAGGTCGGGTTGAGTCACGGCGGCAGCGCGCGTCACGTCGACGAGCACAGCGAGAATTTCGGGCGCCTTGGTGTTGTCCCACTTGATTTCCTGCGGAATGTTCGGCTGCACAAACGCCACGCGCGCGAGCGGGACGGTAAACGGCGCACGGGACGTCGTCTCGTGCAAAAATACGGTGAAGCACCCGAGGAGCAGAAACATCGCCGCCAACAGCTCCGGGCAGCGCCGCCCCCGCATACCCGGTCGGTCGTCGAGTGTTCCGCGCCCACCTTCGAACAGCAGCCAGTGTGCGAAGGCCGCGAGGCCGAGGTTCATCGTCACGAGCACAAACGACACCCCGCTCGCGCCAGTGTACGCGGCAATTTGCAAAATCACTGCGCGCTGCCATTGGCTCGCTGCGAGCGGTAGCCACGGGAAACCGCTGAGCAGCCAAGTACGCGTCCATTCATTGACCACCCACAGCGCCGCGAGTGCGAGCATCGTAAGCACGCGCACCGGCCACAGACGCCCCGGCAACCGCGGCAGCGCCCAGCGCGCCGCGACAAACCACAGGCCTACCCATACGCCGACGAACGGCCCGAGCAACAGCAGCCCGCCCCATGTCACGTGCCGCAGCCAGCCGAGCACAACGGTCCATGCCGCCGCCTGCGCGCCAAGGACCGTGGCGGCAAAAATTATCCAACGGGGTCGGCGATACGCCCAGCACGCGGCCGGGGCGACGAGCAGGTAACCGCACTCCGGCGCGTTAAACGGCGGAAACGCCAGTACGGTGAGCGAGACCGTGAGGACAAACACTGCGCCAGCCCAAAGGGCGTCTGCGTGTCGCCGCCAGCATGGCGGCACGGCATCACTTAATAGATCGAAACTATCCTCGGGCATTTTTTTACCTTGTCCTGGTCGTTCCACCCGTGCCAGTGCAAATGCTTCAACACCAAGACGAGAAATCTGAACCGAAAAATTCAGTATTTATGAAGTGAGAATTCGGCTGAGCCATACCCATAGTTTCCGAGCTGAGGAGGCTTCATCGGTGGCTTTGCCACTTTGCCTCTCTGGCGCTAAAACATATCAGCCACCGCCACTGCCGCGGCGTCGAGCGCGCGGTGCGGTGGTAGCTGGGTGCGGAACCAGGTGCGCTGCTTTTTCACGAGGGCGCGGGTGTTCTTGGCGATCTCGGCTGCGAGCTGCGCTTCAGGCAGTTTGCCATCGAGCATCGCCAGCGTCTCACGGTAGCCGATGGCGCTCGCGGCGCTCGGATTGTTCTCTAGCCCCGAAGCGCGCAGGTGGCGCACCTCGGCAATCAATCCGCCGGTCAGCATTGCCTCAGTGCGCGCGGTGATACGCGCGTCGAGTTCGGCGGGGGTACGGTCGAGACGCGTGCAGCGCGTTTCCCAGCCGGCAAACGGCGCGGGCTGGCGCGCGAACTCCGCCGCCAGCGCGGCGAGGGTCTGTCCCGACGCGCGGCAACGTTCCAGCGCGCGGGTGACCCGGCGCGGATTAGCGGTATCGAGCGCGCCGAGGCTGCCCGCGTTGAGCGCGAGCAGTTCGGCTACAAGCGCGGGCAGACCGGCGTGATCCAGTTTGGATGCGATCTCGTCGCGCAACGCGGGCGGCACGGCCACTTCGTCGGCCACCGGTGCAAAAAAACTCTTCAGATAAAACCCACTCCCACCTACGACCAGCACGGCATGCCCTCGCGCCGCGATGTCCTCGGCGGCCGTGCGGGCGAGCGCGGCGTAGCGCGCTACGTCCATCGGCTCGGCCAAGTCGCACCCATCAATCAGATGGTGCGGCACCCGAGCGCGCTCGGCAGCGGTGGGTTTGGCGGTGCCGAGATCCATGCCCCGGTAAAACAGCAGCGTGTCGCACGAGATAATCTCCGCGCCGTTGGCCTCGGCCCAGCGCAACGCCAGCTCGGTCTTGCCGACGGCGGTCGGACCGGTAAGGACATGGAGAACGCGGGTCATGACCGGAGGATGGCCGCAAAATGGCGCAGGAGGCGCGAAAAAAATGATGGCGTGGTGGCGAGCGCCGGGCAGGAAGGAGGTTCATTCACTCCAGCGTAAGCTTGAGCGCGCAGGCGTTTTCGTTCGGGGCGGACGCGGGGAGGGCGACGTGCAGTCCGGTAGCATCGCGCGTCCACGAAATTTTTTCCGCCGAGCCAAGGAGCGTGAGCATGCCGATCTTTTTCTCTAGCGGGTTGGGTTGACCGGAGGACTGGGCGAGGGATTTGATCGTGATCTGGCCGTCCTTGGGCCAAGCGAGGACGAAGGCGTAGAGCGTGCCGCCATCCTTGGTTTGGGTGAAGCGGATGTCTTGCGGAGTGAACGCGAGCTTAGTCTCGACCAGCAGGCCGTCCGGCGCGGAGGCCGCGAGGGAAGGGCCTTCGCCAAAAATTTTCCACGGGCGGGTGGCGTGGATGCCTTCGTCGTGGACAGCCATCCAGGCCGAGAGCTGGTCGAGCAGGCGGACTTCGTCGGGATCGGGGATGCCGCTGCCGCGCAGGGGGACGTTTAGGAGGAGGTTGCCGTTTTTGCTGACGACATCCACGAGCTGACGAATAATGTCACCGACCGGGCGATATTTCTGGCCGGTCTTGTAGTGCCACTGGCCGATCGAGGTGACGGTCTGCCACGGCTCGGGCCGGAGCGTGGCGGCGACGGCGCGCTCATGCGTGGCGGCGAACGCTGCACGGCGGGCTGGGTCGTTAGTGGGTGCGGCGAGGACGGCGTCGAGTGGTCCAGCGTGTACGGCCAGGCTAGTGTTGTAAAAATGCGCGGCGAGGGCTAGGCCGGCGTCTCCGAGCGGTAGGTTGCTGTCGCCAAAAAAGAGGAGATCGGGCGCGTAGTGGTCAACAAGGTCCTTGGTGCGGAGGAAAAATTTGTTGGTATAGGCAGCGTCCGGCTTCGCGCCCGGCTGGTGAAATTGGGCATAGAGCTCCGTGGCGGGGTCGAAGCCGCGCCACCATTTAGCATAGCCATCGGAAATCGTGAGGCGACCATCGTAAGGGCGACCGGCGAATGGCCCGGAAATATCGTAGCCTTGGGCCGGTTCAAACCATGTCCACGCGGCGGCGGCGTGGACGCTTACGCCAAAGCGCAGGCCGGCGGCGCGGGTGGCGGTGGCCCACCGGGCGACGAGGTCCTGTTTCGGGCCGAACGCGACGGAGTTCCACGGCTGATATTTGGAGTCAAAGCAGTCGAAATTGTCGGTGTCGTTCGCGAGGGCGACAAAGTAGCGGGCCCCGGCGCGTTGGTAGAGCGAGATGATTTTTTCCGGTTCCCACTGCTCGGCTTTCCACAGCGGGAGCAGATCTTTGAAACCGAATTGCGAGACATGGCCAAAGTGGTCAATGTGCCATGAGTAGGTGGGATTGGGACGTTTGTTCGGCAGGGTAGGGACGTAGATGCTGCGCGCGTAGTCGTCGCCCTGTTCGGGCACGTCCTGTGCGTCCCAACGCGCCCAGATGCCGAGTTTCGCATCCCGAAACCATTCGGCGTTTTCATGTTTTACGAGCGAACTCCACGTGGCGGTAAACGGCCCGGCGGCGATTTCCCGGCCGGGCGTGCTGGGGGTGGGCCCCGCCAAGGAGGCCGCGTGCAGGGCGCCCAGCCAAAGGGAGGTCAACAGGGCGAAGCCGCGAAGGCATAGGCTTAGAGTGCGGCGGAACAAACAAGGCATGGGTGGAAAGACAAGAGCTTGGCGGGGAGGTTCGATTTTTCGAGCAAGTAAATGCACCGTGAGTGCGGGGCTGGCCGTTTGACCGCGGGAGATTTTAAGTGGTCCACAGGCTGGCCGGAACGCTCTACCGGAGCGCGAGCAGGCGCGCGCCTGACGGTTCGAACCAACCCCCTTGCCATCGTTCTGACCGGTTCGAGACGTGACCTCGGGGGTGGATTAAACGTGGATTAAGACTCGAGCTGGCTCGCTTCGCCGCGGCTACTTTTTTGGCTTTCTCGGGCTAGGCCGTTCGATGTTGAGATAGGTCTTGGCGGCCATTTGGCCTTCGTAGAATTCCAGCAGGCGCACGCCTTCGCGGGGCTTGACCATGTCTTTCTTGGTGGCGGTATCGATCTGCGCCTTCATCCGGCGGCACAATTCGTCCTGCCGGTATTGCACGCCTTCAATCACGTCAGCGACGCAACTGCCGGCGAGCGCCTCCTCAATATAGAATCCGTTAGGCTCGTCGGACTCGAGAAAGACATGCACCTCGTTGACACGGCCGAAGAGGTTGTGCAGGTCGCCCATGATATCCTGGTAGGCGCCGGTGAGAAAGATGCCGAGGTGGTAGGGCTTGCCGTTGAGCGGGTGGAGCGTGATATAGTCTTTCACGTCTTGGAGATCAATGAAGCGGTCAATCTTGCCGTCGGAATCACAGGTGATGTCCACGAGCGTGGCGTTGACGGTGGGCTTTTCGTTCAGGCGGTGGAGCGGTGCGATGGGGAAGAGTTGGTCGAGGCCCCAGTGGTCGAGCAGCGACTGGAACACGGAGAAATTGCCAACGTATTGGTCGGCAAGTAGTTTTTTCAGATCGCGTAATTCTTCTGGGACGTAACCCGAGCGGTCGGTCTCGCGGCCAATCTGCTCACAGATCTGCCAAAAAATCTGCTCAGCGGCGGCGCGGTTCTCGAGGTCGAGGTAGCCGAGGTTGAAGAGGGAGAACGCCTCCTCCTTTTTCTGCACCGCGTCGTGAAAGCGCTCGAGTCGGCCGAGCTTGGGCTTGTTCCGGAGCATGGCTTCAAGGTCGGTGACGATCTTGTGCTTTTCACGCGGGCGGTGCTGCTGGCCGAGTGACTCGCGCTTGTTGATGCGCTCGAACACTTCGACCACAAGCATCGAGTGCGGCGCGACGACCGCGCGGCCCGACTCGCTCACGATGTCGGGTAGGGCGACGCCGGCATCGGTGCAGATTTCCTTGATATTATGGACGACGTCGCGGGCGTATTCGTCCATCGAGTAGTTCATCGAGGAATCGAAATTGGTGCGTGAGCCGTCGTAATCAATGCCCAGCCCGCCGCCGACATCAAGATAGCCCATCGGAAATCCCATCTGCGCGAGCTGGCAGTAAAACCGCGCGGCCTCGACGACGGCGTTTTTGATCGTGAGGATGTTTGGTACCTGAGAGCCGATGTGGAAATGCACGAGGCGCAACGCGGACGAGAGCCGTGCCTTGCGCAGCTTCTCGACCGCGAAAAGAATCTCAGCCGTATTGAGGCCGAATTTGGCGTTGTCGCCGGTCGAGGCGGCCCACTTGCCGTCGCCGCGGGTTTGGAGCTTGGCGCGCAGGCCGAGCAGCGGCTTCACGCCGGTCTCGGCGGCTAGGCGGATGATCACGTCGAGCTCGGAGAGCTGCTCGACCACGAGTATGATCTTTTTTCCCAGTTTGCGCCCGAGGAGGGCCAGGCGGATGTAGTCGTGATCCTTGTAGCCGTTGCAGATGATGAGGCGCTGGCCGCCCTCATGCATGGCGAGCGCAACCATCAGCTCAGGTTTTGAACCGGCCTCGAGACCGAAGTGGTAGTCCTTGCCGGCGGCGACGACCTCGTCCACGACCTCACGGAGTTGGTTCACTTTGATGGGAAACACCCCGCGGTAGTCGCCTTTGTAGCCTTCCTCTTTAATGGCTTTGCGGAAAACTTCGTTCAAGCGCACGACGCGATGGCGCAGCAAATCCTGAAATCGTACGACCAGTGGCGCCTTTAGACCCATCTCGCTCGCCTCGTTGACCACGTCCATCAGGCGGATGGCCCGGCCATCAGCCAGCGGTTGCACTTCGACGAAGCCGCCCGCATCCACGCCAAAATGCCCCGCGCCCCAGCGTTTGAAGCCATAGAGCTCTTCGGACTGGGCGGCGGACCACGAGGAGGGGGATTTGATTTTCAAGGCGGGGAGCGGGCGAAGGGGCGGGACGGGTTAAGGCTTGCGTTGGCAGGGGTGGACTCGGTTGAGTGCGCGTTTCTTTTTCCAAAACCTTCAACACGCAATCCCGAATATGGCCCTTTTCGCCGCCACCCTCTTTCTTGCCCAAGCCACCGCATCCGCCGCCGCGCCTGCCGCCGGGGCCGGTCAGCAGCCGGGCGGGTTCCCCGCCATCGTGATAGTCGGCTACGTGTTGATGTTTGGCGCGCTGTATTTTTTCATGATCAAGCCCCAGCGCGACAAGCAGAAGGCCCACGAGAAACTGCTCGCCGCGCTGGAGCCGGGTGACGAGGTCGTCACCACCGGCGGCCTTTACGGTGTGATCACGAGCGTGAAGGACGACCGCTACGTCGTCCGGATCGCCGAGACCACCAAGGTCGAGATCGCTAAGAGCTTCATTAGCGCGGTCGTCCGCAAGGCCGGCGCGGATAAAAAGTAATCCGCCCGCCGCCCCGCGCTTGCCCGCCGGTCGCGCCGGCGGCTTCCTCCCTTTAACCAAACACCACCATGCCCAACAGCAACCTCTGGCAGCGCAACGCTTGGAAAATCTTCCTCACCCTCGTCCTCATGGCTTGGGCCATCTATGAGCTGACCCCGCTGAAAAACCTCAACTTTGATGAGTTTCTCACCGCCCGTGCAACTCCGTCCATCGCTGCGCCTGCTGCGCAGCCTGGTATTTCGGCCACGCCGGCCGCCGGCCAAAGAATTCTCTTCGCCACCCTGCTCGCTGACGCCCGTGCCCGCGTCAAGGCCGACCCGAAGGCTACGCCCAGTGTGCTCGTCGGACTCCGCCAGCTTGGCCATGAGCGCCAGCTCGATCTCTCGGCGTTTTTCCCCGACATCGACCTTGGTTCTTCGCTCAAGAACATTGATAAACGCAACACCCTGCTCCTAGGCGAGCTTCAGCGCCAGGCCAAGCGCCGTGTGCAGCTCGGTCTTGATCTCAACGGCGGCGTCGCCGTCACTCTCGAGATCCGCGCCAAAGACGGCGGCAAGGTTCCGCCTGAGACGCTTACGGCTGCCATTCGCATCATTGACCAGCGGATCAACGGCCTCGGCGTCACCGAACCGCTGATCCGCGCCGTCGGCGATAATCGCATCGAGGTCCAGCTCCCCGGTGAGAACCTCAACGACAACCCTGACCTCATCGCTACCGTCATCCGGCCCGCTAAGCTCGAGTTTCGCCTCGTCTCCGACCGCATCCAGCCGCAGCTGCAGCCGCCTCCAGCCGAAGACATTCCGCCGGGTTATGAGGTACTCGCCAAAGAGGATGAAAACGGCACCAGCCCGACCGCCTATTATGTTGTGAAACAAAAAGCAGAGATGACCGGCGATCGGGTGGCGCGGGCTGACGTCGTCTCCGGCCAGCTCGTTGGCTACGAGATTAGCCTCAAGCTCACCGACGAGGGGGCCAAGGAGTTTGGCGCGCTGACCACGGCCAACGTCGGCCGCAACCTCGCCATCGTGCTCGACGGCAAGCTTGATTCCGCCCCCGTCATCCGTGGCCCCATCACCGGTGGCGTTGCATCCATCAGCGGCAACTTCGACCAACGCGCCGCCTTCGATCTCAAAAGCGTGCTCAACAACCCGCTCAACGCTGAGCTCGCCGTACTCGACCAGACTGCCGTCGGGCCTTCGCTCGCGGCGGATGCCATCGCCAGCGGCAAAACTTCCACCGTCATTGCCGTTAGCCTCGTGGCGGCGTTCATGCTCGTGGTCTACACGTTTGGCGGCGTCGTTGCGTTGCTCAGCCTGCTGGTCAACGTCCTCCTGATTCTCGGCATCATGGCCAACATTGGTGCGACGCTCACACTCCCTAGTCTCGCTGGCATCGTGCTCACCATCGGCATGGCGGTTGACGCGAATATTCTGATCTTTGAGCGTATGCGCGAGGAGTTGGCCGTCGGCAAGTCCCTCGCCACGTCCAATCAGAGCGGTTTCGTCAAGGCGCTCACCACCATCCTCGACGCCCATTTGGTGCAGCTTATTATCTGCGCCGTGATGATCGGGTATGGTACCGGCCCGATCAAGGGCTTCGGCGTGACACTTGCCATTGGCGTATGCTCGACCCTGTTCTCCGTCCTTATCACCGGCCACCTTATTATGGAGCTGGCACTGGAGTCCGGCGCGGTGAAGAAATTTGTTATGCTGCCGTTGCTGAAGGACGCGCGCTGGGACTTTGTTCGTTTCGGCAAGCCCGCCTTTATCGCATCCGGCCTGCTCGTGGTCCTCGGCTTCGGCAGCGTGGTTTACCAAGGCAGCGCAATCTTCGGCCGCGACTTCAAGGGTGGCGACGAGGTCGCCCTGACGTTCGCCCAGCCACCGGCCGAGTCCAAAATTCGCGAGGTCGTCAAGACGGCTGGCGTGGCTGACATGATCATCACCACCGCCAGCCCGCTCGGCGGCGGCAAGGAAACCTTTAAGATTGAGCTGCCAGAAGATAAGGGCGCGGGCGTCCTCACTGCGCTCAAGGCGGCCTTCCCCTCGGCTGGACTTGATGAAAAAAGTGTCAGCGTCAGTCACCTCGGAAAAACCATCGGCTCGGAAATTTTGTGGAACGCGCTCAAAGCCGTCGCCATCTCAATGGCGGTTATTCTGCTCTACATCGCGTTTCGCTTTGAGTTCGGCTTCGGCGTCGGCGCCATGGTCTCCACGTTGCACGATATCTTGATGACGATCGGGGTGTTTGTGCTCACCGGTCACCAGTTCAACGCCCCGATGGTCGCCGCCATCCTCTGTATCGCCGGTTACTCGATCAATGAGACCGTCGTCGTCTTCGACCGTATCCGGGAAGAGCTCAAACTCAACCCCAACGGGAAGCTTAAGGACGTAATCAACGACGCCATCCGGAAGGTATTCGCCCGCACCATAAAGACGGCGACGACCACCTTCCTTGCGGCGCTCGCTCTCTACCTCTTCGGTGGTGGCGTACTCAAGGACATCGCGTTCACCTTCCTCGTCGGTATCGTCACCTCGACATTCTCGGCCATCTTTGTCGCCGCCCAGGTGTTCTACTGGTGGCACAAGGGCGACCGGAAGCATGTCGAGGCCCACGAAGATATCGCCCCGAAATACGAGTGGACCGGCGCCAGCAAGGCTTCGGAATAATTTTCAAAAGTAGGGCGGATTATCCCTAATCCGCCGCTGTGACTCGGCCCACCGGAGCGCTGAGCCCAACCGGCGCGTTAAGGTCACGCGCCCTACCTCGGAAATGCCACCCATGCGCTGGACTCACACGCCGCGCCCGCCGCAGGACATCGACGGCGTCAGTAAACGCGCCGG
>CAIQKQ010000018.1 GCA_903872425.1 uncultured Opitutia bacterium | reverse complement strand
ATTGCTGACACGTCGTATTGCTAATTCGAGATGGGTTGCGTCCATCTCGATCCCGACGCATCGCCTGTCACGGCGTGCCGCAGCAACAGCAGTTGTCCCCCCCCCCATGAACGGGTCGAGAACGAGATCGCCGGGGCGGGACGCGGCGAGCAGGATGCGCTCAAGGAGGGCGAGCGGCTTTTGCGTGGGGTGCTTGCCGTGGGTTTTTTCGGCGGAGCCGGGCGCGGTGAACGTCCACACGTCCTTCATCTGCTTGCCGCCGTTGGCGCGGCGCATGTCGGCGTAGTTGAAGGTGTGTTTGCTTTTCTCGTTCTTGGCGGCCCAGAGGACGGTCTCGGTCGAGTGGGTGAAATAGCGGCAGGCGAGGTTGGGCGGCGGGTTGGGTTTCTGCCAGGTGACTTGGTTGAGGATTTTCATCCCGAGTTGCTGCATGGCGTAGCCAACGGAGAAGATGACGTGGTGGGTGCCGCTGACCCAGAGGGAGCCGTGTGGCTTGAGCAGGGCCTGGCAGCGGCGGAGCCACTCGGTGTTGAACTCGTGGTTGAGCGCGGGGCCGCGGGATTTGTCCCAGTCGCCCTTGTCCACCTTCACCATCTTGCCAGCGTGGCAAGTGATGCCGCCGTTGGAGAGGAAATAGGGCGGGTCGGCAAAGATGAGGTCGAAGACACCGCCGGGGTGCTTGGCGGCGATGGCGTCCATGACCTCCAGGCAGTCGCCGTGGTAGAGGAAGAGGCCGCGGGCGGCGTCCTGCCACGCGAGGCGCGAAGGCTGGAGCGCGCCGGGCGCATCCTCGGCGACGAGGCCGTCGGCGGGATTGAAGGAGCCCTCGGGAACTTCGGGATAGCGGACAGAAGCGTGTGCCAGCGCGCGGGCGGGGGGCTTCGCTCGGGAAGCGGCTAGCAGGCGGGCGCGGGGTGGTGTCTTCGGCACCTAGGATCGGATCGATCCGGGGTCGGGAAGGATCAAGGCTTTATTTATTTGCAAGGGCCTGCACCATTTTCAGCGCGAGGAACTCACTGTAGCTCGAATACGCCCGAGCTCGGACAGCAGGGCGGTGAGCGCCGACTCGGCCCAGCAGCCCATCAGGCAAATCTGCAGCCAGTTTCGCCGCCGCAGATATTCGCTGGCGTGGCCCACCAGGTAGCCGGCTTGCTCAAGCCTCCGCCCTACGGTGAGTGAGTCGAGCGTGGGCGGTAGCGCGAGTGTGACCACGGCCGGGGTAGCGTGCTCTTCAGGCGATATAATTTCAAAGCCAGCCGCGCGCAGCTCACGACACAAGCGTGTGCCGGCCTGTATCAGTCCGGCAAAATGGCTCTCGTTTAGCCGTCGTAGGGCGGCGAGGAGCGCGCTGATGAGATTAGACGAATGGGTGAAGTACACGCCGGCCTCGTTGGCGGCAAAGCCGAGGTCAAGATAGCGCGGGAGCTGGTCAGGCGATGGCGGGATCGGGTGATGGTGAAATACCAGCGCGAGTCCAGGATAGGCCGCGAAGCCTTTGCCGCTGACGCCCGCGGCAAAAGTCACGCCACACAAATCCACCGGCACAGTGCCAAGTGAACTGATGCAGTCTAGGCAAAGCTTGATCCCGCGCTCGGCGCAGATACGTTTTAGTCCATTCAGATCGTTTAGCATTCCTGTTGAAGTCTCGCTATGGACGGCCCATAGCCAGCCGGTCTTACCTCGCTGGTCGAGTTGTGCGGCGACGGCGGCGAGATCGAACGGGCGGCCCCAGGCGAGGCGGTGGGTTTCAAAGGTCAGTTTCCACCTCCGCGCGTGGTCGATGAGACGTTCGCCAAACTCGCCGTTGGATAGGACGAGACCGGAGGCTGGTTCGAGTTTCAGCTGCCCACCGACGACGTCGTTGGCCAAGGTGCCGGAGCCGACCAGAATTCCGACGCGACCCGCGTTTGTCAACCCACAGAGTTGGCGAACGACGGCCTCGAGCTCGTGGAGAAACGGCGCGGCGCGATGCGAGACCGGCGGTTGAGAAAATGCGGCGCGCACGCATTCAAGTACCTCAACCGGCCCAGTTAGGAAATTTGCTGGCGCGGTAATTGAGGTTGACCGCTGGGCCGGCGGCATAAAACCGCGCTCTTTACGCACAAAATTTTCTAGTGTGAGCAGCATAGGCTGAAACTGTGCGTTTGGCCCGCCTACCAGCGGACCAAACGGTTCAAAACCAAGATGCCGATACAGCTTAAGCTGACGAGTGGTGCCAGAGATGACCGCCAGATCGTGGCCTTGCGCACGGGCGTGGTTGGCGACGAATCCGATGAGCCCACGTAGCACGACGCCGTGGCGGGTGTTGGCTCGACCGCAAGTAGGCGGAGTTCGCAGGGGCGTCGGCCGATCGGAAGACGTGCGTCGAGGTCAGGCAATTTTTCGTCGAGGGAAAACGGCCGCTGACCACGAAACGCGACCATACCGACGAGCCGGTTTTCGTGTCGGCAGACGATATAAGTGTTTTGCGCGTGAAATTTGTCCACGAGGCGCGGCACTGCAGCCGGAGCGTGCTGCGGGATTTCTTCCACGAAGGTACGGTAATTTAGACGATGGATCGCCTCAAATTCCTCCTCTTCGGTTGCGATCTTAAAATGGTATGGCGATAATTTTTCCACAACGTTTCGGGTCAGACTTTAGGCGAGGGAGGGCGGCGGCTGAGCTCTGCGCGCAGGTCTTGCTGGTGGGGGAACACCACTAGCCCCGCTAGCGCGGCGAGGAGGGCGATCACGGTAACGTTGTAGCCCAGCGTGATCGCCACCACTGGTGTGAGCGCGTAAGCAACCATCGCACCCAAGGTGAACCGCCGGGTGACTGCGATCAATACCGCGCACACAACCAGCAGTAGGGCGGCGAGGAGCGGGTCAAAAAACAACAGCGCTCCGCACGATGAAGCCACTCCTTTACCACCTTGAAATTCCAGTTGCGCTGGCCAGTTGTGGCCTGCCACGACCGCGGCAATGACTAGTACTTGCACGGGAAGTGAAAGTCCGCCGAGCTGCGCGTAGTGGACGGCGAGCGCGCCTTTTGCCATGTCGCCGATGAGCGTGATACCGAAAAACCAAGGGCCGAACATGCGTCCGACATTGGCCGCGCCGGCGTTGCCGCTGCCGCATAGACGAATATCTTGGCCGGTTTTCCACCGTATAAAATAATACCCAGTATTAAAGCAACCAAGGGCATAGGCAGCGATCACACCCAGCCAAGGGGTGAGTCCGAGTCCGTCGGGGCTCTCGATGGCGGGGGTCATGGGGTCAGGCGTGGGCAGAAGGGGCTGCGGACGACAAAGAGCTCCGTCGAGCCGACGGGGCCGACCCTCATAGAGGGTAGGCTGGTTAGGTGTGCTGGACAGCGCAAGCCTAGGGTGTGTGCAGAGCAGGTGGAGCTTAACCTCGGCAGCGAAGTTTTGCGCGGTGCGTTGGTCGTCGAAGTTCGACGAAAAGCTGTGCCCCTACGCAATCGCAAGCTGTCCGCAGCCGGCGGCGATGTCTATTCCGCGGCGTTGGCGCACGGTGCTCGGCAAATTGAATTCCTCCGCGAGAATTTTTTGGAAACGCTTCGCGGCGTCGCTCCGCGTGGGCGTGCCGCCGTAGCCGGCAGTCGGGTTGAGCGGGATAAGGTTCACTTGCGCGGGTAGTCCGCGCAACAGCTCGCCGACGGCGCGGGCGTGGGTAGCGGAGTCGTTCTGGCCCTCGATGAGCGTCCACTCATAAAAAATGCGGCGACCCGTCGTTTCGGAGTAGGTGCGGCAGGCAGCCATGAGCTCGTCGAGCGACCATTTTTTTGCAGCGGGTACCAGGGCGGCGCGCTCGTCTTGGGTGGCGGCGTGCAGCGAGACGGCGAGGTGACACGCACGTTTTTCTGCCGCGAGCCGCAGGATGCCGGGTACGACGCCGACGGTGCTGAGCGTGATGCGCTCCGCGCCGAGCGCGAGACCGTTGGGGTCGCGCAGAATCTCGATGGCTTGCATCACGGCGTCGTAGTTATGGAGCGGTTCGCCCATACCCATGAGGACAATGTTGCGGAGTCGAGGTATGGTTATAGCTGGGGTCGCTGGCCCCGGTTTTTGTTTCAGACCGTGGTCGGTGCCCCCAGCTACAATCCGAAGCTGTCGTGCGACATGCACGGCCTGCGCGACGATCTCGCCGGGCGTAAGGTGGCGGGTGTAACCCATCTGGCCGGTGGCACAAAATACGCAGCCCATCGCGCAGCCCACCTGACTCGACACGCACGCGGTCACGCGGCCCGTGAAACGCATGAGGACGGTCTCGATGCGTTCGCCGTCGGGCAGTGTGAGGAGAAATTTGCGCGTGAAGCCGTCGGCGGAATCGGTGGCGAGCGCCACGGGCAGCGCGGCGAGGCGCGTTTCAGCGGCGAGTTTTGCACGGACTTTCTCGGGCAGTTCCGGCATGGCTTCGGCCGAAAACGAATCGGCCAACGCGAGGTATAAGTAGCCCCAGAGCCGTGCCGTGTGGATAGGCGAAAATCCCCAGCGCGCAAAAAGCAGGCGCAGTTCCTCGCGAGTGAGGCAATAAAGGTCGGTGGGCGCAGCGGGCATGGAAGGGTTAGAATTTACGCGATGCGCGGGCATGGCGTCCAGCCGGAGCTGGCGCAGTTGAGGGAAATTGCCACTTGGCAACGACGCTGGATTACTTATCCGTAGCCTTGCTCCTATCAGTTCCGTGCCATCTGGCCTGTGCCGGATGGCCGGCGGGATAAGATTTATTCCCGTCTTTACCCCTGACAGCCGTATCATCCGTGAACACCCACCCCCACGATTGCTCGATGCACAACCACGTGCCGCTCATGCGCCGCCGCAGTTTTATCGGTCTTGGTCTCGGCGGGTTGGCCCATCTCGCGGGCTTCGGCAACTTGCCCACTGTACTGGCCGCCGCTGCTGCTCCGACTAAGAAAGGTGGCCGCGCCAAGCAGGTATTGGTGCTTTTCGAGCAGGGCGGGGTGTCTCAAATGGACACTTGGGATCCGAAACCTGACGCACCCACGGAGCACCGCAGCCCGTTCAAGACCATCTCCACTGTCGTGCCGGGGATGCAGTTTACCGAGCTGCTGACGAAAACAGCCAAGATTGCCGACAAGCTCACTGTCGTTCGTTGCATGACGCAGCCTACACCTGGCATCGGCGACTCACACCCAAAGGGCTCGCAATACATATTTTCCGGCGAGGCGCCCGGCGGCCCGGTTGAGCGGCCAGACATCAGCTCCATCGTGGCCTCAATCATGGGCACGTCGGCCGAGTTTTTGCCCAGCAATATCCTCGTGCCCGGCACGAGTGAGCAGGCGAAGGAGTCGCGCGTCGGGTTTTTACCACCGGGTTACGCGGTGTTTAAGACCGGGGGCAACCTTGCCGATCCAAATTGGCAGGTGCCCAACCTCGGTCTGATGGCCAGCATCGCGCCGGAGCGGTTTAAGCAACGGCGCGATTTGCTGAGTAATCTCGATGTCGGATTTGCCCACGGCGGCGACACAAAGGACGTCACTGCTATGCAGTCGCTCCTCCAGCAGGCGGAGAACATGCTGACCAACCCGCAAACGCGTGCTGCCTTTGACTTGGGCCGCGAGTCGGAGGCCACACGCACGCGGTACGGCACCGGACATCGTGGCCAGTGCTATTTGCTCGGACGGAAGCTGATCGAGGCCGGCGTGCGCTACGTCACAGTGGACGTGCGCGAGCCGCGCCAGTCGTGGGTCGACGGTCAGAGCAAATTTTACGACGGCGGCACCAACATGAACTGGGATCACCACGACGACATCTACGCTAATGGTGACACCAATCACGTCCCCGGCAGCGGTCCGGGCGCAGGGCGCTGGGGCATCCAGACCTGGCCGATGATGGGTTCGACCGACCAGGCGTTCTCTGCGCTGATTGAGGACATGAGCCAGCGCGGGCTATTGGAGGAAACGCTGGTGTGCTTCGTCACGGAGTTTGGGCGCACGCCGAAAATCAACAACCGTCGAGGCCGCGACCACTGGACTCACTCCTTCAGCTTTGCCTTCGCCGGGGCGGGCGTGCCGGGCGGTCAGCTCGTCGGCTCGACCGATCGCGACGGCGGCTATATCACTAGCCCGATGGCGTACACTATCGAAGACTATGCGGCAACAATCTACGAGAAACTTGGCATCGACCGCAGCAAGCCGCTGCACAACGCGGCCGGTCGGCCGATCCTCCTCACCCCGAAAGGCCGGCCGATCCCGGAGCTTTTTGTCTGATAACTGCGCGTTTTTGAACATGAAACGGCCTCTTTCTCGCTTGGGTCTGCTGTCGGCGCTCAGCCTGACAGCCATCGTCTTCGTCGCGTGTGTCATGCCGGACTCCAATACGGCCGCGACAGCGGGCTCCACCCTACAACCAACATCCGCGATGCCAACGAAGTCCGCGGTGGCCCGGCTCGAAGTTTATCCAACAGACATGAAACTCGAAAGCCGCCGGGCCGCCCGGCAGCTCGTGGTCACGGCCGAGGTGAACGGTGAACTCCGCGACGTCACGCATCTCGCGACATTTCGCAGCAGCAATGAGCGGGTGGTGAAGATTAATCGCGGCGCCGCGACCGCCGCCGGCGACGGGGCGGCGAAGCTCACCGTCACCTGGGGCGGCCAATCAGTCGATGTCCCGGTGACAGTGGCCAATTACACGCAGCCCGACCCGGTGCTCTTTAAGTTCGAGACGATGGCGGTGCTGACCAAACAGGGGTGTGCCACCGGCTCGTGTCACGGCTCGCCGATGGGCAAGGCCGGATTCGCCCTTTCGCTTTTCGGCTACGATCCGACGATTGATCGCCGCTCGCTCACGCGTGACGGCTTCAGTCGCCGGATCAACAGTGTCGAGCCTACCGAGAGCCTGATCTTACGGAAACCCCTCATGGAACTCGACCACGTTGGCGGGAAAAGACTGCACAAAGACGAGGCGCCGTATCAGACGTTACTCACTTGGATCGCTGAAGGGGCCAACGTGGACCTGCCCGCCGTCGAGTGCGTGCGCCTCGTGGTGTTTCCCGGCCCCGATCGTGTGCTCAAGGCCCCTCACCTCACGCAACAGCTCAGCGTGCTCGCCTACTACAGCGACGGCCGCGTGTGCGATGTCACGTCGATCGCTACTTACGACACGTCCAGCGCGGAGCTTGCCGTCGTGGACGCCGGCGGCCGCGTCACGGGCCGCCAGCGCGGGCAGGCCGCCATCAGCGTACGCTATTTGTCGCAAGTGCAGTCGGTGAATTTCACCGCCATCGAGGACGTGCCCGGCTTCGTCTGGAAAGCACCGCCTGAGGCTAGCTTTGTCGACACACTGGTCAACGCGAAGCTCAAGCAGCTCCAATATTTGCCTGCTGAGACATGTGACGATGCCACCTTTGTGCGCCGCCTTTACCTTGACCTCACCGGACTCATCCCCACCGGGGACGACGCCCGACGCTTCATTGAGAGCAAAGCACCCGACAAGCGCGCCAAGCTTATTGACACATTGCTCGCGAGTGAGGATTTCGCGCGTTTCTGGGCGCTGAAGGACGCCGACCTCATGCGCGTCTCGAAGACCCGACTGCGCGACGGCCGTGCTGAGATTTTTTCCAACTGGCTGGTCGACGCCCAGCGGCAGGATATGCCCTACAACGATTTCGCCCGGAGGCTGCTCACCGCCACCGGTGACACCCGCGTGGTGCCCGAGGCGAATTTTATCCTCGCCATGCCCACGCCGCAGGAGCGCACCGAGACGACCGCGCAACTGTTCCTCGGCTCCCGCCTCGATTGCACCAAGTGCCACAACCACCCCTACGAGAAGTGGACGATGAATGATTACTACAGTCTCTCGGCGGTCTTCGCCCGTACGGCGAGCGACCAGAATGTCGTCTCGACCGTCGCCAGTGGCGAGACGGTGCATCCGCTTACGAAGGCCGAAATGAAGCCATGGGGTTTTATTGCCGAGACAGCCGAAGTTGGACGGCGCACCCAGTTTGCCAACTGGCTCACGCAAGCCGAGAACCCCTTCTTCGCCCGCGTCGAGGTCAACCGCATTTGGGCGCAGCTCCTCGGGCGCGGTATCGTGGAGCCGGTGGACGACTTCCGCTCATCCAACCCGCCCTCCAATGGCCCCCTGCTCGACGCGCTCGCCAAGGAGTTTGTTGCGGGTGGATATCGGCGTAAGCAAATCATCCGTCTTATCTGCAACAGCCAGACCTACCAACGCGCGACGACCACCACCACGTTTAACGCCACGGATGAGACCCTGTTTTCCCATGCGCGCCCCCGCCTGCTCTCCGCCGAACAGCTCAAGGACGCCGTCGGCCTCGCCGCCGGCACCCTCGTCCCCCTGAACACTACGCCGGAGCAGCTTGCACGTAATGAGACCGAGCTCGCGCAACGCCGCGCCGTGCTCGAACCGGGTTTCAATGCATGGCTGGAGAACGCGGCAGCTGACGCGGCGAGCCGCGATTTCTGGATGGGCGGTTGGTATGCTGTTGGCCCGTTCAGCATTGATCCCAACGACGAGAAAGCTACCGATGCCTTCGGTCCCGAGCTTACCCCGGTGGATTTCACCGCGAGTTTTGACCATGGTAAACGCCAGTGGCACCCGCGTCCGGAGTGGAACGACCCGGAGCCGACTTATACGATGGACGCACCGAAGGACGCGACGTTCTACGTCGCCCGCGAAATTTTCTCCCGCGAGCCGCGCACATTTACCGTCGTCGCGCTCGGCAACGGCATGATCTGGCTGAATGGGAAACCGATGCTCAAAGAGCCGCTCAAGGCCGAGGAAGCTACGGTCACGGTCAAGCTCGCCGCCGGCCGCAATCTCCTACTCATGAAAATCACCGGAAAGGAGGAGGAGGCCTCGTTCCGTTTTCGTCCGAACGAGGACGCACCCGCCGCCAATGGGCCAGGACGGATGGCCCTGCTCCCGCAAGTGGTCGGCCTCCTCGCCCAGCCGCTTGTGCGACTCACCACCGCTGAGCGTGAGGTGATCCACGGCTATTACCCGCAAATGGATGAGGCCTATCTTGCTCTACTGCGTCGGCAGGCGTTCAAGCCCACTACGGCCGCCTTTGCCACGCAACGTTCCGTGCCTGAGGCCGACCCCTTCATGGCCGCATTCGGCCAGCCGAAGCGCGAGACCGCATGCAGTTGCGAGCGCGTGAGCGCGCCCACGCTCCTGCAAGCGCTTGAACTGCTCAATGGCAAGACGCTCTACTCCTCGGTGCAGACTGGCTCCAACCGGTACGCCAAGCTCGGCGAGGACGAGTTACTCGAACAGCTTTATCTCTCGGCGCTCGCGCGGTTCCCGGCAACGACGGAGCGCGCGGCAGGTCGACAGTTTCTCGCTTTGGCGGCGAAGCGCGAGGAGGCCGTGATGGATCTGCTCTGGTCAGTGCTTAATACGCGCGAGTTCCTGTTTCAACATTGAGCACGTTGCCCAAAGAAAATGAAAACGCGCACCCAATCTTTTACTCGGCTCATGCGCTCGCTACTTGTGCTACTTTCCGCCTTCGTCGCACTGCCCGGCTCCGCGGGCGCCGCCGAGGTGAGCTTCATGCGCGATCTCGCGCCGCTCCTCGTGCAACGCTGCACCGGCTGCCACGGTGCGACCAAGGAGGAGGGGGGTTACCGGCTGCACACCTTCGAGCGGCTCATGCAGGCCGACACGCCTCCTGTCGTGCCGGGCCACCCAGAAAAATCGGAGCTATTCACTCGGATCACCGAGCCCAACGCGAGCGACCGCATGCCGCAGGAGGATGACGGGCTCACGCCGACGCAAATCGGACTGTTTCGCGCGTGGATCCTCGCGGGCGCGAAATTCGACGGAGCCGACCCTAAAGCACCCTTTAAGACCATGTTTGCCCCACGCGACCACCCGGCCGCTCCAGCCATCTACACCACGCCCGTGCCCGTGCTGGCTGTGGCGTTGGCACCCGGCGCGAAGGAGGTCGCTGTCGGCGGCTATCATGAGGTCACCATCTGGGACACCGCCACAGGTAAGCTCCTGCGCCGTCTCGACCGTCTCCCTCAAAAAATCCAGACACTCTCCTACAACCGTGCCGGCACTCAGCTCCTCGTCGGCGGCGGCACGCCGGGCGACTATGGCGAGCTCGCGCTGGTGGACGCCGCCACGGGCAAACGCCTCCGCGTGCTCGACACCTTTGCCGACATTGTGCTCTCCGCGAGCTTCCGCACCGACGGACAACGCGTTGCCGCTGGCTCCGCTGACCAGACCGTACGCGTCTATGATACTGCCAACGGCCGCCGCCTCTGGAACATGAAGCTCCACTCCGACTGGGTGACTGGGGTGAGCTTCAGCGCTGACCAGCGCTACGTTGCCAGCTCGAGCAAGGACAAGACCGTGAAAATCTACGAAGCCGAGACTGGCACCCTCTACACCACCTACACCGGGCACAACCAGATCCTCGGCCAGTATGCTGGGCAAAATCCCGTCTATGCGGTGAAATTTACTGCCGATTCACCGGTCGCCGTGAGCGCGGGCGGCGGCGCGTGGCTCCAGCTTTGGGAGCCGGAAAAAGCCCACGATGAAAACGGCACTGCAGCCGACATGGAGCTGCGTTTTAGAAAAATTGGTCATGCCCGTTACATTGCGCACGACTTGAAGCAGGAGGTGTTCGCGCTCGCCGTGGACCAAGGGCAGATATTCGCCGCCTCGGCTGACGGCCTCGTAAAACAGTTCGGTCTCGCGACGTTGGCCGAAGTCCGCACCTACGCTGGCCACAAGGACTGGGTCTATGCCCTAGACTACAACGGCGCGGCCGAGCGCCTCGCGACCGGTGGCTACGACGGTGAAGTGCGAATCTGGGACACAAATTCCGGCACATGTCTCACAACCTTTAAGGCTATGCCCGGCGGTTCCGGTTTAACCGCGAACGAGCGAGTGAAGGTGCGGTAACGACTCCACGTTACATGCCTGTGATCCACCCGGCGGCTTGGACATAATTAGCTCGGCAGACGAAGCAGAGGCTGATTTTTTCCAGCTTGGATTTGCCGGCGAGCGCGGCCACAGTTTTTTGCTCCACACATGGCTATCGCACTTCTTTTTTCCGGACAGGGCGCGCAGAAGGTCGGCATGGGCCGGTCGCTCTATGAGCACTCCTCCACGGCACGCGCCCTCTACGATGAGGCCGGACGCGTGCTCGGCTGGGACCTCGCCAAAGTTTGTTTTGAGGGGCCGGAGGCCGAGCTCACGCAGACGAAAGTGTGTCAACCAGCGCTGTTCGTCCACGGATTGGCCTTACACGCGCTCTTGCGCGAAGCGGGGCGGCTGGGTGACGTACGGTTTGCGCTGGGGCTGAGCCTCGGCGAGGTCACGGCGCTGACGGCGGCGGGGGTGTTTGACTTTGCCACTGGGCTGCGGGTCGTGGCCGAGCGCGGGCGACTCATGCATCTTGCCTGCGAGCAGACGACCGGGGGTATGGCGGCCGTGATGGGCGAGGAGCGCTCGACAGTCGCGAAGCTGTGTGCGGAGTTCGGTATTGAGGCGGCCAACTTTAACGCGCCCGGCCAGATCATTGTCTCTGGGGAGAAGGCGGCTGTGGCCGCCGCCGTGGCTGCCGCCAAGGAGCGCGGCATTAAGAAAATTATTCCGCTTAACGTCGCCGGCGCCTACCACTCGCGGTTGATGGAGCCAGCACGGGCGGCCTTCGCGAAATTTCTGGAGGGCGTGCTGTTCGCCGCGCCGCGGCTCACAGTGTTTACCAACACGACGGGACAGTCCGTCAGTGACCCGGTGGCAATCCGAGCGGCGTTGGTGAAACAGGTCGTATCGTCGGTGCTTTGGGAGGATTGTATGCGGAGTACGGCGGCGGCAGGTGCGACGGAGTTTTGGGAGCTGGGGCCGGGCGCGGTGCTTGCCGGCCTGGCGCGGCGAACGGAGAAAACGTGGTCCGTGAAGAGTTATTCTGAGTTTACCGACCTGGGGGGCTGAAGATTAAAGCCAAGGTGCAAGCAGTCAAAGGCGCGGAACCCGCAACGGAGATCGCGTAGGGGAACAATTGCGGAGGCGTAAAAGAGCGGCATCGCGAGATTGTATCTGTCGCCGCATTCTTTGCTCCTCGATTCGGTTTGGGCGGCTTTAACCGCTCGTTAACCTAACGTAAAAAACCCATTTTGACGAGAGTACGGGCGGGGAGCAGTCTTTGGGTCTCACCGCCGCACCAGCCGGCGAAGCAAGAGGCGTTGTAAGAGGATAAAGCCAAGCAGGAGTGCGCCAATTATGAGACGCGTCCACGCGGGGTCGAGGCTGCCGTCGAATCGAATGGCTGACTGGATGACACCAAAAATCAGTAGGCCGAGCAGCGTGCCGAGCATGTGGCCTCGGCCACCGGAGAGCAACGTACCGCCGATGACGACAACCGCGATGGCGTCGAGTTCGAGTCCAATCCCGTCGCGTGGGTTGCCAGAGCCGGAATTGAGCATAAGCGCGAGGCCGGCGAGGGCGGCGCATAAACCGCTAAAGGCATAAACCGCTACCCGCGTCGCCCCGACAGGCAGGCCCATGAGTTGGGCTGAGGATTCATTGCCGCCGAGCGCAAGGAGATTGCGACCGAAGCGCGTCCAGTGCGCGAGCAGGCCTCCGAGCGCGAGCAGGGCGAGCAGCACCAGCGCGGACATTTTTAGCGCGGCCTTTTCCGTGAGAGGCAGTTCCCAGAGCGATAGTCGTTGGAGTAGCGGGTGGGCGAGCCCGGTGGAGTCGGTGCTGATCCAGAACGCGCCGCCACGCATGAGAAACATCCCGGCGAGAGTGATGAGAAAAGCCGGCTGGCGAAAAAAATGGATGAGCGCCCCCATGCCCGCGCCTAGCACAGTACCGACGGCGAGCGCAGCTACAGCGGCGAGGGCGGGGTGAACGTGGTGCTTTTCCACGAGCGTGGCGACAAATATGGACGTAAAGCCGACGACTGCGCCGACGGAGAGGTCAATGCCGCCGGAAAAAATCACGAGCGTCATGCCGACGGCGGCAATACCGAGCGCAGCGTTGTCAGTGAAAAAATCGACGGCGACCCGCGCCGAAAAAAAGTTGTCATAACGTAGGCCGGCCGTGACGTACAGCGCCGCGAGCACAGCGGCGGTCGCAAACAAGGGTAGGCGGCGTTGGAGGGCAGGACTCATGATGCGACGCGGCCTGCCACGGAGACGGTGGCCTTTGACGGCAGGAGGTTCTTTAGCCAACGGCGGGTGAGGTCAGACTGGAGAACGCAGACGATTACAATGAGCAGAGCCTTGGGCACTGGTGCGACCGGCGGATCCACCCCAAGAAAGACCAGTGTAGGCGTGAGGGTTTGCAAAAGCAGCACGCCGACAAAAGAGCCGAGCAGCGTGAAACGCCCGCCGGTAAGCGCGGTGCCACCGACGACGACTGCGAAGATGGCGTCGAGCTCCATATTTTCGCCCGAGCGGTAGGGATCGGCCGCACCGATGTTGGCGGCATCCATAACACCGGCGAGGGCGGCACAAAGGCCGGAGGCGAGGTAGGCCAGGCAAGCCACGCGGGCGGTGGCGAGGCCGGCAAAGCGGCTGGCGACGGGGTTGTCGCCCACCGCCTCAATAAATAATCCGGCGGCTGTACGGCGCAAGCCTAGCTGCGCCACGGTGTAGAGCGCGACGGCAAGCACAGCCGCAAACGGCAGGCCGAGCAGAAAGCCCTTGCCGATATAACCGAAGCCGGGCGAGCGGATGAGCAACACATTGCCGTGCGAAATGAGCTGCGCGATGCCGCGCCCGCTCACCATGAGGATGAGAGTGGCGACAATGGGCTGGATGCCCGCATAGGCGACGAGCACACCGTTAAGGAGCCCGGCGAGCGCGCCTACGCCGAGCGAGACGCCGAGCACGAGCGGTAGCGCATGAAATTGCGGGTGTTCGCTGGTCAGTAATGCACCGGCTGTTGCACCGGCCACGGCCATGACGGAGCCAACAGAGAGGTCCACGCCGCCGGTCGCAATGACCAGCGTCATGCCGAGCGCAAGCAGGAGGGTGCGTGCGCCATTGTTAAATATGGCAATAGGTTGCCCTTCGAGGTGGCCATCGAGCACGCCGATGTGAAGGAAAGCGGGGTTGTGGACGAGATTGACGACGAGCAGCAACGCAAGGCCTGCCAGCGGCCAGACGATGGGAGAGCGCAACCAGCGTTGTAGGCGCATCTCACTCATGGGACTGATGACCGCCGGCCATGGCCTGCATCAGGCGTGGAGCGGTAATGGCATCGCCCGAAAATTCGGCGACGCGGCGGTGCTCGCGCAGGACGACGGCGCGAGTGCTGTTGCGGACTATCTCGTCCAGCTCGGAAGAAATAAAGAGGACGGCGAGCCCATCGGCGCGGAGCTGGGCAATGAGCTGCTCGATCTCAGCTTTCGCCCCGATGTCAATGCCGCGCGTTGGCTCGTCGAGGATGATGAGCGCGGGTCGGGTGGCGAGCCAACGGGCGAGGAGGACCTTTTGCTGGTTGCCGCCGGAGAGATTGCGGATGGGTGTCTCGGGGCCAGGGGTTTTGATGCGGAGGGCGCGGATGTAGTGTCCGCAGAGTTGTTCCTGCTCGGAACGGCGGAGCGGGCGCCCGGCGCCCTGGCGGGCTTGGAGCGCAATGATGAGATTTTCGCGGACGGAAAGGTTAGGGAGGATGCCCTCGGTCTTGCGATCCTCGGAACAGAGCGCGAGACCGAGTGCGATGGCATCGCGGGGGGAACGGATGCGGGCGGATTGGCCTTTCACCTGCAACTCACCGGTGTCACGGCGGTCGAGGCCGAAGAGGAGTCGCGCTGTCTCGGTGCGGCCTGAGCCGAGCAGGCCCGCGAGGCCGAGCACTTCACCGGCGTGAAGGTCGAGGTCAAGCGGATGGAGCGCGCCGGTGCGGGAGAGGCTGCGCGCGGATAGGATAGGGGCAGTCACCGGTCCGGCGGCGGTGGTCGCACGGAGAGGGGAATGCTCGGGAGCGATGATTTCGCGGCCCAGCATCTTGCCCACCAGGGCAAGTCGCGGGAGGTCGGCGGTGGCGTACTCGCCGACCAGCGTGCCGTTGCGAAGCACGGTGATACGGTCGCAAATGGCGTAGACTTGGTCGAGGAAATGGGTGACGAAGACGATGCCCAGCCCCTCACCCCGCAGACGACGCATGATCGCAAAGAGGTCCGCGACTTCTTTTTCGTCGAGGCTGGCGGTGGGCTCGTCAAGGATCAGAACCTTCGCCTGCAGATCGAGCGCACGGGCGATGGCGACCATTTGCTGGAGCGCGACCGAGAGGCTGCCGAGTTCGGCATCCACGTCGAGCTCGAGCCCTAGGCGCGCGAGGGCGGCGCGGGCGTGGCGGCGGAGCGCGGGCCAGTTGAGCAAGCCAAAGCGGCCGGGTTGGCGGCCGAGGCAAAGGTTTTCGGCGACGGAGAGCGTGGCGACCAGGTTGACCTCTTGGTAGACAGTGCTGAGGCCGAGCCGTTCGGCCTCCTTGGGCGAAGCCGGGCTGATCGGCTGGCCGGCGAGACGGATACTGCCGACGTCGGCCTCATAGACACCAGTGAGTACCTTGATGAGCGTGGACTTGCCCGCGCCGTTCTCCCCGAGGAGCGCGTGAATCTCGCCGGCGCGGACGTTGAAGTCCACACCATCGAGGGCCACGACACCGGGAAATTTTTTCCCAAGTCCGCTAAGAGTGAGCAGAGGCGCAGTCATGCGTGCGTAAAAAGGGCGGGGTGAGGGCCACCCCGCCCACGTCAGGCAAAAGGCTGGATGCTCAATACTGGCGCGTGGGCAGCGCTTTGGCGGCGTTGGTGGCGTCGAAGAGTTCGTCCTTGTTGGAGGAGGATTTCGGGACCGTTTCGCCTTTCAGAATTTTTTCGACCGTATCGTAGATTTTTGGCCCGAAGAGGGGGTTGCACTCGACGGTGACGTTGATCTTGCCATCCACGACGGCCTGTACGGCT
>CAIQKQ010000017.1 GCA_903872425.1 uncultured Opitutia bacterium | reverse complement strand
GCTCACGCCGGGCGCGCTCCGGTCCGGCTTTGCGGCCGCCGCGCCGGTGCGCCGCCCCGCCGACGGCAAGCTCGTCGTCCTCACCGTCGGCCGGCTGCACCCGCGCAAAGGTCAGCTCGAGACACTCACGGCGCTGGCCGCGCTCCCACCCCCGCTGCGCGCCAACCTCGAATACTGGCTTGTTGGCACCGCGGTGCGCCGGCCGGACTACGAAAAGCAACTCCGTGCCACTGCCGGCCGCGCCGGTCTCACTGTAAAATTTCTCGGCGACTTGTCGGCCACCGAACTCGCCGCTGCCTACGCACGCGCCGATATTTTTGCGATGACGAGCGTGGACCACGGCCACAGCGTGGAGGGCTTTGGCCTCGTCTACCTTGAGGCGTCCGCACACGGCCTGCCGGTCGTGGCGCACGCGGTCGGCGGCGTGGCCGAGGCCGTGGCAGACAACGTCACTGGCCTGCTTGTGCCGCCACGCGAGCCGGTGCGGCTCACCGCCGCGTTGGCCCGTCTGCTCGGCGACGATAGTCTGCGCCGCCGCCTCGGCGAGGCCGGTCCGGCCTGGGCCGCACGTACCACTTGGGCGCGCTCAGCCGAGTTGCTGTTTTCCGCGCCGCCCTCTACCCTGCCCTGACCATGATCTCCTCCCGCGTCACCGTCGCCGTGCGTTACGCCGAAACTGACATGATGGGCGTCGCCTACCACGGGAGCTTTCTCCCGTGGTTCGAGGTCGGCCGCACCGCCTTGCTCAAGGCGCACGGCCTGCCCTACCGCGAGCTGGAGGCCGCCGGTTATTTTCTGCCGGTTGTCGAGATGGCCGTGCGCTATCACCTGCCCGCGCGGTACGACGACAACCTAGAGATTCTGACCACGCTGCGCGAGAAACCCGTCGCCCGCCTCCGCCTCGACTATGAGGTGCGGCGTGACGGCGCACTGCTGGTAACCGGCCACACCGTCCACGCCTTCATCGACCGCGCCGGCCGCCCTACCCGCCCGCCGGTGAACTTCTCAGAGAAAATGGGGATGCTTTTCGCGTAAGCTTATGAGTCTCTTAAGCTCCGTCTAAGTCTATTCTCTTGGCCTTTCCAAAGAAGAACCAATCCGTCGCAAAAGCCAAAAGTCAGTTCTATTTGTTGTCCTGAGGTGGAACTGAAATAGTTCCTCCCAATTCCGCCGCATACTCGGCAAGTACGGCAGCATCTGTTTCAGCCGCATGGGCCGCAGCAAGTCTGTCGCCGGCGCCGAGGCGAAACACCGCCCACACCGCGTGGGCTCGCACCACCGGTAGCGGGTGCAAAGCCAGCCCGAGTACGGCCTCAAGACAGTCGCGCGAGTCGGTGTTGCCCACGACGACGCAGGCGTTGCGCAGCAGGCCAGCCAGCTTGAGTCGCTTGACCGCCGTCTGGCGGAAGATGGTGGCGAAGCGGGCAGGTGAAAACTCGAGGATTTCTCGCAGCGTAAGTGTGGCGATCTCACCCCGCACATCGAGTAAGACACGACGGCCAGCAGACGCAAAACGGTTCCACGGACAAACCTCAAGACACACGTCGCAGCCAAAAATCCGGTGGCCAATGCCCGCCCGCAGCTCGCGCGGAATGATGCCCCGATTTTCAATCGTCTGGTAGGAAACACACCGCCGCGCGTCCACCACACCCGGCGCGGCAAACGCCTGGGTCGGGCATGTGTCGAGACAGCGCGTGCATTTGCCACAGAGTAGGCCGATCGGATTTTCGTTTTTGGTTTTTTGATTTTGGATTGATTTCGCCAGCGGCTCGTCCGCTTCGAACTCGAGCGTCGTCACGACGGCCGCGAGCAGCAGCCAGTTGCCATGCGTGCGCGAGATGAGCATCGCGTTTTTCCCAATGAAACCCAGCCCCGCACGCCCGGCCCAACCGCGTTCAAGCACCGGGCCAGCGTCAACGTAGTATCGGTAGTCCGCCGACCCCGCGCCCGCAATCTCCTCCAACACGCGCCCAGCGGCGACCAGCGCGGGCTTAAGGGTATCGTGGTAGTCGGCGTGCAGCGCGTACCGCGCCCACCTTGGATTTTGGATTCTCGAATTCGGATTTTGGATTACCGACGCTGCATTCGATGCTAATCCGACGCCTTTATCGCTTTTGACCAAACTAGGTGTCGAGGATGTCGAGGTTTCATTTCCGATCTCCGTCTCCTGTCTCCTGACTCCTGCATCCTGACTCCTTTTGCCATCCCAGTAATTCACCCCCAGTACAATCATCGTGCGCGCGCCGGGTAGCACGCGGCGCGGGTCAGTACGCTTTTCGGCGGTACGTTCCATCCACGCCATGTCGGCGTGGTAGCCGGCGTCGAGCCATACGCGCAAGGATGCCGACTCCGGGGCAAGGACTTCGGCCCCACCAACGCGCGCGAAGCGCACCTCGTCAAAGCCGAGCGCCCGTAGCCGCGCGCGTACCGCCTCGCGGTCAGCGGCCATGCGGTGGTTCTCCGCCGGACGCGCGCTCCGCTCGCGAAAACTCTCGCGCCTCCTGGTGGTAGGAGCGCAGAACGTGTTGCACCACGTCGGATTGCGGCCGGCCATCGGTGAGGATAACGCAGCCGGCCTGACGGTAGATGGGCTCGCGTTGAGCGTAAAGCGTGCGAATACGCTCCAGTGGGTCGGGGGCGTCGAGCAGTGGCCGATGGCGGCTGCCTGACGTGCGCCGCAAGATGGTCTCAACCGAGGCGTGCAGGCAGATGACGACTCCCCGATTTTTCAGGAGCTGCAGCATGCCCGGCTGCACGACGAGACCACCGCCGCAGGAGACGACCTGCTTGGTCGACGGATGTCCGCCTTCGATGAACGCCCGCTCCATCACTCGGAACGCCGCCTCACCCTCGTCCGCAAAAATCTGCGCGACGGTACGCCTCTGCTGCCGCTCAATCTCGTGGTCACTATCGAGAAACGCGAACCCGAGGCGCATTGCAGCGGTGCGGCCCACGGTGGTTTTGCCCGTGCCCATAAAGCCCACGAGGTAGAGGTTGGTGTCGGCGACTGCCATCGCAACTAGTTCGTGCCGGAGTGCGCGGACTTTGCCAAATGAAAACGCGGACGGCGGCCGAGCGTAACCTCACCAGCCAATGCAGTGCCAGCGAACTCAGTCGTCACGTCGAGCCGAAAGCAGGTAGAGCAAATAGAGGAGCGAGCTGACAAACGCGGCTACATAGGTCAGCGCGGCGGCGTCCAGCGTCTGATTCACCCCCGGCATCTCATCGCGGTCTACAATCCCCAACTCGACGAGCTGAATTTTCGCACGACGAGTCGCATCGAACTCGACCGGCAGTGTCACGAGTTGAAACACCGTCAGCACCGCGTAACACAGAATGGCGGCGTCCAACATCATCCCAGACAGCCCCCGCGCAAAGATGAAGGTGGCGAACATCAAAAACGGTAGCACGCGGGAGACCAAATTCGTGGTCGGCACCAGCGCCATGCGTACCTGCAACATGGAGTAGCCGACCCGGTGCTGAATGGCGTGGCCTGCCTCGTGAGCTGCGACCCCGACCGCGGCCAAGCTCGTGCCACGATAGTTTTCCGCCGAGAGCACGAGTCGCTTGTTAAGCGGGTCGTAATGGTCGGTTAAGTGACCTTCCGTCTCAGTGATCTCGACGTCCAAGATGCCCGCCCGCGCCATCACCGCCTCAGCGGCGGCGCGGCCGGTGAGCCCGCGGCGCGAGGGAATTTGCGCGTTCTTCTGGTACGCGCTCGACACGCGGAACTGCGCCCACAGCGAGAGCGGGAGCATCAGCAGGACGAGCAAGAACAAGAAGCCTGGGGAAAGGAACGAGCCTTTGAGACCGAAAGCAGCGAGCAACAGGATGGTATGCATGGTAAAAATGATGATGACTCCAAGATTGCCAGCAGAGCAGTTTTTTCCAGCGCAAACTAGGCCGGTGGAAACAGGACCCCGGTTTTCCATCGCGTGACCCAGCTCGGCCAAAAAAATCAGCTTGGCCAGCCGCGCGTGGTCCGGCAGATTCGGGGCATGGTAGAAACCCCCGCTCGCATCGAAGTTCGGCTACGCGAGCTGGCACAGCTATTCAATTCGATGGATCCTTCGCCGTTTCACGAACGCGATTTGGACGCCGACGCCGAAGAATTTATTATGTCATGGGCGCGCGAGCACCAGACCCATCGCGAGCTGGAGCTGGTCATCCACCTTGCCGTGATCCCGCCGGGCGACCGGAGTAACGACACGGGCGACGCTGTGCGGCATTATTTCGCGGCGCGCGCAGAGTTAAAGCACCGTGAGTTTCGCCAACTCATGCGGCAAGGCCGCTTCAACCTGGGTGTGGGGCTCGGATTTCTCGCGTGCTGCCTCGCGGCTGGGGCGTTGGCGGGCGGCATCATTAACGCGCAAGGCTGGCGCACCTCGGCCGAAATCGTGAAGGAGAGTTTCACCATCGGCGGCTGGGTGGCGATGTGGCGGCCGCTAGAGATTTACCTCTACGATTGGTGGCCGCTGCGCGACGAGTGGCGGCTGTTGGAACGGCTCGCACGCATGAAGGTGACGCTGTTAATGCCGGTCGCGTGAGACAAAGCACCAAGCTCAGTCGCGGACGGCGCGGCGGGCGGCGCGGAAAATTTCTGCCGGATTCGGCCAGGTCGAGGCCGCGCCGTAGCGCAAGCGCTCCAACGGCTCGCGCAGCGCCGTAGCCTCGACCGCGTCGCGCGCCGTGAGCCGCACAAGCCAACGGCCCGCCTCGCGGCGGATGGGGTCGGCGCCGCGTCGGCCTAGCCAGGCCAACCGTCCGACGCGCCACCAGCGCAGCGCAACCAGTACCAGCGCGACCCCGGCCGCGCCCCACGCGAAGCGCCGCCAATCCCACGGTCGCCTGAGCCACCGCAGTGCCAGCTCTCGTTCGCCGCGCAGCCAAGCCTTTGCCTCGCGGCCCCAACCTTCGATCATCTGCTGCACGACCATGGCAATCTGTGCTTGGGACTGCTGGTCAAAACTCACGATGCGGCGATACCAGAAAACGCGCAGACTCTCGAAACGCGCGCTGAAGCCGGTGTCGCTGATGGACTTGAGCAGTGCCTCGCCTTTTAGGGCGCCGGCCCCATCGCCAAACAGGCTCGCACCGGGCGTCGGGTCCACGCGCAGCCAAAGCTTTTTCCCGGCGTCATAAATCTCAGCCCACGCGTGGGCGTCGGAATTTCGGACCGTGAGGCTTTCACTGTGCGGGTTCCAACGACCGCCCTTGAAGCCGACGACGAGTCGTGCCGGAAAGCCGGCGGCACGAGCAAGCAGCACAAACGCGCTGGCAAAATATTCGCAATGCCCCGGTTGCCCGCTGGCGAGCCAGCGCACAATCGGGTCACGTGGTGCGTCCTCACCCGGCGGGTTGTTGACCTGCATCGCATAGGCATGTTTGAGGCCGAGCCAACCGCTCGCGCCGCGGGCGAATTTTTCGGCGTCAGCCGGAGCGATGTCGGACGCGCGAACCGCGATCTCGTGCGCCCATCCGGTGAGCAGTTCCAGTTCGCCGTTTTTATCCAGCGGCTTCAAGCCGGTGAAGTCAGTCGCCGACAAGCCGGCTACGTCGCCCTCCCGTTCAGCGGGGCCCGCGGGCCGGGCGGCGAAGTCCAGCCCCTCCAGCCGGTACGCAAACATTTTAGCGGGTGGCTTGCCGAGGGAGAGCAACTCAAGCTCGCGGCTATTGCGCAATTTCTCGGGCGGTTCAGCAAAGATGACCTGCGCGTAAGCCGCCGGCAGGGGAAGATATTTACTGGTGCCCGGCTCAAAATATATGGTCCACCGGATGGGCGAGCCTGTCGGGCGCGCGACGGTGCCATGGAGATTTGCGATTTTCTCCAGGCTCGGACCGAGCACACGGTCGAGGCCGGACGACAGTCTGAACTCGCCCGCCCCACGATACTCGTCGAGCACGAGCATCCGCCAATACGGCGTGGCTGGCACCTGCTCGCGGTCCGAGACGTCCACCGTGAACGCGATACCGGGATCGTCCTGAATATCCGTCACGGCCCCGAGGCTGACCGTTTCGCTGAAGCCGGTCTTGTCCTTACCCTCAACCAACCGACTAAGAAACAGGCTACTCCCCAACTCGAAACGCGGCAGAAATATAAACACAACCGACGACACCGCCACCAGCCCGGCGAACAGTCCGCCGCCGAGCATTACGACGGGCCAGTTTGCCACTGCATGTACGCGCCGAGCCAGCGCGAGCCAACGCACCTGCGTCCAGCCTGCGGGCGGCTCGCGAGCGGCGTCGGCCGCGTCCCCCAGCGTGAGTGTGAGTAGTAACAGCAGCGCGCACGCGGTGAACGCCAAAATTTGCAGCACAAAGATAACCGACACTGACAGCACGCCCGTCACCACCACGAGAAACATCCCGAGCACGACCACCTGCAAATCGTCGCGGCGTTGGCGCGCCGTCACCATCCGATAAAGCAGCAGCATGAGCGTCAGCCGCACCAATGCCGGCAACACGCGCCCCGGGTCCATCCGGCAGTCAACAGCCGCCAGCGATAAAATTACCGGGAACGCCAGCCGGTGTGCCCACGCCGGGAGACGCCCGCTCCACTCCGGCCGCCACAGCATCACCGGCGCAGCCGCCGTGATGAGCGCGAGCCAAAACCATGCGTCAATCCCCATGCCCGGCAAGGTCCACGCCGAAAGCGCTGCGAGCATTGTGCCCAGCAGCCAGCGGAGCTGGTGCAGTTCAGCGAGATTAAGCCGTGGCCGTTTTGATTCCGTCCACATAGGCGGCCACTCCTCTCGCAACGTCCGGCGCAAACGTCATCAACCCTTGCTTTGCCGCCTGCGTGACTGCGGCTAGTCGCGGCCCGGGGGTCGTCTCGATTTCGGCGAGCCGGTTGAGAAAAATTTCCACGTCGGCCGGCCGTCGTGTCAGGATCGCGGGCTCAGCGTCCAGGGCGAATCCCCGCATTCGGCCCGCTCGAAATAAGTCCTCCGCTAGCGTCGCCGCTAAGCTGCACAGCAGCTCAAACTGTTCCGCGCGCTGCCAGCGCTCGGCTGAGGTTTGCACCCATAGCAGTAGGCCCTCCTCACGCTCCGCGGCAAATTCTCGCACCATCAGCCGCCGCGCGCGCGCGCTGGCCTTCCAGTGGACACGCGCTGTGGATCACCCGGCGCATAACGCCGCACTGCCCGCAAGTCACCGCCACGCGGCCCGAGCGGCGCGCGCTGCTCTCCCGCGTGCGGCCGCCAGCCCGCCGCGCTGCCGACCCAAGTATAGGGAGTCGCCGTCGGCCACACCGGCACGTCTTGCCCGCGGCCGATGCCCACGGTCTGTCGCAGAAACCCGAACGGAAAAACTGAGCCGGCTGCCGCTAGCTTCAGCCGCAGCCGGCCGCGCCGCGCCGGTCGCACGCGCCACTCAACTTCCGCGCGCTCGCCGGGATCAAGCCGCACGCGCAGGCCAGCGCGTTGCGCACGTCCGTCTGCCGTGAGGTCGAACCACAGGCTGTAGCTGGGCAGCCGCTGTTTATCGTTTCTCACCTCGGCCGTCACAGTATCCTCCACGCCCGCCCGCAACGCGGCCCGCTCGCACAGCCGCCACCGCAATCCCTGAAAATTGAGCCACGCCAGCACCGCGCTCAGCACAAGGCTAGAGAGGAGCACGGACAAGGTGATGAACAAAATGTTGTTGGCGGTGTTGTAGGCCGCGCCACCGATGGCCAGAGCCAGCACCCCCAGCAACACACCGGGCAGCGTCGGCCTCAGCCGCCACCGTTCCGGCGGCGGCAGCAGCACCGACCACAGCGCCCAGCGCCAGCGCTGGCCCGCCGGCGCGCGCCGCCGCCAACGAAAACCGGGACCATGCCACGCCTCCACCGCGCCAGCTTGCGGCGCAACGGCCAACCGTCGACGGCCAACCCGCGTCCCTGAAATTCTTGGCGCGGCTGCGGTCATCGTCAGCATGTTCGACGTCACGAGTTGAATATTGACTGCTAAATGTTGCCCGCGCCGCGCAAGGCGCGCGCTCACACGGGCGGCGGCAGGGCCGCGAGAATTTTCCTCAGCACGGCCGCGACGGCCTGCCGTTCCTCCACCGCATCCGCTCCGGGCCGCGCGAGCGCAAGTCGGTGCGCCAGCACGGATACGACGAGCTCCTGCACGTCCTCAGGGAGGATGAAATCGCGGCCGCGCAACAATGCGCGTGCTTGCGCCGCACGCTTGAGCGCTAGTCCCCCACGCACTGAGATGCCGGCCTTGAACTCAGCCTCGGTCCGCGTCGCGGCCACAATGCGCAGTAAAAACTCCAGCACAGTGTCCTCCACGAAAACTTGGCTGACGAGCGACTGCAACCGCAACACGTCTTCGCGTGTAGCTACCGGGCTGAGGGCGATGGCATCGTAGGCGCTGTGCGGCGCGCGTAAGATGTCGAGCTCGTCGGCCGCCTCGGGGTAGCCCATATGCAACCGCATCAGAAAACGGTCGAGCTGGCTTTCCGGTAGCGGAAACGTGCCCTCGTAGTCTGTCGGATTTTGCGTCGCAAAGACCATGAACGGCGCACCCGCCGTGTGCGTGCCACCGTCTGCGCTCACTTTGCCACGTTCCATAACCTCCAGCAGCGCGGACTGCGTCTTCGGTGGCGCGCGGTTGATTTCGTCGGCCAGCACAACATTGGCGAAGACCGGGCCTTGTTTAAACACAAACGCCTTCGTGGACTCGTCGTAAATACCCACACCAGTCACGTCGCTCGGTAATAGGTCACTCGTAAACTGGATGCGAGCAAACGCACAGTCGATTGACCGCGCCAGCGAGTAGGCCAAAGTGGTTTTGCCCACGCCCGGCAAGTCCTCGATCAGCAAATGCCCTCCAGCCACCAGGCAGACGAGCACCTGATCGACCACGTCGTCCTTGCCCTTGATGGTGGCGCGCATATTGGCGCGGATGCGGTCGAGCACCACGCGGGCATCAGAAACAGCGGGGCCAGAGACAAAGTCGCTCATAGGCCAGAAGCTGGATAGAAAATCCGGCGGCGCAAGCTCGGCCTGCAGCGAATGACTAGTCGGCACCAAGCGGCTCGATCAGCTAAAAGCCGCCGGGTTGGTGGAGTTTTGCGCGGCCTCGTAGGGCGTGATGAGCTTGGCCTGAACCAAGGCCCGAAGATGCTGGTCAAAGGTACTCATACCGTCCTTTTTCCCGGTCTCGATCGCGGTCTGCATCTGCGTCACGGCGTTTTTGCGAATAAGATTGGCCATCGGGAGGGTGTTTTTCAGTACCTCCATCGCCAGCACACGGCCGCCGCCAATCCGCGTGAGGAGCTTTTGCCCGAGGACATGCGAAAGGCTCAAGGATAGCTGGGTCGCGATCTCCGACGTGCGCTCGGGCGGCATTACATCAATAATGCGGGTGACGGCACTGCGCGTGTCACGTGTGTGCAGGGTGCTGAAGACCAGATGTCCGGTTTCGGCCGCCGTGAGCGCTAGCGAGACAGTCTCGGCGTCGCGCAGCTCGCCCACATAGATAATGTCCGGATCCTCGCGCAGCGCGCTCCGGAGGCCCGCGGCAAACGAGGGCAGATGGCGGCCGATTTCGCGCTGGGAAAACAGCGCATGGTCACTCTCAAAAAAATACTCAACTGGGTCTTCCAAGGTGATCACGCGTACGCGGCGGGTGCGATTGATGAAGTTGAGCAGGGCGGCGATGGTCGTGGATTTGCCGCTGCCAGTCGGCCCCGTGACCAGCACGAGACCTTGCGAGAGCTGACTGATCTCCCGCCACACCGCTTCGTCGGGCAGGCCGATGTTCGCGATGTCAGGAATACGCACAGGCAGTACGCGCAGCGCGGCGGCCAGACCGTCCTGGTCGTTGAAGACGTTAAGCCGAAAATTGATTTTTTGTTCGGCCCAATACCACGAGGCGTCAACATCAGCCGGCGGTGTGGCGCGCAACTGGTCTATTTGCAGCTCACTCAAGAACGGCAGGATGAGCCGCTCCGCCATCTCCGGCGTGAGCGGAATGGCGTCCGGCAGCGCCACGATCTGCCCCTCACAGCGGTAATGCACCGGTCGGCCAACTTTGAAGTGCAGATCAGAATAAGGCGAAACCTTACCCGCTTGGTCGGCCGGCATGACAAATTTGCCGAGCAAATCGTAGCCCGACAGAAGTCGGCCGCCGACAGGGTAAATAGGAACGCCAAGGGATTGAGTCATGGGGAGTAAACCCAAGGAGAATGGCGGCTGACGCAGGCTCTGGCTAGATTTTTTCCCACGGACGGTCGCGCGCGGGGTCGCGGCCCTCGTCGTAATCGAGCAGGTCGAAAGCTGTCTCAATGGATTTACCTGCGAGGCCAAACTCCACGACGCGTTTGGCCAGAACGGCGGAACGGTCGTCGCGCCAGCCGATCTTGGCCATGAACCGGTTCCAAATCACACAATCCTCGTCCGTGCGCGGTGTGCCGCGTGCGTGCGCCCAGGCGAGGATATCCTCGTCCGTCCCGCCGGCCAGCACACGCACCTTCAGGTCGGCGTAAGCCACACCCAGAAAGCGGCTGCAGCGTGCGTCAAAAAAAAACGGCTGGACCTCTCCAAGGTTCGCAACGAAATCGGGCGGCAAGCAGCCGGCGGCGTGCAAGCGGATTTTATCGAGCATCCGGCCGAAATAAATGATCCGACCAACTTTCAAATAAGGACTACGGAGACCTTGGACGGCGGGCATGATTGAATTGGATTAGGAAAGGTGGATAAGGTGGATGGAGTGCGCGAAATGGAACTTTTACTGAGATGATGGGCGGGCATGAACCTGAAATTTGCGATTCGAAATTTGCTATTTACCAACCCAAACGCCGCAGAAACGTGGCAGCGACGGAGCCGCCTCGTCAAGGCCGGCGGAGATAGACGAAAGTCGTGAGCGCGGCGGCGGCGAGCGTGGGGCCATTGATCCACCACGCGCCAAACGGGATGCGGTCATGATAAGTCTGCACGAGCCACCATACGCCCCAGCATTTCAGGCCGACGAGCACCCAGCCGCCGACCAGCACGCGCTCCGAGCGCCGACTTCGCTGCACGCGCGGGGTCACCGGCCGCACCTCGGCAACGAAGGCCCGCCGATAATCCTCGGCGGTGGAGCGGCGGGTGAAGAGTGAGAATAAATTCGCGAGCATGGCCCCAACCAAATGGTGGCCTAGCCCGCTTGCCCATTCTATAATTGCCTCGCCCGTCCCCAATTTTCGGCTCGCGACACGCGAATGGCTGGGCCAGCATATCGCCGTGAAACTTATCCGTGTTCTCCTCGGCCTGCTACTGGTTGGCGCGCTCTGGCCCGTCGGGGCGGCGCGCGGCGCGGATGCTGCGGCGCTGGAATTTCGCGGCGTGATGCAGACCGGCAAAGACGTCAAGGTCGGCCTCTTCGACCGCAGCACGGGCCTGACCGTCTGGGTCAAAGTTCCCGCGCAGTCCGCCTCGCCGTCGGCAAAAATTTCCGCCGGCATCGCCGTGCGCGAATACGACCCAGCGCACAACCGCCTGAGCGTGGACTACCAAGGAAAAACCTACACGCTTGTGCTCCAAGAGGCCGTGTTGCTCTACGCGCCGCCCCCGCCGCCTTCAGATGACGGGGCCGCCGGACCAACCGATCCCGACAACATCGCCACTGGTGGCGGCGAGACGACACGTCGCCGCGCGCTCACGCAGGTCGAGACGGTGAACCATGCCTTGCTCGCAGCTGGAGTCGACGAGTCGCAACTCTTGCCCGGCAATCCCGAGCCGGACTCACCTACGGCGGACGCCGCGCCAGTTGATTCCACTGCGACACCTTAGTCAGGCGCGTCCACTGCGCGCGCCGAACCATACCCTTGAGTTACGCCCGCCGGTACTCGAGCGGGTTTAGTTCTGAGACATCCACTCCGCAGCCGATCTAGCCGGCACCTCGCCAGTCGCGGTGCGAGAGAATTTTACCTGTTCGCCGTAAGCTTGCGCGCGGCGGTCAATGGACTTAGCTGCACGGATGAAACTTCGCCTTGTTTTAGCCGGGTTACTGGTGGCGCTGGCGGTTGCCGGGTGCTCCACGTTTGAGAAACGCGCACGCGAACTGCCGGCTGTCGTGGCCACGCTCGACGCGGCCACACAAGCGCGACTCAAGGAAGGCAAAGTTGCCCTCGGCGACACGACCGACATGGTCTACCTCGCTCTCGGCGCGCCCGATGAAAAACACGACCAAGTTTCTACCGACGGCGGTGCGATCGTATGGATTTATCAGCACCACTGGCAGGAATACCGCGGCGAGCGCGTCATGGGCTACCAGGCCATCAACGCGCCTGCCTCCGGTGGCGGCACACCCACCACGGTCTATCAGCCGATACAGCAGAGTATTTACGAGGACAAACAGGAAGAACGCCTGCGCGTGACGCTTAAGGACGGCAAGGTTACGGTCATCGAGCGGCCGCAGGGGTGAATAAAGCAGGCCAACTGTCTACCACGCAGGTGACGATCGATAGGGAGAGACCGTTGCTCCCGCCGTTTAGCACCCCGTTTACCCGCCTTAGCGGTTGAGCAGGCGATCGGCCACGAGCGCGCCGAGTTGCAAGGGCAGCCAGAGAATGGACGCCAGAAATAGTTTCCGCGCCGCAGCATCGCGGCCATTGAAGCGTCGGAAGGCCGCCGCGCGTACCACAAACCACGCGCCTAGCAGTAGCGTCACAATGAGGTAGCCGTTGCCCGCCAGCCCGAGCACGACGGGCAGCGCGCTCACCGCAACCAACGCAAGTGTGTTGACGAATGCCCAGCGTGCCACACGCCCACCCTCGGTGTCGCGCACGGGTAGCATGGGAAAATTGACTCGGCCGTAATCGTGGCGGTGCGTCCACGCGATGGCCATGAAGTGTGGAAGCTGCCAGAAAAAGAGCACACCAAACAAGATCCAGCCGAGCGCACCGACGTCTTTCGCCGCGGCGGCCCAACCGATGAGCGGAGGAAACGCGCCTGCCACCGCACCAAGCTCGACGCTCCAGCGCGACCAGCGTTTCGCCGGCGTGTAGCAGGCAAGATAGGCCACGATGGTAAGCAGCGCAAATAGCGCCGAGAGCCGCTCAACAGGGACGTGGAATTTAGCAGCCGGGTCGACCACTAGCGGCCCGCCAAGGCGAAAGAGTACCGCCAGCCCACCGATGCACAGCAACCAGCCTAGCACGAAGGCCGAGCCGGTTGCAATTTTGCCCGAGGGCAGTGGGCGGTCGGCCGTGCGAATCATCCGCGCATCGGTGTCACTTTCCATCCATTGGTTTAGGGCAGCCACGCCCCCGGCGCAGGCCGCCGTACCGAGCAGTAGGCTGAAAAATTCTCGTGCCGACCACGCGGGTCGCGCCGCGAAATAACCGACCAGCGTCGTAAGCACTGAGAGCAGGCTAAGGCGTGGCTTCGTCAACTCAAGGTAATCGGCGAACCGGGCCTTGGAGTTGGCTGGCTGCACCGGCGTAGTGATGGCAGCGGGGTCGCTCATGTGCGGACGGGGGCGGGTTCGGCGGGATCAGCTGGAGCAGGAACGGCGTTGGCTTCTCTTTCTAACAACGGGCGGTGCGCCCACCAGGTTAGGCCAAACGCCGCCGCCAACGTGCCCGCGCCCACCACAACGTGCGCGGTCGTGATATGCGGTTGGCGTGCGAACCATATGACGTTCGCACCGAGCGTGACCTGAGTAATAAGTAACACGACCAGCCCGGCGGCAGTTGCCCTCATGCTCGCTCCGGCCGCGCGGTCTCGCCACACGGCGGCCGTAAACCACGGCAATGCGACACAGAGCAGGGCGGCTAGCACGCGGTGCGTGAAATGAATCGCGACCTTGAAATTCCATGCCGCCGGCAGCAACCCACCCTCTGGTGTGCTCAGCGGAAAAGTCGGGATCGCTAGCCCCGCAAAGCTGTGCCGCATCACGGCGGCGACGCCGAGCTGCGCCAGCAATAACACGCAACTGGCGACACCTAGCCGACGCACTAGCGAGTCCACCGAGCGGCCCTGACCCTCGATCCAGGCGCGCGATAGGCTGAGGGCAAGCGCGAGCAGGGTGCACACATAGAACTGCGCCAGGCAGGCGTGCAGCATCGCAAAGAGCCGGCCTACGCTGGTGCTGATGGTCTTGACCTGCTGTGGCTCCAGCAACACGCGTAGCCCTCCCACCAGCGCCTGTGCGAGCACCAGCGCGGCAGCAAACACCGCGAGCCGTCGCACCCACCCCCGCTCCTCGACCCGCCACACCCAGACCGCGAGCGCGATCGTAATGAGGCTCATCAACCCCGCGCTTAGCCGGTGCGAGTGTTCGGCAAACTTGGCGATGTCATAGAGCCAGCCCTCGGGGTTCAGCGAGTTGTTGGACAACGGCCAGTCGGGAAAAATCATTCCGGCGTTGATGCTCGTAGTGAAGGCGCCCAGTATTACTAACACAAAGACCCAAGCGCCACCGATAGCAGCAAACCAAGCCAGCGTCGGCTGATAGGTGGCGCGGGAGCGGGAGGTGACGGGAAAACTCATTGGGAACATGACTGTGACGCGCTCAATGGCTTTGACAATTTTTTCCTTGGGGCAAATCCTTGAAGGCATGAAAGCTCTTCCGCTCCATCGGTCAGCCGCCCTGCTGGCAGCGTTGCTCGCGCTGGCCGTCGGCTGTGCGCGCGAGCCGTCCGCGCCTAGTACACCCGTGCTCAGGGAAAAACATTTCCCGCTCACCGGCGAGATCGTAAAAGCGGATGCCACCCGAAAGACCCTCCTCGTCCGCCACGATGAAATCTCGGGCTTTATGCCGGCAATGACGATGGAGTTTTCCGTCTCGGCCGCCGACATCGCCGCCGCCAAGGAAGGCCAGCGTATCCGCGCAGTACTGTTTCCCGACGATCCGAAGGGTGCGCGTCTTGAAAACATCTGGCCAGTAGACCCAATCGCTGAATCCGTCGTCGCTGCCGCCGCCAACGCGCTACGGCAGGACACCGCCGCGCGCGCCCGCCACGCTTACCGCGAGGTCGGCGAAAATCTACCCGACTTTGCACTTTACGACCAGGATGGAGCGGTAGTCTCCGCGGCCCGGTGGCGCGGCCGCCAAGTGGTGCTCAACTTTATCTATACGCGCTGCCCCATCGCCACAATGTGTCCGGCGGCCACGCTCAACATGATGGCCGTGCAACGCCTGGCGCGAGCCGCCGGTGTGACCAATCTTCAGCTCGTCTCCATCACGCTCGACCCCGAATACGACACGCCGGCCGTGCTGAAGGCCTACGCCGCCGAGCGCGGTATTGACACCACGAACTTTGCGCTGCTCACCGGTCCGGAACGCGCGATTCGTGACTTGTTCGCGCAGTTCGGCATTGCGGCAGAGTTCAAGGAAGCGCTGCTCAGCCACAATCTTGCGACACTGCTTATCAATGAGGACGGGAAAATTATCTGGCGGGCTGACGGTAGCCAGTGGTCGCCCGAGGAATTTGTGGGGAAGATGAAAAAAACATGAGCGCGCCGGCCGCCCGCATCGCCGCGACGCAATGGCGTCAGGCTGCGTGGATCACACTCGGCGCGGCAGCACTTTATCTCGCGCTGCGCGCATTGCCCACCGGCACTAATTTACACCAGCTTGATTTCCGCGTGACCGGCGCTGGTGCATTGGAGATGTGCGACCCGGCCAACCCGCAGTTCGTCCCCGTAGTCGCCGCGCGCTCGCCGGTGGCGATGACCGTCGCGCCACAGCCTGGCGGCGGCGACAATCATTTTCTGGTCCGGCTCGCCACGAGCTCAGGCAAACCCATCGGACCGGCCGAGCTGATGGAAGTCCACACCCGCCGGTTGCACCTGCTCATCGTAGACGACACGCTGGGCGACTACCAGCACGTCCACCCCGAGCCGACGGCGAACCTGGGAGAATGGAGCTTCGCGTTCGCGCCGACGCGCGCGACGGTCTACCGCGTGTTCGCGGATTTCACGCCAATCGTCACTGGTCGCAGCCTCTACGCCAGCGCCGACATCACGGCGGTGGCAACCGCACTACTAGCTACGCGCGCTAGCCCGGCGCGTGCCTCCACGGAGTTTGGTGGGAACACCGCCCCCCAACCTTCTTGGGAAATCGAGCGCGACGGCCTCCATTTCGTGCTCACGCCGTCGGTGCAGCCACTCCGCGCAGGCCAGGCGATTGACCTGACATTCACCGTCTCGCGTAGCGACGGCGCACCTGTCGTATTGGAACCAGTGATGGGCGCGTTTGCCCACCTCGTGGCGTTCGACTCAGAGCGGAGCGGTTTCGCTCACCTGCACCCGAACCAAGCCAACTCGCTTGCGCCGTCTGACACCACGCGGCCTCGTCTCGCGTTTAAGCTTACGCTGCCTAAGGCCGGACGCTATGTCATCTGGGCGCAAGTGCGGCCGGGTGGTCGCGAGACTTTTGTTCCCTTCTGGTTCGAGGTCATGCCGTGAGCACCTCTACGAGGGTGGGCCGGGAGAAAATCCCCGGAGAGGAAATCCTCTCGCCGGGGCGGGCGCAATCTCCTGCCACCCTTCGCCACGCAGCTTCTCACTGGAGAGAAATTCGGCCACCACGCGGTCCTCGAAATACACCCGCACCCAGACGCCTTGCAGCTCGGCGGACAGAGCGGATTCGGTGGCCGTGTAAGCCAGCGGACTGGTTCGCACTGTGGCGGTCTGTTTGAGACCCATTTGATCAATCGTGCCTTTAGCTCGGATTCGGCCTGGCGTCGACGTGATCCTCGTCGTGCTCATGTTATAGGAGTTCGGTCCGCCGAGGACAGTGCTACGCGTGAGCACAAAGACGTTGTATTCGAAGCGCAGTTCGGCGGCAGGGACCGGGCTTTCGTTGGTGATCTTGATCTCGTAGCCCATTTCCATGTTCTGAATCACCCGTCCGGCATCACGGGACTGGTTCGACCCGACTGCGTGATGAAACGAGCTCGCATCAATCCGCAGCCGGAAAACCCGATGCTCGCGTTCCCAGCGCGTGACATAGGCTGCGTCAGCCTCAACCAGTTTCGCCAATTCCACCATGACGGTCTCGCCGTCGTTGCGGCGGATTTTCACCTGCGGGCCGGTGACCTCGACGATGTCGCCGAGCATGGTGCGGCCAAACTGATCGGTGAAGGTGTGCGGTGGGGCCGGCGCGGCGGCGGACAGGGCCGCCACGGGTAGAAGCAGGACGATCAGCGTCACACGACGAAGCACGGCAAGAAGCAACTCGCCGGAGAACGATTTGACAAGCACGGTTTACCGCGGCCTTACGGCGGGCGTGAAACAACGCAGGCTGGACTTGCGGGCCAAAACCACAACGCTCCGCCCTCGCGCACCTCGGTTCTGACCGTGCCGCGCTTCTACCATCACTTCTCGCACCCATGAGCGCCGACACCGAAACCACGCCCGAGCCAGGCGCGCCCGCGACCTTTTGGGGACATCTGGAAGCGTTGCGCACGGCCATCGTGCGCTCCGCCATCGCTGTGGGCATCGGCTTCGTGGTGTGTTTTTATTTTAACCCACAAATTGTCGCCATCCTCAAATATCCGCTCCGGCACATGGATCTTGGCACCAACCCCAAGCCGACCGTGTCGCTCCAGTTCGGCAAAACACGGTTTGGTCCGTTTGAGGTTACCCGCGAGGCGTTCCCCGCCTTACCCGAAGGCGAAGCACCCCAAGCGGTTTTTCAGCTAGGCACTACGGTAGTTAACGGCGAGCAACTCGTCACGCTCAAGCTCGATCCGACCGCACCGACCGACGAGAGCTTGCAAGTGCAGCTGAACAACGTGACGCCCAACGAAGGGTTTTTTGTCTCCTTCCATCTCACGCTATATGCGGCGCTAGTGCTGTCGGCCCCGTTCTGGATTTATTTTATGGGGGGCTTCATCCTGCCGGCGTTTCACCTACACGAGCGCCGCGTGATTTTTAGTTGGATGGGTTGGAGCGTGTTCCTGTTTTTGCTGGGAGTGCTGTCCACCTATTTCCTGTTGTTGCCGGTAGCGTTGCACGCCTCGGTGGGCTACTCGCACTGGCTCGGGTTTGAGGCGGCATTCTGGCGGGCCGACTCCTACATGAACTTTGTATGCGTCTTCATGCTTGGCATGGGACTCGGCTTCCAATTTCCGCTGGTGGTGTTGTTTCTCGTCAAGATCGGTGTGCTCAGCCACAGCGATCTCGCCAAATACCGCCGTCATGTGATCGTGCTGTCGGCCATCCTCGGCGCAGTGCTGACGACACCCGAAGTTATCACCCAGTTGGCGATGATGATCCCGCTGTGCATCCTTTACGAGATCTGCATCTGGATCGCGTGGTATTGGGAGCGAAAGAAACGCCGCGCGGAAAAATCCGCTCGCGTCTCCTAGTCTCTCCGCCAGCGAAACCAGCAAAGCATTGGTCAATCAGGAACTTAGGTTCCGACTCGCTCTGTTTCTGAACTTGCTTCATTTCCTGAACGCCAAGTTCAACCACGCCTCCAACTAAGCATCGACCGCAAAGTTGGTCGTTGAATCCTTCACCCTCGGCTGTCTCGCTGCACCCTTCATCCATTCTAACATGATTCCTCCCGAAACTTTTTCCCACATCGAAAGCATCAAGAAACGCGCCGGCCACCTATGGAGGTTTCTTTGACTGCGACCAAAAGCAGCGAGAGATTGAGGCGATGGACGCCGAGATGGGCGCACCAAATTTCTGGGACAACAACGAGCGCGCGCAAAAGCACATTGCAAAGCTTAACGCGCTGAAGCGCGCCGTCCTCCCCGTCGTCGCGTTTCAAAAAAGAGCAGATGACCTCGGGGTAATGGTCGAGCTGATCGAGGCCGCCTCGCCGACTGAGCGCGAAAGCTACGAACTGGAGCTTGCCACAACGGCTGCCGCCATGATCGTCGAGTTGGACGCGTTGGAGATCGCCTCGTTTCTCACCGGCCCATTCGACCGCAACAACGCTATCTTCTCCCTCCAGGCCGGCGCGGGCGGCACCGAGTCCAACGACTGGGCCGACATGATGTTCCGGATGTATTCGCGCTGGGCCGAACGGCGCGGCTTCACCACCGAGCTACAGGATGTGCAGCCCGGCGACACCGCCGGTATCAGCAAAGCCACCATCCTTATCAAGGGTGAGAACGCCTACGGTTACGCCAAGGCCGAACGCGGTGTCCACCGCCTGGTACGCATCAGTCCGTTCGACTCGAACAAGCGCCGCCACACCTCGTTTTGCGCTGTGGACGTGATCGCCGAGATCACCGAGGATGTGAAAATTGAAATTCCCGAAGACGAGCTTAAGGTGGACGTGTATCGCTCTTCCGGCAAAGGCGGCCAAGGTGTCAATACCACCGACTCCGCCGTCCGCATGACCCACTTGCCGACTGGCATCGTCGTCGTCTGCCAAAACGAGCGCTCCCAGCTTAAGAATAAGGCTGCCGCCATGAGCGTACTCAAGGCCCGCCTCTACGAGAAACGTCAGGACGAGACGCGCGCCGAGATGGACAAATTCTACGGTGAGAAGGGCGAGATCGGCTGGGGGGCGCAAATTCGCAGCTATGTATTGCAGCCCTACCAGATGGTTAAAGACCTTCGCACCGGTATTAGCACGAGCGATACCCAAGGCGTGCTCGACGGCGACCTCGACCGCTTCATCAACGCTTGGCTCCGTGCCGGCTGTCCACGCCACCGCAACAAAGACATCCAGATGGAGGAATGATTTTAAATCGGCAACCAAAACACCTGTAAACTTTTCGCCAGTTGCTTTTCTTTCCTGCCTTCATGGCTTCCTGTTGCTCCCATGCCCGATCTCGCTCACGAAACCATTCGCGCCGCGCTGGCGGGCCAGCCGCTGTTCGAGGATAAGTCGTGGCAACTCTCACCCGAGGCGTGGCCGCTCACGCCCACGCAAGTCACACAACTTGAGGCCATCGGTGCGGCGTGCCTTGAGTTCCATCAAGCGCTGGAAACACTCTACCTTCGTTCAGCGGCGGGGAAAAATCTTCTCCGCAACAAGCCACTCCTCACCCCATGGGTCGCCGACTACCTTGATCGGGGCAAACCTACCGCCCTCATCGCCCATGCTCGCGACCCGCGCAACCGCGGTGCATTTCCGCCGGTCCTGCGTCCCGACCTCCTACTGACCGATGACGGTTTTGTCATGACAGAGCTCGATAGCGTTCCTGGGGGCATCGGGCTCACGGCCTTCCTAAACCGACTCTACTCCGAGGAGCAAACCAAAACCCCACAACTTAAACCACAAGACCCTGCCGCCATCAGCGGCGGTATCCTTGGCGCCGACGACGCCATGATACGCGGCTTCTACGCCTCTCTCGCCGCCCTCCGCCCCACCCTCCGCACCCCTCTTATTGCCCTCGTCGTTTCGGACGAGGCCGCCACCTACCGCCCTGAGATGCATTGGCTCGCGCGCCAGCTTCAGCTCCTCGGGAAACGTGTCTTCTGCCTGCGCCCCGAAGACCTATTCCCACTCGGTAGCGGACTGTACTTCGACGTCGAGGGCAACCCCGAGCGCGTGGACATTATCTATCGCTTCTTCGAACTCTTTGACCTCGCTAATATCCGCACCGAAAAATTTTTCTTCGAAGCGTGGGCGTCCGGTGAGGTCGCGCTCGCACCGCCGCTACGAACGTTTCAGGAGGAGAAACTCGCCTTTGCGCTCTTCCACCACCATTTGCTGCCGGATTTCTGGGCCGAGACTCTTTCCGCATCCGCGCGGAATACTCTCCGCGCGCTTATTCCGCCCTCGTGGGTGATTGACCCCGCACCGCTCCCGCCCGGTGCCGTTCTCGACGGTCCACGCGCCGCCGGGCGTGCGCTCAGCGACTGGCGCGATCTTGCCACCGCATCACAAAAAGAGCGCGACCTCATCATCAAGATATCCGGTTACCACGAGACCGCGTGGGGCGCACGGAGCGTGGTGCTCGGCAGCGATTGCTCACGCGAGGAATGGTCGGCCGCCGTCGAGCATGCCGTCGCTCTTGCTCCCGCGAACCTTTACCTCCTGCAGGAATACAAGAAACCCCGCCGGGTCCGCCATCGCCTCTACCACAACCCGACGAGATCAACCACTGAAACGACGCCCGTCATTGAGACCGACGGCCGCCTTCGCCTGTGTCCCTACTATTTTATCCTCAACGGCCGTGCGCAGCTCAGTGGCGCGCTGGCAACCTTCTGCCCGCCCGACAAAAAAATCATCCACGGCATGTCCGACGCCGCGCTGCTGCCTTGCCGTATAACGAGCTTCCCCACGAATTGAACGCGGAAGGTGGGTGCCCCACCTGTAGATCGGCGCACCCTTAGCTAAAAATTTTTCTCATATTCAAAGCCACTGGCATCAGTGAACGTGAGGGTGTGCGCAGTGATTTGGGTGAGCCGGAGGTTGAGCGTGCGATCAACAATGTCGCCGGGCTTAAAGACTTGATTGTTCAGTAGCACCCGTGGGGCGCTGGCGGAAGCGAGTATGCCGGGAACCCGCAAGGCGTCGAGAAACGCATTCACCCGCGGATCAGCCCGAGGCTTAGCCAGTGTATCGGGCGTTGGTACGGCCACAAGCACTGGCTGGGCGACCGAACTAGCCGTTGTAGCTGTCACAACGGGCGCGGCCAAATTGGCGGTGGCCGGCGGGCTGGGCGTGGCTGCGACATTGCCGGTGGTGGACTTGATGGGTGAAACTGGCACGGACGTGACACTCGCGACGGCCGGGGCTGGAGCGGGCGTGATGACGGCCGGTGATGCGGTTGTGGCGCCGGCGGGTGCAGGAAATGTAACCGTTGGCCCCGCCGAAGAAACGGTCGTGGTGGCTGGCAACGACCCGACAGGTTTCGCGCCCATCGCGGGCCCGACAGACGTCGCCGGCGGAACCGCGGCCACCACCGGTGCCGACCGCGTGGCCTGCGGTGCTTTTTCTGGCCAAAGAAACACGACCAGCATCCCGCCGATAGCGAGCAAACCGCTGCCGATAACGATCAGTAGCGTCAGAGGTAGCACTGGGCGAGACGGCGCGACGGGCCTCGCCGCACCTGCGCCGGCGAAGGGCGTGGGCTCGTTGCGCTGGCGCTGGGCTTTTTTGAGGGCTTCGTTGATGAGACTCATAGCGGCAGGCGAAAGGTGGGCGGGTCACTCGACCAGGGTTTTCATTTCCTTGATGGCGCGGCGTGCGTCCCAGTAGTTAACCTCGTCGGACTCGCGGATAAAGGCGGCGAGGATCGCCTTGTCGCAAAGGTTATTGATGACGCGTGGAATTCCCCGGCTGTGCTTGTGGATCGTGCGCAGCGCCCAGCGCGTGAACTCCGGCCGGCCCGCGCTGCCCGCGAGCGTAAGGCGGTGATGGACGTAATGGGTGACGTCGCCAAGGGTGAGCGGACACAGCTCGCAGTGGACGAGAATGCGCTGGCGGAGTTGGCGCAGCTCCTCGCGCGCGAGCACGTCCTTTAGCTCGGGCTGCCCGATGAGCACAGTCTGAAGCAGTTTTTGCTGGTCAGTCTCCAAGTTGGAGAGCAGTCGGATTTGTTCGAGCACCTCGAATTTTAGGTTCTGCGCCTCGTCAATAATAAGCACAATGTCGCGGCCGCGTTCAATGCGCTCTAGGAGTACCCGGTTCATTTGCGCCACGAGGTCGTGCTGGCTACGGGCGAGTTTCGTCTCGCCCAGCTCAGTGAGGATGGCTTTAAGCATCTGCGTCTCGGTGACCCGCGGGTTGAGGATGAGCGCGGTATCGTAGCGGTCGGGGTCGAGCTCGTTGAGAAAACGCCGACAGAGCGTGGTCTTGCCGCAACCGACCTCTCCGACTAACACGATGAAGCCCTTACGCTCGCTGACACCATATTTCAGATGTTGCAGCGCCTCTTGGTGCGTGGGGCTGAGGTAGAGAAACTTCGGGTCGGGCGTGATGTTGAACGGCAGCTCGCGCAGCCCGTAAAAACTCTGATACATGGCCCGATTCTGGCGCCACGGTGGCAGCAACGCACGCCAAAAACCGAGTACAAAAATTGTTGCCAAGGAAAAATCTCCCCGCCTTGCTGGCTCGCAGTCTGCCGCACCCATGATCCCCCGCCGGATTTTTCTCGTGCTTTGCCTCCTGCTCCTCTCGGGCGGTGTGGCCGCCGCCGGGGTCTATTTTTGGCAAGCGCGGCAAGAATATCGTCAGCTCGCCAAGGCGGAGGCACAGGTTCGCCTAAGGCTCACCGAGACTGAGGCCCGGTTAGCCAAGCAGCAGGCCGAGCTCGAGCGACTCCGGTCCGACCCGGCTTACGTCACACTTAAGATCCGTCAGCGCCTCGGCTACGCTAAGCCGGGCGAGCTCGTCTTCAAATTCGAGGACGGGCCGTAACGGGGAATTGCACCCGCGCCTGCCACATTGGGGCATTTCACGCCTGTATGGTGGTTCGATACGGCAAAAACTTCATTGCCGCGCCGCGGCACTCCCCCACGCTCGGGCCCTTTCCATATGGCCACCTGCCAGCCAAATTCGCCCGCAGCCTCTCATCCGCTCATCGCAACCTTCAACCGTGCCGGGCAGGGACAGGTCTTCGCGTTTTTCGACCGGCTCGATCCCGACAGCCGGGATCGGCTGCTCGCGCAGGCAGCTGAAATTGACCTCGCTGAGATCGCCCGGCTCACCGCTACACTCCTCACACCCGGCGCGAACACCGGCACCGATCTCCTCGGCCTGGCGCCCGCGCCCTATGAACCACGGCCAGAAAACGGTGGGGACCCCACCGCGTGGGCTGCGGCCCGCGCCGCCGGCGAGACCGCGCTGCGCGACGGGCGCGTGGCGGCGTTCACCGTTGCCGGCGGACAAGGCACGCGTCTTGGCTACGACGGACCGAAGGGCACGTTTCCCGTCACGCCAGTGCAGCGCAAAACACTGTTTCAAGTCTTCGCCGAAAAAATCCTCGCAGCCGGCCGGCGCTTCGGCCGCACGCCGCGCTGGTTTATTATGACGAGCCACGCGAACCACGAGGCCACGGAAACTTTTTTCGCCACGCATAATTTTTTCGGCCTCAATCCGGAGCGGGTACACTGCTTCCGACAAGGACGGATGCCGGCCGTTGGCCTTGACGGGAAAATCCTGCTCGAAGCGCCCGACGCCATCGCACTTTCGCCGGATGGCCACGGCGGCGCGCTGCGCGCGCTCGAGCGCAGCGGCGCGCTCGACCGCATGGCGGCGGACGGCGCGGACACGATCAGCTATTTCCAAGTAGACAATCCGCTCGTGCGCTGCCTCGACGCTGAGTTCATCGGCTGGCATCTCCTGCGCGGCTCCGCGCTCTCAAGCAAGATGGTGGTGAAATCTGGGCCGGAAGAAAAGGTCGGCCACTTCTGTGTGCTTGGCGGCCGGACCGTCGTCATCGAATACTCCGAGCCAGCGATGCAACCCAAGCTGCCGGAGAAAAATCCCGACGGCTCGCTCCGTTTCCGCGCGGGTAGCATCGCGATCCATTTACTCGACCGCGAGTTCGTGCGCCGGATGGCGCGGGGGGGCAACATCGCGCTGCCGTTCCACCGTGCCGATAAACAAATCGTTTGCCTTGATTCCGCCGGCAATCCTGTGAAACCAACCAAACCCAACGGTGTGAAGTTCGAGCAGTTTGTGTTCGATGCGCTGCCGTTCGCCCAAAATCCCATCGTAATCGAAACCAGCCGAGCCGACGATTTCTCTCCCGTCAAAAACGCCGCTGGCCCCGACTCGCCCGCCACCTGCCGGGCCGACCAGCTTCGCCAATTTGCCCGCTGGCTACGCGCAGCCGGCGTGGCGATCGCGACCGATGCCACCGGTCTGCCGCCTTTCGACCTCGAAATCTCACCACTCTTTGCGACGGACCAAGAAACCTTCGCCGCGGCCTGGGAGAAACTTTCGCCCAAGCCCAAGATTGAACCCGGCCTCTATCTCGGCTGAATTACCGTCTCGTATGTCCACCGCCGCCCAACTTCAAGCTGCCGCGCAAGCTGGCAAACTTCTGCCCGCCACCCTCGAAAACCTTTCCGCCTGGCTTGCCGCCGGCCTGCCTGCATGGGCTGGCGCGAGCGTGGACGAGTTGGTCGCGCAGGGCGAATGGGGTGAATTGAACGACCGGTTTTTCCGTTACCTCGAGTTCGGCACCGGCGGCATGCGCGGTCGTACCATTGGCGTCGTCGTTACCTCGGCCGAGCGCGGCCCGCCCGAGCCGCAAGGCGCACTCGACGGCTTCGGCGCGCTGACGGCCGGTGCGCCCGCGCACGCTGCCGCAGGCTGCAATGTGCTCAACGATTTCACCCTGCTCCGCGCAGTTATCGGACTGTTTAACTACACGCAAAAATATCTTGCCGCTTCCGGCCGCACAGTCGCGCCGCGTCTCGTCATCGCCCACGACGTACGGCATTTCTCTCGGCATTTTTGCGAGCTGGCCGCCTCGGCGTGGACCCGGCTCGGGGGCGTGGCGTTCATCTTCGACGGCCCGCGCTCGACACCCCAGCTCAGCTTCAGCGTCCGCTGGCTCAAGGCCCACTGCGGCATCGTCATCACCGCGAGTCACAATCCGCCCCATGACAATGGCTTTAAGGCCTACTTCGACGATGGTGCGCAGGTGGTCCCGCCGCACGACACGGGTATTGTCGCCGCCGTCAACGCCGTGCCACTCGGTGCGACCGTGCCGTTTCTGGAAAAAAACCTCGCCCACGTGGTCACCCTCGGCCGCCCAGCCGATGACGCCTATCTCGCCGTGGCGGCTACCGCCGCGCTGGCCCCGGAAGTTTTCCGCGCCACCAAACTCCGTGTCGCGTTCACCAGTATCCACGGCACCGGCGGCGTTGCCAGCGTACCGCTCTTGCTGCACGCCGGCTGCGAAGTGCGCGAAGTACTGGAGCAGGTCGCCTTCGATGGCCGTTTCCCGACAGTGAAATCGCCGAATCCTGAAAACGCCGAGGCCCTCTCACGTGCCGTCGCGCTCGCGGAGAAGGAGAGCTGCGATGTCGTGCTCGCCACGGACCCCGACGCCGATCGCATGGGAGTCGCTGTCCGCAACCGCGCTGGTAAAATGGTGCTGCTCACGGGTAATCAAACCGGCGCGCTGCTCATTGACTACCGCCTTGGCAAACTGAAGGAACTCGGCGTGGTGCCTGCCGCCGGCTCGGTGCATGTGGCGGTGATTAAAACATTTGTCACTTCGCCGTTGCAGGACGCCATCGCTCGCGCCCACGGGGTCAAAGTGATCAACACCCTCACAGGCTTCAAGTGGATCGCCGCCAAAATTCGCGGCTACGAGGGGAAGTTGCGGGCCGCGCTCGGCGCTGGCTTCGACTACGACGCCACTCCACCCGCCGAGCGCGCACAACTGCTCCAAAAGCACAGCACGTTTTTCGCATTCGGCGACGAAGAAAGCTACGGCTACCTACCCAGCGACGCTGTGCGCGATAAGGACGGCAATGCCGCCTGCCTGATGTTTGCCGAACTCTGCGCCGCAGTGAAAGCACGGGGGCTCACCGTACCGGAATACCTCGACGAACTCTACGCGCGCCACGGGTATTTCCTCGAGGGCGTGCTGAATATTTACCACGAGGGCGCCACCGGTGCGGCGAAAATCAAACGCATTCTCGACACCTACCGCGCTGCCCCGCCCAGTGCATTCGGCGGCATCGCGGTCACGCAGTTCCAAGATTTCGGCCGGCAGGACATTTTCGACGCCGATGGCGAGAAGCTCCCGCGCCAGGATTTCTATATCGTGACACTTGCCAACGGATGGAGCTTTGCCGCGCGCGGCTCAGGCACTGAGCCAAAGATGAAGTTCTACGTCTTCGCCCATGCCCCTGTGCCAGCCGCCGCTGCGCTGCCTACCGTGAAGGCACAGGTGAAAACCGAACTGGACCGCATCAAGTCTCTCATCGAGTCCGACGCGAAGCTACGCGCGGAAGGGTGAGCCCTCGCCTGTGCAGCCAACCGCCCGCGAACGTTTCCTCCGCCTGCTGCACGCCGCTGTCGGCGACGGCGCGCTCGTGAAACTCACCCTCAGCCGCCATCGCAGTGCCGACCCCACTCTGCAAAATCTCCTCGTGCGCCCCGTCACGCTCCAGGCTGGCCCGCGCCTTTCGCTCGTCTGGCGGCACGCGACACGTGACATCACGAAAAATTTCCCGCCCGCTGAGGCGCTCGCGCTGCTGGCGCCTCTTATCGGCGGCGACTTTCTCGATGCACACCTATTTACCGCCGCCCAAACCGCCCAGCTTACATGCCAACCCGACGGCACCGCTCGACTACGCGTGAAAGCCTCCGCCGCGCCAGCCGCTGGAGTCGTGTTGCCTCCGGCGCCAGATTCATCCTCCCCCCACGATCAGCCCAAGTCGCACCTCGTCCCGACCAACGCTGCATGGTTGCGCGCTCTCGGCGTCACCAACGACACCGGCCAACCCCGCGCTGGGATGGCCGACAAATTTCGCCAGATCCAAAAATTTTCCGAGTTGCTCACCCACCTCGCGACCGAAGCCGGTTTCGCGACCGACGAAGCGCTCCACGTCGCTGACATGGGCAGCGGCAAAGGCTATCTCACGTTTGCCACCGCCGCGTTGCTCGGCCCGCGCGCGACCGTGCGCGGTGTCGAGCAACGTCCCGAGTTAGTCGCGCTCTGTAACCGTATCGCACACGAAAATAATTTTCCCCACCTGCGCTTTACTGCTGGCCAGATCGCCAATTTGGGAACGGAGCAGCGCCAAGCTGAAATCGCTCCAGCTACCGATGTCGTTCTGGCGCTCCATGCCTGCGACACGGCGACGGACGACGCGCTGGCGTACGGCGTCGCCGCTGGCGCGCGACTGCTCATTGTCTCGCCGTGCTGTCACCAAGAACTCCGGTCTCAGCTCTCCGCTCCGCCGGTGCTGGCCGCGGCGCTACGCCACGGAATTTTCCAAGAACGCCAAGCTGAGTTCCTAACTGACGCCCTGCGCGCCCAGCTCCTCGAGTGGGCCGGATACCGCGTGAAAGTGTTCGAGTTTATCTCCACCGAACACACCGCGAAAAATCTCATGCTCGCCGCGATCCGAGCACACCCGTCCGGCAATCCGACCCGCGCCGCCGGAGTGCGCGAGCTGGCCGCATTTTACGGCATACACACGCAAAGACTGGCCACGCGACTTGGTTTCAACCTCACCCAAAGCTAGTCGCACCACACTCGGCGCTCGACATGGCGGACCTTTCGCGCGTGGCTTATTCCAACAAACCGGAAGGGTGGCAGAGTGGTCTATTGCGGCGGTCTTGAAAACCGCTGTGGGCGCAAGCTCACCGGGGGTTCGAATCCCTCCCCTTCCGCCACTTTGAAGTTCGGTCAAAATCGCGCCACGGGGTTTGACGGACTATGCCAAAGGTTTGGAAATCCGCGCGGTGCGTGCAGGGGGCTTGCAAGGAGTCGGAGTGGCCCATGCAGGCGGTCAAATATCCAAGCTCCCGGCGGTCACGGCGGTGAACTGCGTCACACCAATTTGAGCTTTGGCAGGTCTTGGGCGTCCACGAGTCCGACGGGGCGGCCCTGGGCGTTGATAACGATAAGGTCGTCAATTTTGTGCTCCTCAAACATTCGTAGCGCGGCCACCCCGAGCGCGTCATCACGGATGGTCTTGGGCGCGCGAGTCATGAATTTTGCCACCGGCTGTTGCAGAAAATTCGGGCCAGTAAGTGCGCTGCGGCGGAAATCGCCGTCAGTCAGGATGCCGGTGAGCCGGCCCGTTTTCTTGCTGGTGAGAGCTATGCTGCCGCTCCGGGCCTTCGTCATGGCGAAAATGGCGTCCTGCACCGAAACCGTGTCGACTGCGACAGGCAGGCGGCTTCCGGCGCGCATGATGTCGCGAACGCGGAGCAGGAGCACGCGGCCGAGGTTGCCGGCGGGGTGAAACTTGGCAAAGTCATCACGCGTGAGTCCGCGGGCCTCGAGTAGCACCATGGCCAGCGCGTCGCCCAGCGCGAGTGCAGCCGTCGTGCTGGCGGTGGGGGCGAGTTTGAGCGGGCACGCCTCGCGCGGCACGCGATAAAGGAGCCGCAGGTCGGCCTCCCGCGCGAGGTCGGAGCCGGGCTGGCTGGTGAGCGACACCAACCGCACGCCAAACCGCCGCAGGACCGGCACGAGCCGCAGCACCTCTTCGGTCTGGCCGCTGTTACTCAGGAGTATGGCCACGTCACCGGCGTCCACGAGGCCGAGGTCGCCATGCAGCGCCTGCGTGGCGTCGAGGAAGCATGCCGATACGCCGATGCTGTTAAAGGTCCCCACGAGTTTTTCCGCGATATGGGCGGACTTGCCGACACCGGTGAAAATCAGCTTCGCGTCGGCACGGGCCGCGGCCTCGATTGTACGCGCGACCGCTACGAACTCCGCGCCGAGGCCGCGGGCGGTGGCGGCGAGCGCAGCCTGCTCGATGCGGATGCAGGCGCGGGCGCGGGCGAGGATGGTTTTGGGAGCGAGGGCCATTTGAGGTTTGATTCGGCGGGAGAAGCGCCAGACTGAGCGGCAAGGTTTCCCGTTCCAATCAATTTTCTCCCATGCGCCCACGTTTTATTTTGCTTGGTCTGCCCGTGCTGCTCGCTCTGCTCCTCACCACCGGCTGCGGTGGTGACCGTAGCCTGCTCCTGACAGCCGAAACCAACGACAGCAATTACGGCCGGGGCAAAGAGCTGCTTAAACGGGGGCAGGATCACGAGGCGCTGGCGGCGTTTCTCAAGGTCATCGCCACGCGCGGCGACGACGCCGCGCCCGAGTCGCACCTCGAGGCCGGGCTGCTCTATGCCGAGAAACTCAAGGATCCGATCGCCGCGATTTATCACTACCGGAAATTTTGTGAGCTGGTCCCAGCCAGTCCACAGACTCCACTGGTACGGCAACAGATTGACGCGGCGTTGCGAGATTTCGCACGCACACTGCCCGGCCAGCCGCTTGAAAACCAGTCGGCTGGTCTGCTGGCCACCGCCGAACGGTTGCAGGCAGAGAACAAACAGTTGCGCGACCAGCTTTCCGCCATGACCGGCGGCCGAAGCGGACGGCCATCAGGCCCGACCACGCTCTTCACCCCCGCGTCAACCCCGTCCCAATCGCCCATCCGCCCCGCGCCGCCACCACCCACGAGCACCCGCTCGGAGCCTGTGCCCTTGCCCGCCGCACCGGCGGCCCCCATCACGCGCAAGCATGTGGTCGCCACCGGAGATACACTCTCGAAAATCGCCCTGCAATATTACGGCGACCGCAGCAAATACCTAAAAATATTTGAGGCGAACCACGATGTGATGAAAAATGAAAACAAGCTCCCTCCGATCGGCACCGAGCTAAAAATTCCCCAGTGATACCCGAGACCAAGCAACCATAAATTTCAGGGCGAACTATAGGCCCAGTTTGCCGGTTGCTTACGCCCCCCCGCCCCATGCCCCGCACCTCCCGTCGTACCGCCGCATTCTCCGAATCGCTCATCCGCGAGATGACACGTGTCGCCAACGACTGTGGCGCGATTAACCTCGCGCAGGGCTTTCCCGATGGTGACCCGCCCGCCGCACTCGTCCAAGCCGCCAAGGACGCGATGGACGCTGGCCGCCACCAATACGCCATCACTTGGGGCGCACCCGAGCTGCGCGATGCGCTCGCGAAAAAAATCTCCCGAGACACCAGCCTCCCGATTGACCCCGCGCGCGAGCTCGTCGTCACCTGTGGCGCGACCGAGGCGCTGATTGTAGCGATGATGACAGTGTGTGATCCCGGTGACCGGGTGGGCCTGTTCTCGCCGTTTTACGAAAGCTACAACGCCGACGCCATTCTCAGCGGCGCGACGCCCGTCCATGTGCGCTTGCATCCGCCCCACTACGGATTCGACCCGGCAGAACTGCGCGCGGCGTTTGCGCAAGGACTGAAGGCGTTCGTGTTGTGTAACCCGTCCAACCCCTGCGGCCGTGTATTCACACGCGCGGAGTTGCTGCAGATCGCCGCGCTCGCCGAGGAGTTCGACACGTTTGTCATCACCGACGAAGTGTATGAGCACATCGTCTTCCCGCCGCACCTGCATACCTATTTCTGCACCCTGCCAGGCATGGCGGCGCGCACCCTCAGTTGCTCGGCACTTTCCAAAACTTTCCTCATCACTGGCTGGCGACTTGGCCACCTCTGGGCCTCGCCAGAGATCATTGCACAGGCGCGTAAAGTCCACGACTTCCTCACCGTCGGCGCCGCCGCACCCCTCCAACACGCCGTCGTCACCGCACTCAATTTTCCCGCGAGCTACTACACTGCGCTCGGCACCGACTATGCCGCACGACGCGACCTGCTTTGCGGCTGGCTCGACCGCACCGGCCTCGCCTACACGCGACCGGAGGGCAGCTACTTCGTGATGCTTGATGTGTCGCCGCTCGGCTGCACAGACGACGTGGCGTTCTCCAAGTGGATGGCGCGGGAGATCGGGGTCGCGCCCGTGCCGGGCTCTAGTTTCTTCGCCTACCCCGAACACCGCTTCGTGCGACTCAATTTCGCCAAGTCCCCCGCCACGCTCAATGCCGCCGGCGAACGGTTGCTGCGATTGAGAAAATGACTGGATCGACTGCCCCGACCGGGAGCTTAGCCCATGTAAAAATTAAGATGGAGTTTAGCGGCACTTTGAAAATCATGCCCTGCTTTCTCCTCGCCGATGGACAAACACGAGCTCCTTGCGCTTGCCGCTATCTTCATTGTCGTCTCTGGGATTTGGCTGCGCTGGCGGCTCGCCGCCTATTGCTCGGATGCCGAAGAAGACGCCAAGGATAAAAAGATTACCCCCGAAGAGGCCCGCCGCCGCATCACTCTCATCAATTGGAGCGTTCCTGTAATAACCGTTTTAGGATTGGTGTTACTACTGGAGGCATATTTTCGCTGGTTAACACTGAGAAGTTGAGACTGCCGCCAAAGTGAAGGCCCTTCAGGCGGATTAGGACGTGTGACTGCAAATATCCGCTACGCCGCCCCCCCCCGTGAGCACCCACGTTGCTGCGTTCGAAGTGCTCCTCGACTGGCAATCGATCCCGACCGTGTTAACGTCGAGGTGTAGAGCCGCCCGAAATTCAACTTGAGCCAGCCCTTCACTCCACTTTCACCCGCGCGCGGTAGAAATTTTCGCAGAGCGACTGGCTCTCCTTGGCCGATGTAAGTTTGAGCGTGTCCTCAGCAAGTTGGCGAGCGTCAGCCAACGTCATCGCACGAACGGCGAACTTTACTGCCGGCAGCAGCGGCGGCGTCATGCTCAACTCGTCTACGCCGAGACCGAGGAGCAGGGCGGCATAAACCGGGTCACCAGCCATCTCGCCGCACACACTGACCTTGCGGCCGAAGCGGTGCGCCTCGGTGACAATGTGCCGGAGCGTGCGGATGACTGCGGGGTGCGTCGGCTCGTAGAGATGCGCAATCCGGTCGTTCACCCGGTCAATCGCCAGCAGATATTGAATCAGGTCGTTGGTGCCGACGCTGAAGAACTCACAGTCCTGCGCGAGCAAGTCGGCCGTCAACGCTGCACTAGGGATCTCGATCATGGTGCCGACGGGCATGGTCGCATCAAAAGCCACGCCCTTAGCCGTCAACTCCGCGCGACACTCCGCGAGGACGGCGTTGGCCCGAGCGAGTTCCTCGCGGCCGCTGATCATCGGATACATCAGGCGAACCTTACCGTGCGCGCTGGCACGCAAGATAGCCCGAAGCTGGTCTTTAAAGATCGCCGGTTGGTCGAGGCAAAAGCGGATGGCGCGGTGGCCAAGAAACGGGTTCGATTCACGCGCGAAGAGGTGTGCCCCGCCCGGCATCGGCTTGTCGCCGCCGAGGTCGAGCGTACGAATGACGACCGGCGCGGGCGCAAGCGTTTCGGCGGCGGCGCGGTAGGCGGCGTATTGCTCATCCTCAGACGGAACGCGTGGCGCGCTGAGAAACAGAAATTCTGTGCGAAACAGCCCCACGCCGTCGCCGTGAAATTCCTGCACCAGCTTCGTCTCGCCCGCCTGCTCAATGTTGGCGCGCAACGCCACAGTCACTCCATCAAGCGTCACCGCCGGCTGGCGGCTCGCTTCCAGCAGCCGCAGCTCGATGTTTTTCTTTTCGAGCCGAATTTTGCCGTAGCGGAAAAGTGTCTGCTCCGCCGGATGCAAAATCACCTTACCCTCATAGCCGTCCACTAGCACCCAGTCGCCGTTTCGCACGCGTTTCGTGAGGTCGCGCGCGCCCACGACAGCCGGAACACGCATTGAGCGCGCGACGATGACTGCGTGGCTCGTCTTGCTCCCGGTGTCGGTCACGATGGCCAGTGCCTCCGAACGATCCAGGCCGGCGGCCTCAGACGGCGTGATATCGCCAGCCACGACGACGCGGCCTTTCGCGAGTTCGCCAAGGCTCTGCGCAGCCTGCCCGAGCAGGTTTTGCAACAACCGCTGCGCCACATCGCGGATGTCACCCGCGCGCTCGCGCAGATATTCGTCCTCGATGGTCTCGAACGCCGCAATGTAGCGCTGCGCCACGCGGTGGAAACACCGCTCGATATTGTGGCCGCTCGTCTCCAGCTCGCGCAGCGTCTCCGAAATCAGCGCCTGGTCCTCCAGTACCAGCAGATGAGCGTCAAAGATACGTGCCTCGTCAGCGCCAAGATTTTTCTCCACCTCGGCCTTGGTGCGTTGCACCTGCAGGCGCGTGGCAATCAGTGCACGTTCGAAGCGGGCCGTCTCCTCACCGCGCTGCGCCGGGTCGATGTCGTGCGCTGGCAGCTCTAGGTCGTTTTGCACATGCAAAAACACCTGCCCATGCGCGATCCCCGGCGAGGCGGCGATGCCTGGCAGTGTGATCTCGGAGGTGTCGCGGATTTCGTCCGTGGGCATGGATGGCGCGGGCGGCAAAACAAGGGGGTGGAGCAATCCGCGCGCCACGCATCAACACGGCGAGATCACGTTGGGTCAACCAGCATTTGTAAAATCTGCCGGACTTTCATAAAATTTTCGTCTCCGTGACAAAGGCGGCCCGCCCCCAGTACTCGCGGACGCGCGCCATCGCCGCCGCGCTGAGCGCGTCGCCGGCCGCGCCGTCTGGCAGCAGCGCATAGCAAGCGCTCCCGCTCCCGCTCATCCGCACGCGCAGCCCGAACTCCTCCCGCAGCACGTCGAGCAGCACCGGCAGCGCAAGATATTTGGCGAATGCCACACCCTCCATGCCATTGTACAAGAGCTCCTCCGCTGGCGTGTCACCCGCGATCCACGCCGCCAGCCGCGCCTCTGCTTCGGCGGCGGGCAGGTAATGCTTCGGTGCCTCCGCCGCCATCCGCGCGTAAGCCCAGGCGGTGCCGATGCCAATCGACGGCTTGAAAATCAGCACCCGCCGCCCCCGCAATCGCGCCGTCGCACGCGCCGGCAGCGGTTCAACCCATTCCCCCCGTCCACGCATGACCACCGGACCTTCGTACAAAAACAGCGGGCAATCCGAGCCCAGCTTCGATGCGATCGCCGCAAGTCGCGCCGCGTCGAGTGGCCCGCCCGCGAGCTGGTTAAGCGCGCGCAGCGTGGCGACCGCGTTGCTGCTCCCGCCGCCCAGTCCCGCGCCGATCGGGATATGTTTCTCCAAAAAAAACGTCGCCCCGCCTTGCCATCCGGTTGCCTCGGCAAACGCCCGTGCCGCTCGCCGCACCAAGTTACTCTCATCCACCGGCACCGCCGTGTCATTACATGCCAGCGCGAAATCAGCTTCCTGTCGGCTGGCACCACACTCCTGTTTTCCAGCTCCGGTCTCTTCCACGCGCAGCGTGTCTCCCTTATCTACCTGCGTCACCACCGATACCAGTTCATGAAACCCATCCGCTCTCCGCCCGGTGATGGCGAGGAACAGGTTGATCTTGGCCGGAGAAAAAATCGAAAACACGCTCACGGGATTTGCGCCCACTAATGCACACTCATCGCCATCAATCACAGGAAAATCCTCCAGCCTGCTCCGTCGCGTAGCAATGCAGATGTGCGGCACCTAGACGACCCCCTGACTCCGAAAACGATGATACGAAAATCGGTCAGCTTGGAAACCCTACCGACAACGGATGCGAGGGGGTTCGGCCGTGAGCGAGAGATGTTCGCGTAGCATCCTATGGTCATTTTTCCGATTAGAAACGCTGTCTCTGGAGCGATTCGCCATTTACGCCCGTGCCTAGTGTGAACTTGCACCGACTGCCAGAGTCCGGTTGGCTTTGTGCTCGAACAAACTCGCCATGAAAGCCGATCCGCGCGTTGACACCTACCTCGCCGAAGCTGAGCCGTTCGCACAGCCGATATTACGGCGCTTGCGGAAGCTAGTCCGCCAAGGCTGTCCGCAAGTGGAAGAGACCCTCAAGTGGAACATGCCGGCCTATGTGCTGGGCAAAAAAATCTTACTCATCACCCCTTCGTTCAAGGCACACTGCCGCT
>CAIQKQ010000016.1 GCA_903872425.1 uncultured Opitutia bacterium | reverse complement strand
GCCTCACGGGTGTCACTGGTCCCGAAATGCGTCAGGTCACGCTTCCGCTTGACAACCCGCGCGGTGGCGTGCTTACGATGGGTAGCATTCTCACCGTGACTTCAAATCCCACACGCACCTCACCGGTGAAGCGCGGTAAGTGGATTTTGGAAAATATTCTCGGCTCACCTTCCGCACCACCGCCGCCTAACGTCCCCGCACTGGAGAGTGCCCAAGATAAAGTCGGTGAGCGCAAACCCACACAGCGCGAGCTGGTTGCCCTCCATCGCTCCGACCCGCTCTGCGCCTCGTGCCATGCACGCATGGATCCGCTCGGCTTCGCCCTGGAAAATTTTAACGCCTTCGGCCGGCAGCGTGCGCAGGAGTTTGGCCAGCCTATTGACCCCTCCGGCGAGCTGGCTACCGGCGAAAAAATCTCCGGCATCAAGGATCTCAAACAAGTCATCGTCACCCAGCACCGCGCGGAGTTTTATCGCACCATCACGGAGAAGTTGCTGACTTACGCGCTTGGACGCGGCGTGGAATATTACGACGTGCCAACGGTGGACACCATCGTCGCACGAATGGAGAAGGAGGAAGGTCGCTTTTCTGCGCTGCTGATGGGGATTGTGGAGTCGCCGGCGTTCCAGCAACGCCGTGCAACGTCGACTAACCCATTAAACCCCGAAGCCAAACCCGCCTTGCTCGCCGACAACCCAAGCCGCCCATGATCCCGCTCCCCCCGCCTGACCGCTATCCCGCCCGTTTTTCGCCGCATCTCGACCGCCGCCGCTTCCTGCGCAACGTCGGCCTATGCCTCGCGCTGCCGGCGATGGAGACATTCCTCCCCCGCCGGATGCTGGGTGCGACGGCTGCCTCTGCGGGCGGGGTATTGACGGCACCCGCTGCGACCACCGCCTCGGGTGCGCCGCTGCGCACCGCGTTCCTCTATTTTCCCAATGGCGCCATTCCCGATGCCTGGTGGCCTACGACCGAGGGTAAGGACTTTGAGCTCAGCCGCACCCTCTCGCCCCTCGCCAAAGTGCGGGACAAAGTACAGGTGCTCGGCGGCCTCGACGACGTCTCCGCCGTTGGTGGACCCGACGGCGGCGGCGACCACGCCCGCGCCAACGCCACCTTTCTCACCGGCGTGCGCATCAAGAAGACCAATGGCGCCGACTTTCACAACGGGGTCTCCGCCGACCAGATGATGGCTCAGCAGATTGGCCTGCTCACCCCCTTCCGCTCGCTGGAGCTCTCTTGCGACATCATCCTCAACACCGGTGGCTGTGACACCGAATACGCCTGCGTCTACCAGCACAACCTGGCTTGGAGCTCGCCCACCGTGCCCCTGACCCCTGAGGTCAACCCTCGCCTGCTTTTCGAGCGTCTTTTCGGTGCCGGTGCACCCAAGGACCGCGCGCAAAATCTTCTCATGCGCCAGCAGCAGCAGCGCTCCGTGCTCGACTTTATTCAGGCCGATACCCGCAGCCTCGCCCGTGAGCTCTCCGGCCGCGATAAGCAGAAACTCGATGAATATTTCTCCAGTGTCCGCGACATCGAGCAACGCATCCAGGCAGCCGAGTCGTCCCGCTCCTCGCGCCCTCAGCCCACCAACGACGCGCCCGACGGGGTCCCCGAAAAATACACCGACTACGTTCGGCTGATGTTCGACATGCTCCACTTGTCGTTTCAGACCGACTCGACCCGCGTGGCCACCTTCATGATCAACGGGGATGGGAGTAACATTAACTTCAAGGATATTGGCGTAAACGACGGCCACCACAATCTTTCCCACCACGGGAACAAGGCCGACTGGATGGAGAAGGTCCGCCAGATTGATTACTGGTATGTCCAGCAACTCGCCTACTTCCTCGAGAAGATGGATGCCACCAAGGACATTGACGGTAACACGCTCCTGCATAACTCGCAGATCGTCTACGGTTGTGGCAATGGCGACGGCAACCGGCACTCCCACACCAACCTCCCGGTCCTGCTCGCTGGCCGCGCCGGCGGCACACTTAACGGCGGCCGTTTCGTGCAGCACGGCGGGGTGCCTGTGACCAATCTTTTCCTCAGCATGATGGACCGGGTTGCGCCCAACAATATCACACGCTTCGGCGACTCCACCGGCCGGCTGGCCAATGTTTGAAATCAGCCGCACTTCGTGCCATCGGCTTCGAAGTGCTGGAGCACGCTTTTCGGTAGCCTTAAGGTCGGCGTGCGCGCCCTTTTAGGCACAGACAAGTCGGGTGTCTCGTGCGCGTGGTGGGTTTGTTCGTCCGCGTCAAATGCGGCAGTTATGGCGCATGCCGCTTGAAGGCACGCGCTTTGTGCCGAGCGCAAGCAAGGGCGCATCCGTCTGCACGAATGAACTAGCTCAGTAGCCGCCTATGCGTGGCAACCAATTTACTAACCCGTTTCCTCTCGATCTCAGAGCTGCCAGCTTTTCGGCGTGTATTCCATCAGCTCAATCACGTTGCCATCGGGATCGTGGACCCACGCCTGCTTTGAGTGGCACATCCCGACCTTGAGCGGGCGGTCTATCGCGATGCCGCGCTTTTTCAGCGTTTCACAAAATTCCTCCAGTCCCGTCACCTCGAAACACAGGTGGCCGAAGTGTGTGCCGACATGACCTTTAAGTTGGGCAAATTCACCGCCCCATTGTTTCACCATCCCGGCGCGATCGAAAATCTCGACGAAGGTCATCGCGCCGGTCTGAAAGTAATGACCGAAGACCGTGCCATCGTCGTGTTGAAATGAGAACTTGATCGGCAGGCCGAGACCGTCGCGGTAAAACGTGGTCATGGCCGGCAGTTGATGCGACATGAGACAGAGATGGGCGAGTTGGCGGATCATGGCTAGGGGAGGGGGTGGCCGAGGGCGGCGTAGATTCTGCACGCTGCGGCCACTGGCCGCCGCCGTCAATCCTTGCGCCACGCAAAAACTGCAGCAAAGCCGGGCCGCTGGTTCGTCGATGACATGCGAGGGAAGACCGGCCCGCAGCCGCTCGGGGCTTGCCCCCACGCCGGTTTGCACCAAGCTGTCCGTGCCATCCTCTCGTCCCCGTGAAAATCCTCATCGTCGAAGACGACCTTGTCGCCCGCGCCGTGCTCCGGCAGGCGCTTCGCCATCTCGGCCACGAGGTCGTCGAAGCCGCCGACGGTCAGGCCGCGCTTGGTATGCTCGAGACCGATCCCGTGCGGGTCGTTGTGAGTGATTGGATGATGCCAACGCTCGACGGCCTCGGTCTCTGCCGCGCCATCCGCGGTCGCGTCGGAGCAGACTACGTTTATTTCATCTTGCTCACTGGCCGGAGCGCCGATCCTGACAACCAGCGCGAGGCGATTGAGGCAGGTGTGGACGATTTTTTGACCAAGCCACTCGACGTACAGGAAATTTGGATGCGCCTGCGCGTCGCCGAGCGCATACTGCGATTCGCTACGCAGGTCAGCCAATTGGAGGCGTTTCTCCCGATTTGCGGCTACTGTAAAAAAATTCGCGACGACCAGAATTATTTGCAGCAGATCGAGGGCTACATTAACGCGCGCACCGGGACTGATTTTAGCCACTCCATCTGTCCCGACTGCTACCAAAAGGTCGTCCTGCCCGAGATTGCTAAGCTGCGTGGCGGCCCTTCCGCTCCGCCCTTCGTGCCGAAACCCAAACCTCAGGCCGAGCGAGCCGCGCCGTGAAATACCTATGGAAGGCACGGCTCTTTGAGCCGTCCGCCGACGCCACGGAATGGCGTCCCTACCCATCCACCGCAATCTTTGACCGTCCCTATGCCGAGTGAACCAACTGCTCCTCCGCCCCCCCGCGTGAATCTGGAGGAACGCCTCGCCTGGATAGAGCGTCACGTCACTGCGCAAGACAAAGAGATGCTTGCGCTACACGACGCACTCGCCCGCTTGCGCCGCGAACTGACGGCTCTCCGCGCTGTGTCTGCCGCACGCGATAATTCCGGGGAAACACCGCCGACCGAAGAGCGACCACCCCATTATTGAATATCAGCCAAATTGGGTTGGTTTGTCATCACCGCAGAGCGCGGACGAGGGCCGCCCGAATTTAGCGGGCAACCGCCCGCTGCCGGTCGAGCTGGTTGGCGCGGGTGAGATCGGCGACAGCACCACTCGTATCGCCGAGGGCCTTTTTTGCTTCGCCCCGGATGCGGTAGGAATAGGAGTCGGTCGGTTCCAACTCGATTGCCCGAGTGTAATCCGCGATGGCCCCGGCATAATCTTTCAAGGTGTTTCGGACGCCGGCGCGGTTGCGCCAGGGAGCGGAGTATTTGGGATCGAGCTGAATTGCGCGGCTAAAATCGGCCATCGCGCCAGGCCAGTCTTTTTTAAGGCCTTTGACCCAGCCACGAGCGTCATAGTCATAGGCATTGGCCTGTTGCGCGCGAATCTCGATGTTACGGGTGAGATCATTAATGGCTCCGTCGAGATCGCCTTTCTCCCGCTTGGGTTCGGACCGGCGGAAGTAGGCGTAACCGTTCTTGGGATCTAGCACGATGATGCGCGAGTAATCCGCGATGGCCCCGTCAAAATCTTTCTTCATCGCTTTGACCTCACCGCGATTGAAGTAGTTCTCGATCGATTTTTGATCAAACGTGAGAGAGCTGGTGAAGTCTGCGATGGCACCATCGAGATCGCCTTTGGCTTTCCTAGCCAGGGCACGTCCGCTATACGCTTTGGCGGATTTTGGATCGAGCTTCAGGGCTTGGGTGAAATCGGTGATGGCTCCATCCAGGTCAGGTTTGGCCTTTTTGGCGGTGCCTCGTCCGATGAAAGCTTCGGTGGATTTCGGATTGAGGCCAAGCGCCTTCGAAAAGTCGGCGATGGCCTCATCGAATTTCCCCACGGCAATTTTGGCCGAGCCACTGTCAATTAAGTCTTCGGCCGTGGCTTGGGCCCGCATCACACCGAAATTTCCTGCGCAGAGCAGTAGAGAGACGAGCAGGGTGAAAAAGCGGGACGTTTTCATGGCTGGATGTTGGCAGAAGATGCCACCGGGGCAAAGGCCCAACATTCTTAAAATTTGAAGTGGTTTTCCAAGCGGAAACCCGCAGCTTTGTCCTCCCACTATATTCAGCATACCATCGTCGGCTGCTAGCTACTTATCCTTGGCTGCCGCGCACAATCACCTTCCGACATTCTCATGCACCACTTCCGCTACATTGGCCAAAATCTACACGGTGAGTCCGTTGACCTCGCCGAGGTCGCGCGGCTCTACGGCACGCCCACCTACGTCTATTCCGCCGCCACCATGGCGGACAACTATACCCGTCTCGCACGCGGGGTTGCTGGCCTCGACGCGCAGATTTGCTTCGCGATGAAGGCCAATCCCGGCCTCGCCGTGCTCCGCCATTTCGCGCGCCTCGGTGCGGCATTCGACCTTGTGAGCGGCGGCGAGATTCGACGCGTGCTCGCTGCCGGGGCCGACGTGCGCCGTAGCGTGTTCGCCGGCGTTGGCAAAACCGAGGGCGAGATCCGTCTCGCGCTGGAACAGGGGGTTTTTGCTTTCCACGTCGAGAGCGAGCCCGAGTTGGCGCGCCTCAACCACGTCGCCGGCCAGCTCGGCGTCAAGGCCCCTGTCGCCATTCGCGTCAATCCCGACGTCGACGCCCACACGCATGCCAAGATTACCACAGGCAAGAGCGACAATAAGTTTGGCATCCCGCTCGCCCACGCTGCTGCCGCCTATGCAGCCGCGGCCAAATTTCCGCACCTCACGGTGAAGGGTGTGCAAATTCACATTGGCTCACAACTCACGAGCGTCGCGCCGTTCGTCGAGGCGGTCACGAAGGTCGTACCATTCGTCGAAGCGCTGAAACGCGACTACGGCATCAGCTATTTCTCCATTGGTGGCGGCATCGGCATCATCTATCAGGACGCGCTCGCCAGCGGCCAGCAGGCATGGTGGGAGGCACAGCCTCCCGACCAGCGGCCCATCACGCCCGAGGAGTACGGCGCCGCGCTCGTGCCGCTGCTTAAGCCCCTCGGCCTGAAAATTTTGCTGGAGCCGGGCCGCTTTCTCGTCGGCAACGCGGGTGTCCTGCTCACGCGTGTCGAACATCTCAAACGTGGCGCAACAAAAAACTTTCTCATCGTGGACGCCGCGATGAACGATCTCGTGCGCCCGGCCATGTACGAAGCCTATCACGAGATCGTGCCGTTGCGCCGCGACACCGCGCGCCGCGCGCTCACGGCCGATGTGGTCGGTCCAGTGTGCGAGAGCGGAGACTGCTTCGCGCATGACCGGCAATTGCAGGAAGTCGGCGAGGGCGAATACCTCGCGCTGATGAGCGCCGGCGCGTATGGCGCGGCGATGGCGAGCCGTTATAATACCCGCGCTCTGCCCGCAGAGGTGCTGGTGAACGGTGGGGCCTTCGAGCTGATTCACGCACGTGAGACGTTTGAGCATATGACAGCGAATGAAAAGATCCCCGCGTTTCTGCTGTGAGCATTAAACGCCACGACGAGCAGCGGCCAGGGACAGGACCATCAGAGGCGAAGAATAATATTTTTCTTCGCAGCTTAGCGTCTTTGCCCTAAAGCTTTGGCCATGAATTTCGCCATCCTCGGCGCGGGTGCGTGGGGTACCGCAATTGCGGTCCACCTCTCGCGGCTTGGCCATACCGTTACGCTCGTGCCGCGCCGATTCGAGCACGCGCTCGCGCTGGCGTCGGCGCGCGAAAACGCCGACTATCTGCCCGGCGTTGCGTTGCCGCTGAGTCTTCAGCTCGGCCACGAGCTCACTCCGGTGCTGATGGAGGCGGAGGTCGTGCTACTGGCCTGTCCGTCGCAAGCGCTCCGCCAGACGTGCGAGCAACTCCGCGCCAGCCTCAGTCTCGCCACGCAGCTCAAACTCGTTGTCAGCCTCGCCAAGGGCTTGGAAACGAACACGCATTTGCGTCCTAGCGAGGTCATTAAAACGGTACTGCCGGATGTGGCCGTCGGTACACTTACGGGGCCGAGCCACGCCGAGGAGGTTGCGCGCGGCCAACCAGCGGCGATGGTGCTCGCGGTGGCTGGCGCGGAGCAAACTTTGTCGGAGGTGCAGACGGCGTTCAGCGGGCCGGCGTTACGGATCTACACAACCGATGACGTGGCGGGAGCGGAAATCGGCGGCTGCCTAAAAAATGTTTATGCCATCGCCGCCGGCTGCTGTGACGGTCTGTATCTTGGTGACAACGCCCGCGCTGCGCTGCTCACTCGCGCGCTGGCTGAAATGGTGCGCGTGGGCGTCGCGCTTGGTGCACGCGGGGAGACCTTTTACGGGTTAAGCGGATTCGGTGATCTCGTGGCGACTTGCCACGGCGCGTGGAGCCGCAACCGCGAGTTCGGGCAGCGGCTCGGCGAAGGCCGGCCGGTGGCCGATTTGCTCATCGGACGCAAAACGGTGGTTGAGGGCTACCGCACGACTGAATCGTTTGCCGAGCTGTGCGTCGCGCGCGGGCTCAACGCACCGATTCTTGCCGAGATGCGCCGTGTGCTTTTTGAAAACCAAAAACCGGCCGCGGCGCTCGCCGCACTCATGGGGCGCGAGCTGAAACGGGAATAAGATTCCCCTCTCACTGATTGTGACAGACCGGCGGAACAGATGCCCGAGATGGGGCAGGGCAGCCCCGACTTTCGTGGTCCGCCAGCTAAACGTTTCACAGCGGGGCAGACTATTCGATGGGGAGGAGGCCTGAAGCATGGGTAATGGGCCACACAGTTTGGCGAGGCCTCAGTTCAGATTACGCGTTTCCCATTTGCCAAATGGTCAGTGTGATTTTGTCTGGCGCGATGCGAATTAGCGGAGGAATAGCGCGGGGTGTCCCGCTCGTGGTACCCAAGGGCGACGCGGTCCGGCCCGCGACCGACGGGCTGCGGCAGGCTGTCTTCTCCAGCCTCGCGGCGTGCGTGCCGGGCGCGCGTTTCGCCGACCTGTTCGCTGGTAGCGGCGCCTATGGCCTGGAAGCGCTCAGCCGCGGCGCGACCGCCGGCGAGTGGGTCGAGCACAGTGCCAAGGCCGCCGTGTGCCTCCGCCAAAATCTTGCCGCCGTCTGCAAAAGCCTTGGCCGCGACGAGGCCGGCCTTGCCCTGCACAACATGGACGCGCTCATCTGGCGACCGGCCGTGGGCGCGGAGCCGGACTTGGTTTTTATCGACCCGCCCTATGAAATCGTGGCCGACATCGCGCCCAAACTTTTCGCGCGTTTGACCGACGTGCTCGCGCCCAAGCCCGATGCGTTAGTCGTCTTTGAAATGCCCGGCGAGATCACGCTGGAGCCGCCCGGCTGGACATGCGTCAAACGGCTCGGCAAAGGCACGCGATCGCCCACCGCAGCAATTTTTCGGCGCGGTTAATAATTCACAGGTGTCTGGCCTGTGAAGGTAGGTTCAAAGTCGGTTTGCCCAAGCTGCCTTCCATACTGCCAGCGCGGCCACCACGGCTGTTTCCATGCGCAGTGGTCTGTCGCCAAGGTGCGCCAGTGTGAAACCCTGTGTGCGCAGCAATACGCGATCCCCCTCGTCCCAACCGCGCTCTGGCCCGAAGGCGAGTACCACCGGAGTTCCGTTTTCAGAAGGAGAAACACCTAATGACTGGTTTATCCCGAAAGTATGGGAGGCCTCGTAGTTGTCGAGTGCGAGGCGGGTGATTGCGTCCGGCAAGGCTGCGATGGACTCGGCGAGCGAGTGCGTCCACGTAACCTCCGGCAGGCGTGTGTCGAACGCCTGCGCCGCGCCCGCGAGAACGTGCCGCCGCCATTCACCACCAGTCCAGAGCGTGCTGTGGGCGTAGTTGCGATCAGATTTTTCCGTTGAAACAAAATGGAGCGCGGCGACGCCGAGCGTGGTGGCGTCGCGCAGGAGGTCGCGCGCGGTTTGCGGGCGCGGCAGACCGAGGAGCAACGTGACGGGCGGCAGCGGCGGTGGTGCGTCACCCCAGGCGAATGTGAGGGTGATCGCGTCCGCGCCGATGGCGACGAGCGTGCCCTTGCCCCGCGGGCCGTTGACGAGGCCGGCGTCAAAGGTGTCCCCGACGCGGCGGCGCAGCACGTCGAGCAAATGCCGCGCGCGCGGGTCGTCGCACGGCAGCGGTGCGGCGATTTCGGGCGGCTCAAAGAGAATCAGGTTCACAGGCGCGAGCGTGCCGGGTTGGCTGTTGCCACGCAAATTTTAACCATGTCGACCCGGAGGGAGCGCTGCAGACCGGTTTCATACTCGGTGAACCTGCGTTTTTTGTGCCGTCTTGGTGCCTAGGACAATTGCTCCTATGGAGCGGCTAGTCGGAATCGAACCGACGACACCTGCTTGGAAGGCAGAGGTTTTACCATTAAACTATAGCCGCAGACCGGGGAAGAGCATCACGGCCAGTCCCAGCGGGTCAAGCCTAGCGCTGCAGACTGGTCGAAGGGGAAGGAAAAGGGGTTGCGCCGTGACATGCAGCCGATTTGCTGGAGGCATGGGTTTCATCAGCTCCACTTCCACTGGCCAGTCGCCCACTGCGCCCAAGCCCAATGCGGCCAAGCCGGCGGGCCTCAGGGCTGCGCAAGAGCTGGCCAAGCAGAAGGCCGTCGAGAAACGGGCTAAGAACTATCGGCTTCCGCTCGGCGAGCTGGCCATTTTTACTCATCAAATTTCCTCGCTCCTCAACGCCGGCCTACCGTTGGTGCAGTGTCTCGAGGCGTTGCAGGATCAGACCGAAAACGTCTATTTCCGCGTGGTCATCCGCGATGTCCGTGCGGATATCTCGTCGGGCAACTCATTCTCGTCGGCGGTGAAAAAATTCCCGCGTAGTTTTCCGACGCTATTCATTTCCATGATTGAGGCGGGCGAGGCGTCGGGCGCACTGGCGGAGATTTTGAGCAAGGTCGCTGGCTATTTTGAGTCGAGCGTGAAACTGGCGAAAAAGGTGAAGTCGGCGATGACTTACCCGGTTGCGGTCATTTTGCTGGCCTGTGCGCTGGTCAATGTGCTGCTGATTTTAGTGATTCCGGTGTTTGCGGACATGTTTAAGGACTTCGGGGCGAAGCTGCCTGCGCCTACCCAGTTTCTGATTGATGTAAGCGATTTTTTGAAACCCTCGCTGGACTACTACAAGGCGCATCCGACGGCCACTTTTTACAAAGATCATGGGGTGCTCTTCAATCTACTGCTCAAGCCCAGCATCTTTCACATCGCCGTCGTGTTGTATTTCGTCGCTAAGGTCTGGCTGAAGTTCACCGCTACGCCCAAAGGTCGGGCGTTCAAAGACCGGCTCCTGGTGCGCGCGCCGATCTTCGGCAGCCTAATCCACAAAATTTCACTCTCCCGTTTCTGTCGGACCTACGCGACGCTCATCCGCTCGGGCGTGCCTATTCTCCGCACGCTTGAGATCGTCGCCTCCGCCAGCAACAAGGTGCAGATTGAAGAAGCCTGCTCCGAGATCGCGAAGCATGTCAGTCAGGGCGGCCAAGTCTCCGAGGTGCTCGCGGCGAATACGTACTTTCCTCCCATGATGAAGCACATGGTCAAGGCCGGCGAGGCCACGGGCAACGTGGACGGTATGATGAACAAGATCGCCGATTTTTACGACACGGAGTGCGACGCCACTGTGGCTGCGCTCACTTCGCTTATTGAGCCGCTGCTGATTGTGTTTCTCGGTGTCGTGGTCGGCGGCATCGTCATGGCCATGTTTTTGCCGATTTTCCAGATGGGCGCGGTCGCCGGCGGCGTGAATTGACGCGCCTTCGCATGTCTTATCTGCCTCGGAAAAGGCAACCTGCGTCAGCGCCTACAAGCGCCGATTGACTTCGCCGCTTGTCGCAGGGAGGTTCGTTCCCTGCATGCCCTCCGTCCTCATCGTTGACGACCTGCTCTCCATCCAGGAGATGCTGGAAGCTGTGATCCAGCCGACTGGCTTTGCTACGGCATTCGCCACGGACGGTGAGAAGGCGCTCGCCCGCTACAAGGCGGAGAAATTCGACCTCGTCCTTGCCGACATCGACATGAAGCCGATGGACGGCATTAACCTCCTCAAGCAGCTCAAGCTCCACGATCCGGCGGCTGTCGTCATCATTATGACCGCCTACGCTTCGACGGAGAGCGCGATCCAGGCGTTAAAATTTGGGGCGTTTGACTACCTACAAAAACCGTTCCGGGTGGACGAGCTCATCGCCACACTCAAACGCGGCCTTGAGTTGCGCCAGTTTCAGGCGACGCGGGCCGCTACCAGCCCCGCGACTGCGCCAGCGGCCGTCGCGGCCGCTGACCGGCTCATCGGAGACAGCCCGGCCAACCGCAAACTCGTCGCGCAAATCAAGAAGCTCGCATCCGCTCACAACTCCGTCCTGCTCCAAGGCGAATCGGGTACTGGCAAAACCACCGTCGCCGAGATTCTTCACACCGCTGGCGAGACTCCCGCCGCCCCGCTCGTGCTTCTCGACTGCGCCCTAAGCTCCGAATCGGACCTCCGCTCCGGCCTGCTCGGACAAAACGGCGCCGGCGGCACTTGGGTGCAGCAGGCCAAGGGGGGGACGTTGGTGCTCCAGCATTTGCAGTCCCTCGCGCTCCCGCTCCAAGTCGAGCTCGTCAGCGTGCTGCGCAACACTGCGCTCAATTTCCGCCTCATCTGCACGACGACGGTGGACTTGGAAAAACTGGTCGAGGAAGGCCAGTTTCACGACGAGCTGTTCTACCGAATCGCCGCTCTTCCCGTGCTACTGCCGCCCCTGCGTGAGCGCACGGAGGACATCCCCGCGCTGGTGAAATTCTTCACCGCCCGCACCCGCAACCCATTTTTTGACGCCAGCCTCTGCGAGTTCACCGACGACGCCCGTGCGGTCATGGCCGCTTACCACTGGCCCGGCAACCTCACCGAGTTGCACCAGGTCGTCTCCCAAATCTGCGCCACTGCCGATACCCGCGTCATCACCTCGCGCCAGCTCCCACTGCGGCTGCACGAGCTCACGGATTGGCCTAAGCTCGCCGACTACCTTGCCGGTCAACAGCGGCAGTATTTCGACCGCGTGCTCCGCGCTTGCCGCGGCGACAAGGCCCGTGCTGCTCAAGTCCTCGGGGTGGATGTGGCAAAGCTTGGATAAGACCTTAAGCGACGCTTACGCTCGCTTAATGAGCGCGGGCGGCGCATGGCAATGGGTCTGGCCTACCCAGCGTGACATGGCAAGCGCGTGCCTGGCTTCATCAACGATTGCTTTCCGTATAGCCGGTGCGGATGGCGGCGCGGACTGCCTCGCTACGGAAGGTCACATCGGGAGCAAGAGCGCCTTGCCAGACAGCGGGATTCTGGGAGTTGCGGGCGTATTGGCGGGCCAGCGGGGCTGTGCTTGCTGGGGTAGTCCGTAGCCACGCTAACAAGGCTTGGTCTGCGCTGACGATGGTCATGCGATCCAAAATGTCCCGAGCAAATATGCTGGCCTCGCTGTCGGGCGCATCGCGCGAGAGACGCGCGGCCAGCGGTGGGACGGAGTGGTCGTTCAGGAGATGGGCAGAGTTCAGCGCATAGAGTGCGGCGTTTTTGTGCAAGTCGTCCCTGCCCTTGGGCAGCAGAGCCGCCGTTAGCAACAACTCCAAGCTGCTGGACGCCCCCACCTGCGCCATCCCCATGGCAGTTTCGGCGAGCGTGATTTCATCGCGTGTATCTCCTTTCCACAATTTTTCGAGTGCCGGAGCCAAATTTTCCTGATTCCCAGACCAACCCGTGCCCAACCCGGCGAGGCCAGCTGCTGCAGAACGAGTCACATCGTCAGTTGCCGTGGTCACAATTTCGATTAAAATATTCTCCGTTTCCACCGTCGCAGCTTCACCAAGGACGGCGAGCATAGCATGTCGTTCGTAATCTGAATTGGATTTGTCGGTGATGAAATCTTTCACTTGCTGAAGAAACGCGGGGTTTGGCTCGCGTACGCGAACGACTCCTGCGAACTGGCCCGAAATGGCCACTTGCTTTGACAAGTCATGCTCCACCCGACCGGCGTCCAGCCAGTTTTGCATGATGGAAGGGAAGTCTTGCTTCAGTATCCCGTCCAAAATCTTCCGTCGTTCGGAGGAAGGCCGCCGGATAAATGATTGTGCGGGGGCAGTTGCAGAAGGCGTCGTCGTAAGACTTTCTGACCGGGGCACTATGATGGAGTGTGGGACCAACGGAACTGGTGGCGTGACGACAACAGGCTGAAGAAAGGTCACCGTTGGAGGCTGTGCTGGTTCGGAAACCAGTGGTAAAACTTGTCTGAGGGTGACAACGGACGGCGATTTCTGCGGCACTTGGCTTTCAGGCCAAAAGGCAAAGCAAAGAAAGAATGTTACTATAAAAACATACGCCAGTAGGAGAGTGGGGGGAGTTTTCATGGTGCGAACCAGCTGGTGATTAATAACCAGAGTTGGGGAAAGCACCTCCTGCACTTGTCTGTGATTCCCGCGCTCACCGGGCAAGAATCACGGTTTCTTTGGTGCGACCCCAGGGACCGTACCAGCCTCGATGAGAACCATGTTGTCTGGCTTGAGGTGCTTTTTGATCGCGCCGTTGACTTGCTCGGGGGTGAGCGTGGCGATTTTTTCGGGATACTCATCGAGCCAGGTGACGTCGAGGCCGCGCTGTACCGTCACGAGTAGTTGCGAGGCGATGCCACCGGTGGTGGCGAGGCCGACCTTGTAGGAGCCGGCGAGGTTGGTCTTGCGGTGCGCGAGTTCGACCGCGGTGACTCCTTGGTCATACCACGCGGTCAGCTCGCGTTTGGTGGAGGCCAGGCCCTTGTCGAGCAAGTCAGGCGCGAAGGTCGCCTCGATCTGCCAGTCGCCGTCCGTGAACGTGTCGTTGTCCATCGCGGAGCCGATGCCATAGGTGAGGCCCTCCTTGTCTCGCACATTGGCCATGAGTCGGCCGGTGAAGCCGCTGCCGAGGATCGCCGTGCCCACACGCAACGCCAGTCGGTCGGGGTCGGTGTAGCGCAGGCCCGTGCTCTGGCCCCAGACGACAGTCACGCTGGTTTTATCGGGCATGAAGACGGTTTGAACACGCGCGGTGTCGGTTGGAGGGGCCTTGGCGGCGTCTTCGAGTTTCACGCCGCCGGTCCAGCCGGCGAAGGACTTACCGACCTCGGCTTGCAGCGCCGCTACGTCCACATCTCCGACGACGACGAGGGTACACTGCGCGGGGCCGTAGTATTTCGCATGAAACGCCTTCACGTCGTCGATGGTCGCAGCCTTGATGCCGGCGAGCATCGCCTCAGTGGGCGGCTGCCAGTTGGGATGGCCCGGCGGATAGATTGCCTCGGAAAATTTCTGCCCGGCGCGGTAATCGGTGCTCTCCATCGCGCGCTGAAAATAACCAGCGAGCTGCTGCTTGAGCTTGGCCAGCTCCTCAGGCGCGAACGCCGGCGTGCGGAGTTGCTCTGCGAGCAATGTGATGACGAGCGGTAAATCTTTTTTCAGGCACTTGCCACTGAACTCGAGCATCGAGCTACCGGTCGAGAAACCAATTTCCGCACCGACGCTCTCTAGTTGGTCGGCGATGGCGAATTTGTCGTGCCGCGTCGTACCCTTGTCCAGTAGCTCGCCGACGAGTGTGGCGATGGCGACATTGCCGCCAGCCGCGAAGCGGTCGCCGGCCGGTAACGAGCCGCGAAACGTGACGACATTTTGCACGCCGGTCCGGTAAGCGAGCACATCGAGGCCGGCGACGCGGGCGCGGACAACATTCTGGCCGATGCGAGCCGATGGCGCGGCGGCAGGCTCGGCGGCAAAGGCGGGAAGGGCGACGAGAGCGAAAGCGCAGAGACGGAAGAGAATTTTCATGGCGAGCGAGTAGGGGTGGTCGGCGCAGGGCACAGGTTGGCTCACGGTTTTTCTTCGGGCGGAAGAATAGGAATAAACCAGCCGGTCGTGCTTTGGTCTTCGACGAGGTAGCGCCGAGCGACCCGTTGCACATCGGTCGGCGTAACCCGGTTGATGGCCTCATCCACGGTGTAGTAGAGTGACCAGTCGCCGGCAGCGATGCACTCGTTGAGGTTGCTGGCGATGGCAAAGGTGCCGTCGCGCTGAAACGCGGTGGCGGCGAGATTTTTGGCAATCGCGGTTTCGACCTCGCGGGCTGTCACTCCGTCTTGCCGGAGCTTGGCGATCTCGGCGAGGGCGACTTTTTCCGCCTTGTCGTGCTCCACCCCGGGGGCAAGGGGGATGAACGTGATGAAGAGTGTAGGATCGTGGTTAAAATTGGTTCCCGCCGAGACGCCGGTCGAGAGGCCAGGGTCGGTGAGCGCCTTGTAGAGGCGGCTATTTTTGCCGTCGGCGAGAATGGTGCCGAGCACACTCAGCGCTGGATAGTCGGGATGGGTAGCGGCGGGCATTTTGTGCGCGAGAGCGACGACGCCAAGCTGGCCGGCACGCCGCACGCCCACACGGCGGGGAAATGTCTGCGCGGGCTCCTCCGTGGTGACCTGCGGGATGGGCTTGGGCGCGCGTGGGATGGCCCCGTAGTATTTTTTCACCAGCGCGAGCGCGGCGGTCGGCGCGAAGTCGCCGATGATTGAGACCGTGGCATTGTCAGGCCAATAGAATGTATCGTAAAACTCGCGGAGTTTCTCGATGGGTACTTTCTCAATGTCGCTGCGCCAGCCGATGGTCGGGTGATGGTAGGGCTGCGCGACATAGGCGGCGGCAAAAAGCTCCTTCTCGAGGGCATTCATGGGCGAGTTCTCGCCGCGCTCAAACTCGTTGCGAACGACGGTCATCTCTGGCCGACGGTCGTCCTCACGCAGGAGCAGATGGCGCATCCGGTCGGCCTCAATAGCCAGATAGCCCTCAAGGTGCTCGCTACCGAGCTCGGCAAAATAATTGGTGCGGTCCAGCCACGTGGTAGCGTTGTAGTGTGCGCCCACCCCCTCGAGGAACTGGTCGATATTGTTGCCCTTCGTCCGGTCGAAGCCGGCCGAACCCTTGAACATCAGATGCTCGAGCAAATGTGTTGCGCCCGTCGTGCCGGTGACTTCGTTGCGCGAGCCGACACGGTAGGTGACCATGCAGGTTAGTACGGGAGCGGAGTGCTCGGGCATGAGCAGCACCTGCAGGCCATTGGCGGTGAGGGTGTATTCCGAAATGCGACCGACGGTCTTGACGAACGTGAAACCTTCGACAGCCGCCGGCGGGGCGGGGGCGTCGCCCAGAGCTGAGATAGCGGCGGCAGCGGCGCCAGATAAAGTCAGCGCGGCGGCGCCAAACGAAACGAGCAACGCGAAGATCGGGGTGGAGCGGCGTAATAGCATACGGGAAAATGCGGTGAAGGTATGGCGCGATGAAGGCGGAGCAGACAACATCTGATGAAGTGGGGGGATTTTAGTCCGGGTCCCGGTCTGCGCAACCACGTTCTCTCCGCTCAGGCCCCGGCACAAAAATGTTAAGCTCGTGTAATCGTAGCTGATTTTTCCTCGGCTTGCTGGTTGTGTCCTAGGTCATGAGCACCGCCTCGCTCCACGCCGCCTCGGCCGGCCACACCCGGCTCCTGATGATTGACGACGATCGTAAACTCTGCCGGCTCGTTGCCAGCTACCTCGCGCCACTGGGCTTTGATGTGATCGCCGTTCATGACGGCGTCGCCGGCGTCGAGCGTGCTACTCACCCCGACGAGACATGGCACGCCATCATCCTCGATGTGATGATGCCCGGTCTCGACGGCTTCGAGGTGCTTCGCCGCATCCGCGCAAAAAAAGACACCCCCGTGCTCATGCTGACGGCCCGCGGCGATGAGACCGACCGCATCGTCGGCCTCGAGGTCGGTGCAGACGATTATCTGCCGAAAACATTTTCCACCCGCGAGCTGCTCGCGCGACTGCGCGCCGTACTCCGCCGCGCCGCCCGCCCGCCGGCTGCCGCTGGGGACGCGCCTGCCGCCGAGCTCGTCGTCGGCCCGCTCCGTGTGAACCCCGAGACCCGTACCGCTGTGCTGAGTGACACTCCACTCGCGCTCACACCCGTTGAGTTCGATCTGCTCGCCAGCCTCGCCAAGGCTCGCGGACGCGTGCGCTCGCGCGAGGCCCTGCTCGAGGAAATCCGCGACCGCCATTACGACGTGTTCGACCGTTCGATTGACGTCCATATTTCTGCGCTCCGCAAAAAACTCGGTGACGACGCCAAGAACCCGCGCTTCATCCGCACGCTCCGCTCCGCCGGCTATATGCTGGTTAACCCCGATTCGCCCTGACGCGCCGCCGCCCGCATGAAAGTGTTTTTTCCGCTCTCGCTTAAGGTCTCGCTCTGGCTGCTGCTCAACCTCGTGCTGCTGGCCGGCGTGGGCGGCGCGCTGCTCGTCCAGGAGGCTGGCTTCGGCTGGGATATGCTCGTCGCTGCCGGCCCGGCGGACAAACGCCTGAAGGACGTGGCCCGCGAGTTGAATCTTGAGCTGAGGCAAACGCCCCCGGAAGGCCGGGACGATATGCTCGCGCGGCTCGGCGAGGTCTATGGAGTGAAACTATTTTTGTTTGCTAACGCCGAAGCCGTGCCGCTCGCCGGCCGGCCGGATCTGTTACCCAACGAGGTGCGCGCGCGCTTCGAGACGCCGCGCGGCTTCAACCCTGGCTTTCGAGGGCAAGGTGGCGGGCCGGGTAACGGTCGCCGTGGCGGGCCGCCGCCGGCCGGAAATGGCGCAGGCAACGGCCCGGCCCCGCCGTTGCCGCCGACGTTTCTTCAGCGCACCACTGTGCCGGCCGCGTATTGGATTGGCGTGCGGTTGCAACCGGTGCTCGACCCCACCGTCGGCGGGCCGCCGGCCCAGCGCGTGCCGCCCTCCACGTTGCTGATGCGTGCCGACTCACTGTGGACTGTGATGCGTTTGTTGGATCTCGACCCGTGGCTCGTGGGCGCGGCGGTAGCAATGGGACTCTCGGTCATATTCTGGCTGCCGCTCGTGCATGGGATCACGCGTTCGCTGGGCCAGCTCACCCGCGCGACGGAGGAGATCGCCGAAGGCCGGTTCGATACCCGGGTGGGCGAAGACCGGCGCGACGAGATCGGCCGGCTCGGCGGAGCCGTCAACGCGATGGCCGAGCAGCTCGATCGCGCGGCGAAGGGGCAGAAACGTATTCTTGGCGACATCGCGCACGAGCTTGGCTCACCTGTAGGCCGCATGCAGGTGGCGGTCGGCATCCTTGAGGAGCAGGCCGACGCAAAGCTCCAACCGGCCGTGGCCGACGTACGTGAGGAGGTGCAACAAATGTCCGAGCTGGTCGGCGAACTGTTGGCGTTTACCCAGGCTGGCTTGCGCGCGCGGGAGGCTGAACTAGCGTGCGTCGAACTCGCGCCGCTTGCCGCCGACGTGCTCGGGCGCGAAGCCGCGCAGGGTAAGGTTGTCATCAGCGTTCCCGCCGGCCTCGCCGTCGCAGCCGACTCTGCGCTGCTTACTCGCGCACTCGCGAATCTCGTCCGCAACGCCCTCCGCTACGGTGGCGACACCGGCTCGGTCACGCTCAGTGCGCTGTCCGACGGCGACGAGGTCGTCATCGCCGTTGAGGACAACGGCCCCGGTGTGCCCCCCGATACGTTGGTACGGCTTGGCGAGCCATTTTACCGGCCAGAGTTTGCTCGCACACGCGAGACAGGCGGAGTGGGCCTCGGCCTTGCCATCGTGAAAAGTGCAGTCGAGGCGTGTGGCGGCACGGTACGATTCTCAAATCGCGAACCGCACGGTTTTCGCGCTGAGGTGCGACTGGCGGCAGCGTGAACGGGGATTTTACCCGTGCTTAACAAATCTCGGGTTCGTTGCACACACGGGCGTTACACAAGAGGGCGATAGTGGGGGCGTAATCCAACTCCCCATGAAACACAAAAACCTCATCCTCCTCGGCGCGCTCACCCTCGGGTCGGCGTCGCTTCTCCAGGCACAAACCGGCAATATGTTCAACACCCTGCTTGGCCTGCGCGGTCAGCGCGGTGGCACGCAAGGCTCCGGTCAATCGCAACGCCCACCGCCTCCACCGTCCGGCGGCCAGAACGGTGACCAAAGTAGCGGCATCCCCGGACCGCTCGGTCAGTTTGATGTCAACCACGACGGCGTGATTGACGCCAGTGAGCTCGCCAGCGCGCCCGACGAGGTGAAGGCGCTCGACGTCAATGGCGACGGACAGGTCACGCGCGACGAACTTCCCCCGCCGCCCGATCGCGGAGGCCAAGGTGGGCGTCAAGGTGGCGGTGGTCGCTCAGGCGGATCGAGTGGCGGTCAAGTTGGACCTGGCGGCCAAGGCGGTTCGGGCGGCCCCGGCGGTGGTCAAGGTAGTGCCGGTGGCGGTGGGCAGGGTAGCTCCAGCAGCGGCCAAGGCGGTCGTGGGGCTGGACGCGGTGGCCGTGGCGGCGGTCGCAGTAGCGGCGGCTAAGTCGAGCGTTGGGAAATGGTCGGCGGCCATGCGGGCCGCCGGCCGATTTTTCCGCACAGAATTTTAAACCTTAATACACGATGAAAACACCACGTCTCATATTTGCCACCGTCACCGCGAGCTTGCTCGCCGCCGCGACGTTGGCACTGGGCCAAAATGCCGCGCCTCGCGCTGGCCAGACGCCACCGGCGCCGACCGACGCCAGCGGCAATCGCATGCCCCCGCGCGGTCCCGCCCCTGGTGGCCTGCCTGGACTCTTCGGTCTGCTCGACACAGACGAGGACGGACTACTCTCCGCGAAAGAAATCACCGCCGCGCCAGAAGTGCTCAAGCAGCTCGACAAAAACGGCGACGGCCAGCTCACGCTGCGCGAGATCGCTGCCGCACTGCCTGAGCGCGAGCCCACCGGCCCCGGCGGCCAGCGCGGCGGTCAAGGTCCCGGTCCTGGACAAGACGGCCCGAATCCCGGCGGCCCAGGTCCGCAAGTCGGTCACATGCCCGGCGGCGGTAACGCTGGTCCCGGTTTTCAAAATGGACCGCAAGGTTTTCCCGGCGGTGGCGGCCGCGGCGGGCCCGGTCGTCGTGGTGGTCCTGGTGGCCCTTCACCCGGCGAAAACTGAAATTTCCCACTAACCATCCAACCCTCATCCACCTGTCCGCCGCCGGCGATCTCGGAATCGCTGGCGGCGATTTTTGTGCTCGTGGACGACGGTCGGGATTAAGGTGCGGCGTTTTGGAAATTGACCGTGACGGTGCGCGCGGCACTGTTTTGCGTTATGGAATCCACCCCGCCACCGGTCCTGCCCGTTCCTTTGACTACCCCGCCGCCCCTGCCGCCGCCACCCACCTTCCGGTTGCACTTGGCCGCATGGATTCTGTGGGGCGTGGCCAGCGTGGTCATCATCGGCACCGCTGCCTTGAAAACCAGCGGCCTTGATCCAGACGCGGCGGCACACGTGTGGGGTGAACGAGTTGGCTTCTCGGTTGGGATGCTGCTGTTCCCGATACTCATTTCATGGTGCGTCTGGCGGTTTACCCGCCCGTCGCGCATGGCGGCCAACGTCACATTCTTTGTTATCTACGGTTTGGCCGTCGCGGGCCAGTTGCTTCCGCTGGTGAACGGGAAGCTCACGGGCATCACCGATGCGGTGGCGTTGCAGGAGGCCGGCAAAAAATATGTGGCCGACGTGAATGCAGCGAAGGATCGCTATCAAGCGGCCGGGTTGAAGGCGGACTCCAACCATGTACTCGACTTCAAGTGGCTCACGGATCAGGCCAGCATCGCGCCGCGCCGCACCGCGTTGAAAGAATTGGTCGCGGTCAACCAAGAGTTTCGGCAGGTCGTTGCCAACGGGGAGAAAAACTACCGCGCCGCGCTTGCCGCGAAAGGGGTATCGGCGCAATCAATTGAGTCGGCCGTGGCCGGTTTTGACAAGGCGCAGGTGGCCAAGCTTCCGCTGATGCTGAAAATTCGCGACACGGATGATGCCATGTTTGCTGCTGTGCTCACTCTGGTGGATTTGCTGGATTCCGAATGGGGCCACTGGTCGCGTCGAAATGGGCAAATTGCCTTTGAGCGCAACACGGCCCTGACCAAGTTCAACGCCGCCATCGCTGAGGTGCAGGCGGCCGCCAAAGAGCAGGCTGCGGCACAAAAGCAGCTCGGCCTCGATGTGCAGTGAGCGCAAGTTTCCTGCAACGCGCCATTGACCCCGGCGGAACGGGGGGGTAGAGCTGCCCGTTCCTATGTCCACGTCTGTCCCTCCCGCCAATCTCATGGAAGCCGTCGTTTCGCTCGCCAAGCGTCGCGGATTCATCTTTCCGTCCTCCGAAATCTACGGCGGCTTCAACGGTTTTTTCGATTACGGACCCCTCGGCTCCGAACTTAAGAAAAACATCCGCGACTGCTGGTGGGCCGATATGGTGCGCCGCCGCGAGGACATCGTCGGCCTAGAGTCCTCCATCATCATGCACCCTAAGGTTTGGGAGGCATCCGGCCACGTCGCTGGCTTCACCGACCCGCTCGTGGACTGCAAAGTAAGCAAGCAGCGGTATCGCGCGGACCAGTTGTTCTTCTCCCCGGTTGTTGTGACTGGCGCGGATGGCAAAGCTAATACGGTCGGCTACGTCGCTGCGCTCGAAAGCGAGAACACGGTCGCCGAGTTACAAAGCGCCGCCGAGGCACTCAAGCGCAAAAAAGCCATTCAAGGCACCCTCTCACCCGTTTGCGCCAAGGATTTTACCGAGGCCAAGCCCGAGGAAATCGCGCTCATCCCGTCGCCCGCCACCGGCGAGCCGGGTAGCCTCACGCCGCCGCGCTCGTTTAACATGATGTTCCAAACCAACGTGGGCGCGATGACCGACGCCTCGTCGGTTGCCTACCTTCGCCCCGAGACGGCGCAGGGCATGTTCGTTGATTTCAAGAATGTCGTGGACACCGGGCGCGTGAAGCTGCCGTTCGGTATCGCGCAAATCGGAAAAAGTTTTCGCAACGAGATCACGCCGCGCAATTTCATCTTCCGCTCACGCGAGTTTGAGCAGATGGAGATGGAGTTCTTCATCCACGAGGATGACGACTGGGCGAAGTGGCACCGCCACTGGATTGACTGGTGTAAGGACTGGCTGCGCAGCATCGGCCTGCCCGACACGCACCTCAGCGAGCACGACCACCCGAAGGAGAAACTCGCTTTCTACTCGAAGGGCACGACGGATATTATGTTCGCCTATCCCTTCGGCGTGCAAGAGCTGTGGGGTATCGCCGCGCGCGGCAACTACGACCTCACGCAGCACGGCACGGCCAGCGGCAAGCCACAGGAAATTTTTGACGAGGCCACCAAAAAGAAATTCGTCCCGCACGTTATCGAACCTGCGGTGGGCGTGGATCGTATTTTGCTCGCCGTGCTCTGCGCTGGCTACGCGGAGGAGGACGTGACCGACGAGAAGGGCAACGTCGAGAAACGCACCGTGCTCCGCCTTTCGCCGCGCGTTGCGCCGGTGAAGGTCGCGGTGCTGCCGCTGCTAAAAAACAAAGAGCCGCTCGTCGCCCGCGCCCGCGCGCTGCACGCGAAACTCAAGCGCCGTTACGCTGTGTTCTACGACGACGGCGGTAATATCGGCCGCCGCTACCGACGGCAGGACGAGATCGGCACACCATGGTGTGTGACGGTGGACTTCGACACCATCGAGAAACCAGGTGACACGTTCACGCTGCGCGAGCGCGACTCCATGGTGCAGCGCCGTATCACCGAGACCGAGCTGCTTGCGCTGCTCGACGAACAGGTGTATTGAATCAATTCAGGGGGAGAAGGCTCCCGTGTACCGGCGGTGGCGACCCGCCACCGCCGCTGAAATCCTCGGCGGAACGCGGGCACTTCCCGAGCACTCCATCTGCCGCCAATCGCATTGTTTCACGTTCAAGCGTAAGTTTGCCAATTGCTATGTCTGCCAAAATCCGCGCCCGTGCGCCCAATGTTCGCAGTGTCCAGATGCCCGAAGCGCTCGCCGCGCTGCGGGCGTGGCTGGACGCACACGACGACGATATGCGTGAGCAGGGTGAGCACATATTCAACGCCGGGCAAGTCGCCAAGGTCTGGGCCGACGCCGACCATTTTGTGAGTGCGTTGGTGACGGATGAGGAACCGGGGCGGGCGGTGAAACTTTTCCTCACGCGAGGGGCGTGGTCGTCGCATTGCACTTGCACCCATCTGAAAAGCTGCGTCCACGGCCATGCCGCCGGCCTCGCATGGCTCGCTGAGCTCGCGGCGGCTGAGGTTCGGGCAGCCGCCGCCGAGCCGGCGCCTGCGCCCCCGCCGCCACCGCGCGCGGCAGATGGCACCGACCAAAACGTGCGCCTCATTCCCGCCCGCGCCCGGTTAAAATGCTGGCTCAGCGCGGACAACGACGAATACGACCCTACGCAGTTTCACGTGCGGCTGCTGGCGCGCGGCGACGATCCGCCGTGCGAACAAAGTTGGAGCGGCGAAGGCGGTTGGCAATGGACGCCCAGCGCCGTGCCGCCACCGCCCGCTCCGGGCGAGCCGCTCATTGGCCTCGACGTGGGCGACGCCAACGCCGTCGGGGCGTGCTTTGCTGATTTTCGTTTACGGTGGAACGTCTGGGCGAACGCATGGACACGTGCGGCCACGAAAAATTTTGCCGAAGAATTCGTCGAGTGGCGGGCGACGCTCCCGCCCGACCTGGAGATCGAGGCCGCCCCCGAGCTGGCCGGCTTACTTGGACCGGCATTGCAGGGCCGCGTGGAATTTGCCGCCGTCGCGGCGGGTGGCGCGAACCACGACTGGTTCGACCTCACGGCCGAGCTGCACGTGGACGACACTACGCTATCGCCCGACGAGCTAGCGTTGCTCCTAAAGGCGCGCGGCAAATGGGTGCGCCTGCCCGGCATCGGCTGGCGCCGTCTCGAGCTCGCGAGCGAGGCGACAGCGGCCACCGCTGCGGCGCTCGACCGGCTCGGCCTGCGCGCCGAGGACATGATCGCGCACGGCCGACCCGCCCGCCACAGGCTGCACGCACTCCAGCTTGCCAGCGAGGCCGCGACGTTCGTTGCGCGCGACCTTGCCCTCGCCGCCACCCTGCGCGCCCGCGCCGCGGCGCTGGCGGCTTTGCCCGCGCCACCGACGCCTGCTGGCCTGCGCGGCACGCTGCGGCATTATCAGGAAGAGGGTTTTCATTTCATCGCGCACCTCGCTGCGAATGGCTTTGGCGGCATCCTTGCCGATGACATGGGTCTCGGCAAAACTGTGCAGGCGCTCGCCTGGCTGCTCCACCACGCCGAAACGATCCGCGTCGACCCTGCCCGCGCGGGTCGTCCCCTTCGCGCGCTCGTCGTCTGCCCCAAAAGCGTGATGCACGGCTGGCAGACCGAGACGGCGCATTTCGCCCCCACGCTCACCGCCATCCTGTTCACATCCGAGTGCACGTTGGAAAAAATGCCGCCCGGCCCACCCGATGGCCCCGCGATCGTTGTTGCCAACTACACTCAGCTTCGCAACAGCGCCGCGTGGTTCAAACACCACGCGTGGGACGCCGTCATCTTGGACGAGGCGCAGTTCATTAAAAATCCCCTCAGCCAAACGGCCGTCACCGCGCGCGCCATCCCGGCGGCACACCGTCTCGCACTCACCGGCACACCGATCGAGAACCGCCTGCTCGATCTCTGGAGCCTTTTCGCCTTCGTGCAGCCCGGCCTCCTCGGCCCGCAGGCCGCTTTCCGCCGACAATTCCCCGACGATGACGCCACCTCTGCCGCACGCCTGCGCCGCCGCGTCCACCATTTCATGCTTCGCCGCACCAAATCACAGGTCGCGCCCGAGCTGCCCCCCCGCACTGAGGACGAGATCCTCGTAGATCTCGAAGGCGAGCAACGCCTCCTCTATGAGGCCGAGCTCAAACGGGCCCGCGCTCAGCTTCTGGGCGTCAGCACTGACCGCGCGCTCGACGCCGTGCGTTTCAACGTCCTCGCCAGTCTCCTGCGCCTGCGCCAAATTTGCTGCCACCCCGCGCTCGTGTCCTCTGCTCACGCCGACCTGCCTAGCGCCAAACTCGACGCCCTCCTCGAGCGTCTCGAGGAGCTACGCGACGAGGGCCAGCAGGTGCTCGTGTTCAGCCAGTTCGTCGAGCTGCTAAAACTCATCGAAGCCCGCCTCGTCACCGCCGGCATCAACCACCTCGTGCTCACAGGCCAGACGGAAAACCGCGCCGAGCTCGTGAAGAAATTTCAGGCGGACCGCACGCAGACTGTGTTTCTCCTCTCGCTCAAAGCAGCGGGTTTCGGCCTTAACCTCACCGCCGCGAGCTACGTCATCCTCTGCGATCCGTGGTGGAACCCGGCGGTGGAGGCGCAGGCAATTGACCGTACCCATCGTATCGGCCAGACGCAGCCCGTGGTGGCTTACCGCCTCGTCGCGGCCGATACCGTCGAGCAAAAAATCCGCGCCATGCAACGCGAGAAGTCCGCGCTGGCGGCAGCCGTGGTCCAGGAAGAAAGCCTCGCGAGCGTCCTCGACCTTGAGAGCCTGCGAAAGATTCTGGAGTAGACGTAGTGTAGCCGATGTTCGCTGGACGCCGAACGGGGAGCATGGCTGCAATGCCCCGCCCAGCTTGGCGTTGACTTTCACCGGCGCACAGCAGAGGGCTGTCAAAGTCCCAGCCATGTCCACGACTCCAGTCACCACCGAACTGCTGTTTTCCTACGGAACGTTACAACTAGAGACGGTGCAGCTTGCGACATTTGGACGGCGGCTTCCAGGGGTGAAAGATGCGCTGCCCGGTTACGCGCAAAAACTATTGAAAATCGAGGACGCCGCAGTTGTCGCCACAAGTGGAAAAACTCATCACCCGATTGTTCAGTTCACCGGCCGCGACGAGGACAGCGTGGATGGGATGTTCTTTGCCGTCACGGCGGAGGAGCTGCGCAACGCGGACAAATACGAGGTGGCCGCCTACCAGCGCGTCGCCGTGACGCTGCGCTCCGGCCATCGGGCGTGGGTGTATGTGGACGCGAGGTTTGGGCTGCCGAATCAATAATCTTTCTTGGCAAGGCCACCCTTTTCCGCGCTCGGAATAATTAAGCAGAATATACCCTTAACGATCAATATAAGACCAAAAATTCCAGCTACCAGCATCAGCCTCCATAGCCCTGCCACTTCCAAAATCAAAAATTGGGTAGTGGATAGTGCAAGCAACCCGCCTCCAAGGATGAGCAGTCTGATCCCCGATTTTCTAAGGCTGGCGATTCTTTCTCGCCTGAATGTGGCGACGAACCTTAGAGCTTCTTTTTCGCCACCGCCTTTCGACTGCAAAAAGGCGACGACTTGTTCAGGCTTTTCATCCCAAAACACTTTTGCCCGCGCTTCGTTTAAATTGCGTACCTCAATCATGGTAATAATATAGGGTGCTGTAGCGGGCTATTCGGCTTACTCGGCGCGATATGGCGCGGTCGGTTCGGCCACCTGCATCGGTTGGTGCGCGGTTTTGGCCGCGTAGGCGGGCGGTTCAGGTGCAGCCCGAAGCAGATATTCGGCGTCTAGGTCCACCTCAAGCGCGGTCCAGTGGACGGAGAAAGGGTAACTAACAAAATCGGCGCGCTCGGAGGGCGTGGCGCGCAGGAGTGTGGGGTAAAGCTCGAGCGGTGCGCTGGCTTTCCTCCCGTCGCTCAGTTGGAAGGGCAGGAGCGTATCGGTGATTTCAACCTTGAGGATGTCCGCGTCGTTCATGCCAGGCATGCATAATGCGTGCAAGGTGCTCGCGAAACAAGCCGACAAATTCGCGCAGCTCTTGTTCGCGGAAGCCGCGCGTTCGGGCGAATTCCATCGACCCAAGCTAAACCTTGCACACCGCGCCGGCCTTAGCGATGTGGACGTGAGGTGGTTCGCCAGATCGGACGCTGAAAAAAGCGATCCGCTAACCATTCACCATCTCACGGTTGGCTGGTGCGGCGGAATGCTCACAGCCGATACGGCAGCGGGAAGCGGGCGGTGAGCGCGGCGACGCGGGGCTTGGCGGCGGCGAGGGCGGCGGCTTCTTCTGGGGTGCCGGTGGCTTTCAGCACGAGATCAATGCAGGCGGCGATTTCGTCCATGTCCGCCTCGACCATGCCGCGCGTCGTCACGGCAGGGGTGCCGAGGCGGATACCGGAGGCTTGGAAGGGCGAACGCGTCTCGAAGGGGACGGTGTTCTTGTTCGTCGTGATGTGGGCGAGATCCAGCGTCTCCTGCGCCTTCTTGGCAGTGAGCTCGGGGAGATTGGCGCGGAGATCCACGAGGAAAAGGTGGTTGTCGGTGCCGCCCGACACGATCTTGTAGCCGCGTGACTGCATGGCGGCGCAGAGGGCGCGGGAGTTTTTGATGATCTGGCCTGAGTAGGTCTTGAACTCGGGCTTGAGCGCCTCGGCGAAGCACACGGCCTTGGCGGCGATGACGTGCATGAGCGGACCGCCCTGGCCGCCGGGGAAGACGGCGGAGTCAATCGCTTTGGCGTGCGCCGCCTTGCACATGGTGAGGCCGCCACGTGGGCCACGCAGGGTCTTATGCGTAGTGGTCGTTACGAAGTCGGCGTGCGGGAACGGCGAGGGATGGTGTCCGGTGGCGACGAGGCCGGCGATGTGCGCGATGTCGGCGAAGAGTAGCGCACCGACGGAGCGGGCGATCTCGCCCATGCGTGCGAAATCTATCACGCGCGAGTAAGCGCTGGCGCCGACGGTGATCATCTTGGGTTTCTCGGCGGCGGCGGTGGCGGCGAGGGCGTCGTAGTCAATGAGACCGTTGTCCTCGCGCACACCGTATTGGACAAACTGGTAGAGCTTGCCGGAGAAGTTGGCCGGGTTGCCGTGCGTGAGGTGGCCGCCGTGGCTGAGGTTCATGCCGAGGATCTTGTCGCCGGGCTGGAGGCAAGAGGTGTACACGGCGAAGTTGGCCTGCGAACCGGAGTGCGGTTGAACGTTGGCGTGCTCAGCGCCAAAGAGCGTCTTAGCGCGGTCAATCGCGACTTGCTCAACCTTGTCCACAAACTCGCAGCCGCCATACCAGCGTTTGGCCGGGTAGCCCTCAGCGTATTTATTGGTGAGCACGCTGCCCTGCGCTTGCATGACGGCGGGGTAGGTGAAGTTTTCTGAGGCGATCAGCTCGATGTGGCCCTGTTGGCGGGCGAACTCGGCGGAAATGGCCGAGTAAATTTCAGGATCGAGAACGGAGAGCGGGGAGGCGTTGAGCATGGGAACGGGCAGTGCTGAGGGTGGAAGTTGGGAAGGAAGGACGAAGTGTTGAAATAAAATACGAGGCGAAGCCGAAACGCCGTGCGCCGCAATCTGAAAACGGTATGTACTCACGCCAACTCCGCCACCAGCTCACTGTCGCGACACGCCATGGGCGTCATGAGCGGGCCACCAATTGCTTCAGGTTGTCCGCTTGGCCGCGATGGTCTTCAAAAACGCCACGAGCGACGGCAACGCTTCGACCAGCTCGTCACGGCAGGTTTCGTAACGGTCAAGTGGGCCGCCAAACGGGTCGGCAATCTCGCGCTCCGACCGTACAGGCATGAACTCGCGGAACAAAAATACATTCCGCGGCGGCGGGTTGAAGAGCATATGGATCAGCGCCCGATGGCTCTCGGTCATGCAGACAAGGGCAACCGCGTCATTGACCAGCTCAGCCGTCAGCGGCTGGCTACGCTGGCCGGCGATGTCGAGGCCGACTTTTTTGAGCGCGACCACGGAGTTTGCCGAGACAAGGTCGCCTGAGCGCGCGGCCACGCCGGCGGAGACAACCCGGAGCGAGCGGAGCGGCTCTGGCTGGGCCGCGAGCGCATGCGACAGGAGGGCGGCAGCCATCGGGCTGCGGCAGATGTTGGCCGTGCAAACGGCGACGATGGATCCAGGCTGGGCCATACTGTAGCCGAGAGCGGACACACTTGGGGGCGAAAGGCAACCCTGCCGCCGGAGAATATTTTCCGGCTGAGCGGATTGGCTGCCCGACATGGATTCGAACCATGACTAGGCGAGTCAAAGTCGCCTGTGCTACCATTACACCATCAGGCAAAGGAGCGGGCAGCGTGGGGCGGTTTGCGCCGGCGTCAAGACGGGACAATAGGTGCCGCGGTAAAAAATCTTCGCCCCCCGGCTGACCTCACGCGGGTCGGCCTTACTGCGGCGCAAGCTCCGATACTGCCGAGTTGTCATTTGGTCCCGCCCCCACACCACTTGGGCGCGAGCCACCGCGGGTGGGCGGCAGCGGTTGCGTAGCGTAACGCACGCGGTAGGCCACCGTCTTTTCCTCGTCCGGTGCGAGTTTAACGCGAAACTCGATGGTCTGCGCGTCCGGTTTGGTGAACTCGGCCGTGTTTTCGCTAACACCCCAGTTGGTCCAGCGGAGCAGGTGCTCGACTACGCGGATTTCCACGGGCTCACGTTTGCGGTTGCGAACCTTAATTTCAAACGATTCGTCGATTACTTCATTGCGATTGTCGGTGGCAAAATTCACGCGCCGGCGCTCGCCGACGAGGTCGAAAGCGTCGCCGGTATAGAGCCGCACGGTCTCGCCCTGCGGTGTGTGCTCGAGTTCATTCTCGCCAGTGAACTCGAGGTGCTGATCGGCGTCATCCTGTCGATAGAAGCGCACGCGACCCTTAGGGAGCGGCAGGCCGAGACCGTTCTCCTTGGTGTTCTTGAACTCGCGCATCACCCAGACCTTTTTGCTAGATTGGGTGCCGTAGTCGGGGTTGTTTCGGATCGACTGCGGATCCCAGCCGCGGTATTGCTCCTTGGCGACGCCATCATAGACGTAAAACGTCTCCGACTTTATGCCGGTGGCGCGGATGAACTCGATCTGCTTGGTCTCACGGTCGCGCAGTGTGACAGAGTGGGCGAGCGAGTAGAGGTGGAACTCGTCAAAGGCTTTTTCGGTGACGGCGGCCATGTCGGCCATTCCAGGAAAAGAGGCGGCTTCAGCTCGCATAAATTTTTGACGCAACTGTGGCTCAATCTTGTTCACGTTCCCCGCCATGAGCTTCACGGTGGCGTTGTCGAAACGCGCGCCGGAGTTGTTCTGCATCGTTATCCATCCGGTGATGTCCATCGTGCCACCCTTCTCCGGTGCCACGAAATTGTAGGCGGCCTGCCACGTCAGCCCGCCGGTAACATAGCTCAGCTCGGCGTTGAGCTTTACGGGGGCGTCCGCCGCGAGCTGCCAGGTGAGGGTGGGCTTAAGCACGGTGTCGCTGGCGAGCGCGGGAAAGATCGGCTCGCCTGGCAGCGAGAAGCGGAGTTTGCCGTCCACTTCGATGATGGGGGATTCATTGCCGCCACCGGGGGAGTAACCGCTGCGGATAATTTTGCCCTGCACAGGAAACTCTTTCGCGTCTTTGTCCCGTACGAGAAAGGTAATGGTTTGGCCTTCGTTGAGTTGAAGCAGCAGGCCGACGGAGACAGCATCGGCGCGGTAGCTTTGCTCGAGAATGTGAAGCGGCACCTTGCCGGCGGGGTCGCGCAGCACGACGGAGTCGGCCTCGACCTGGGCGGTGACACCGTTGAACGGGATGGAGTTCACGCCGGCCTTCAGCTCCAGGGCGAGCTGTTCGCGCACAACAGCGAAGTCTTGGTTGTAAATCGTGAGCGCGGGCTGGGCCACGAGGACGGCGGGCAGGAGAGTGGCGAGGGCAAGGCGAAGGGAGGTGTTCATATGACGAAGTCGAGGAGGACGCAGGATGGATTCAAGAGGCTCTACGGGCGAGCATCTAAATTCTTAGGTCGAAAGTGAAAAATATTCTCCCGCCTCGTGCCACCGGTGCACGAGCCTTCCATTTTCGCCGACTGATTGTTGCACGTGGTTCAACTGCCCGCAACGCCGCTGATTTTTAACGTGTGTGCGGGGCTGGCGCTGAGATTATCAGGCAGCGTGACACGGAGTCCGTCCGAATCTTGCAACCAGCGCAGCGGGCCGTGGCCGAGCAGCGACACATCGGCGACCTTGCGACCACCGAGCTGCGGCGAGCTGCTGGCGAGGCTGCGAATGATGGCAGTGTTGCCATCGGGCGGGGCGAGCAGAAAGGCGTAGAGTACATCTCCCTTTTGGGTGAAACGCACGTCGCCAGCCACGTAAGGCCGCACGTCGCGCCCGCCGCCGAACTGGCCGCGTTGGATGTTGGTGGTGGACGGTCCTTCGCCGTATATTTTCCACGGGCGGGAGGCGAAGATGCCTTCGCCGTTGGCGGATGTCCATGCCGCGATGCCTTCGACGACAGCGACCTCGTCGCTATCAATTGTACCGTCACCCCGCACGGGCACACTGAGCATGAGATTTCCGTTTTTGCTGACGATGTCCACGAGCATCTGGATCACTTGCGCGGCAGTTTTGTAACCATGGCGGTCAAAGAGGCTGCGCTGGTAGTGCCATTGGCCGATGCAAGTGTCGGTTTGCCACGGCGCAGACCGAATTTCCGTAGCGACACCGCGCTCGATGTCCTCGACGAGGGCGGGCCGGTGCGCATCGGTCATTTTCTTGGCGTTGAGCACGACCTCGACCGCGCCACCGCTACGGGCGAGACTGGCGTTGTAATAATGTGCGGCGACATCCAGCCCAATTTGCTCGAATGGCAGGCTACTGTTGTCGAAATACACGACGTCGGGCTGGTAGCGGTCCATGAGGTCTTGGCAGCGCAAAAACCATTTCTCCGCGAAGCCGGGGTTTTGCGTCGGGATGCTTTCGTTCCATTTGCCGGTGTTGGCCGAGTGCCACGAGTTCATGGCGGAAACCGTGGTAATGCCATCGGGCATGACCATATTCCGACCGCCACCATAGAGCTCCTGAGGGTCGAGCCCGTCCCACCACTTGCCCTTGCCGTCAGCTTTGGTGAGGGTAAAGGCATCGTAGCGTTTGCCGACGTTTGGGCCCTCGGGGTCGTAGCCGTAGGCGGTCTGGAACCAATGCCAAGCGTGGGCCGAGTGGTTACTCACGCCGAAGCGCAGGCCTTCAGCCCGCGCGGCCTTTGCCCAGCCGCCGATCAGGTCCCGTTTCGGGCCGACGTTAACCGAGTTCCATGCGTGGTAACGCGAGTCATAGTTGTCAAAATTGTCGTGATGGTTGGCGAGGGCGAAGAAATATTTCGCGCCAGCGCGTTTGTATAGCGCCATGAGCTTCTCCGGCTCCCACCGCTCGGCTTTCCAGAGGTTGTCGATCTCCATAAAGCCAAACTGGGAGGGGTGGCCGTAGGTCTTGACGTGAAAATTATACTGTGAGCCGTTTTGGAGATACATCTGGCGTGCGTACCAGTCGCCTTGCTCGGGCACACATTGCGCTGACCAGTGTGCCCAGATGCCGAACTTCGCGTCGCGAAACCAGTCCGGGCACTGGTATTGCGATGCGAGCGACTCCCAGGTCGGTTGAAATGGCCCGGCAGCGATGCGGCGGCCAGACGGCGCGGTGACGAGAGCAGACGCATTCACGCTGCGGCAGGACGGAAGTAGGTGTGTGACGGCCGCGCTGCCGGCGACGAGTGCGGATTTTTTTATAAACGAGCGGCGGGTGAGACGGGCGTTCATGGGGTGGGGTTTTGTGGGGCAATGGCAGGGTGGCGCGGATGTCCCACTACTGTCAAAGCTCGAAAACTTTGCTTTGCCTCGCTGCGGGTTTGCGCGAGCCTTACGATTCCGCATGGATTTTCTTCTCGACCAAAACCGCCCGCCCACTGCCCCCGTTGGCATCCCGCCGATCGATTTCCGCGCGCAGCTCAACGACGAGCAGTTCTACGCCGTCACCGCCGAGCCTGGTCCATTGCTCGTGCTCGCCGGTGCTGGCTCGGGTAAGACTCGCACGCTTACCTACCGCGTCGCCTATCTCCTTTCGCAGGGAGTGAAGCCCTCGGAAATTCTCCTGCTCACCTTCACCAACAAGGCCGCCAAGGAGATGCTCCACCGCGTCCAAGACCTCACGGGCGTTGAGCCAGGTCGCTTCTGGGGTGGCACGTTTCACTCCCTCGGCCATCGCGCGCTCCGCATCTATGGCGAGGCTGTTGGCCTTCCGAAAAATTTCACCATTCTCGACGCCGAGGAGGCCGATGGCGTGCTGCGCGACACCGTTGAGGAGTCCGACAAGACCTTTTTCAAAAACAAAATCCATCCGCGCCCAGGCCCGCTGCACGAGATGCTTTCCCTCGCGCGCAACACGCAGCTCGGCACGGCTGCCATCGTGGAGAAAAATTTCCCGCAGCACTCCGAAATCGTCGGCCTCTTGCCCGCGTTCGCCAAAAGTTACGCCGACCGCAAGCGCGCGCAAAACGTTGTGGACTACGACGACCTCCTCGCGTTCTGGCTCGAGCTCCTCGTCAAGTCGCCCGAGATCGGCACGTATTTTTCGTCGCGATTTCGCCACGTGCTCGTGGACGAGTATCAAGACACCAACACGCTCCAGTCCGCCATCATTGACACCATTGGCGCGCACCACCGCATCATGGCCGTAGGCGACGACGCGCAATGCATCTACTCGTGGCGCGGTGCGAACTTCGAGAACATCATGACCTTTCCCGACCGGCATCCCGGTACGGTCATGCATCGCATCGAGACCAACTACCGATCGACCCCGCAGATTCTCAACCTCGCCAACGGCGTCCTTAATGCCCAGCCCAAAGGCCGCCACTTCGACAAAGAGCTCCGCGCCCATCGCGCCAACTCCCAGAAACCCTACGTCGTGCAAGCGATGGACGGCCGCGAGCAGGCCGACTTCGTTATCAAGCGGTTAAAAGGCCTGGTGGACGAGGGGTGTTCACTCAGTGACATCGCCGTGCTCTACCGCGCGCATTTCCAGGCGCTCGACCTCCAGCTCGAGCTTTCGCGTCAGGGCATCCCCTACCAAATCACGAGTGGAGTGAAGTTTTTTGAGCAGGCGCACATTCGCGACCTCGTGGCGTTCCTGCGCTTCGTTTTCAATCCCGCCGACACGATGGCGTGGCAGCGCATTTGCGTGCTGCTCCCAAAAGTTGGTGAGAAAGGCGCGCAGAAAATCTACGCAGCCGCACTCGACCACGCACGCCTGCTACGGAAAAATTTTCTCGATGTACTCGAGAGCGACGACGTGCGCAGCAAGGTTGCCAAGGACGCGCGCGACGAGTGGCCGCGCTTCACCGCTTCGCTCACGCAGATTGCCGACGCGATGCGCACGCTCAAACCCTTCAATGCCGTCGAGGTCGCCATCGAGGGCTGGTATGGTGACTACCTCAAGGGCGCCTACGCCAACTACAGCTCGCGCCTCGACGATCTCAAATCGCTCATCGGCTTCGCTGGCCGCTTCGAGGATATGCAGGACGTGCTCTCCCAGATCGCGCTGCTCAATAGCGAGACGAGCGACCGCCGTGTGGACCCCGAGGCCAATGCGCTCCGTCTCACGACCGTGCACCAGGCGAAAGGCCTCGAATACGCCGCCGTGTTCCTAATTGGCCTCGCCGACGGGCAGTTCCCTTTGCGCCGCGCCATCGAAGCCGGCGACGTGGAGGAGGAGCGCCGCCTGTTCTACGTCGCCGTGACGCGCGCCCGCGACGAGCTCCATCTCGTGTATCCGACGGTGAGCAACCGCGCCGGCCCCGGCGGTATGATGCTGACTCCTAGCCGTTTCATCCTCGAGCTGGACCCCGGTCTCTACGAGGCGCTGAAAATCAAGCGGAGTTACGGGTGGTGAGGCTGCTGCAAAATTGCGTTGATATGATTAAGATGAGATTGCCGTTTTCTCACTAAGGGCCACGCGTGAACAAAATCATTTGCTCTCGTCGGTGTCCCGTGCGTACGCTTCCAGGGTGACTGAAACGAAGCCCTCCCTTCTCTGGCCCACGTTGCTGGCGCTCACTGGGCTGAACCTGTTCAACTACCTCGATCGGCAGGTGCTGTCGGCGGTGGTGCCAAGGATCCAAGGAGAATTTCATCTCACCGACAATCGGGTCGGCTCTTTGGCCACGGCCTTTATGCTAGGCTATTTTGTGACCTCACCGTTTTTTGGCTACTTGGGCGATCGTATGGCGCGTAAGTGGCTGATCGCCGGTGGAGTCGCAGTATGGAGCCTTGGCACAATTTTTTCTGGCATGGCCACGGGTTTTTGGTCGCTAATCGCGTTCCGGGTGCTCGTCGGGTTTGGCGAGGCGAGCTATGCCACGCTCAGCCCTGGCTGGATCGCCGATCTCTACTCACCGGCACGGCGCAACAATGCACTCGCGATTTTTTACATCGCCATCCCGGTGGGCGCGGCGCTGGGTCAGATCATCGGCGGGCGGGTAGAAGAGTCGTGGGGCTGGCGAGCGGCATTTTATTTTGCAGGTGCCCCTGGGTTGCTCTTGGCGCTGGGCGTGCTGCTGCTACATGAGCCCGCGCGTGGCGCGAGCGAGCCGGCCAGCCCAGCTGCCACGCCGAAGGTAGACGCTGAAACGCAAGGTTTCCGCGCTTACTTGCGGCTCTACCAGTATCCCACTTACCGGCTCGTGGTAGCGGGTTATGTGGCGCAGACGTTCGCAATGGGCGGCTTCGCCTTTTGGTCGGCCAAGTTTCTTTACGAGGCGCATGGAATGCAGCTTAAGGCGGCGGATGATTTTTTTGGCGTGGCGCTGGTGCTCACCGGTTTGACAGCTACGTTGGCGGGCGGATTCGTAGCGACATGGTGGCGTGCGCGGCACCCGGCCGGCTACGCCTGGGTGCTGGCTCTAAGTGCGCTGGCAGCCGTCCCAACCGCTTTCGCAGCGTTCCTGCTTGACGACCTCACCTTGGCCAAGGCCGCGCTGGCGGCGACGATGTTTTTTCTGTTTCTCTCCACCGGCCCAGTTAACACCCTCATCCTGGAGTCCGTGCCGGTGGCGATGCGCGCCAGCGCCATGGCGGCCTCGATTTTCTTGATCCATGCCTTTGGCGACCTCCCCTCGTTCAACATCGTCGGCCTGTTGTCAGACAACTTGGGCGGTCTGAAAAAGGCCATGCTGATTCTGCCCGCGGCGCTGGCAGTTAGCGCTGTGCTGTGGCTCTGGCTTGCGGTACGGACGCAACGCGAGGAGCGCGTCAATACGTGAAGAGGCTGTCTTAAAGACGCCCTACGGCAGAGAACTTTCTCTCGAATTCCTTCACTCTTCGCTGTCGTCGTCTGAGTCGTGCCAAGAGTCGCCGGCGAATTCAGTGCCAAAAAAATCCTCTTTCTCAAGTATCGCCATGACCGCTTTGACCACGGCTGCATAATCCTTGGGTGCGACCTCCGGGTACTCGCTCGCGAGCAGTCCTGCGATCGTAGCGCGGGCTTCTTTACGGTCGGATTTTTCGACAAGAAAGTCGTCCGCGCGGTTCGCGATGTCGTCAATGATGGAGGGAAGGGCGTCCATGCGGAAAATTGGCTCGCGTAAACGCAGGCAAAATTTCGCCAAGGGTCAAGTCGGAGTTGGTGTCGTCAGGACCAATAGGTAGGGTCGCTCTCCGAGGCGTCCGCCCCTTTTCGTGTGGTCCAACTGCAGACGCGGACGGCTCGAAGAGCCGTCCCAACTATAACCGTCCGTACCAAAACCGTCCCTACTTCAACGCCTCGGCGAGCTTGGTAGCGTCCTTACCGCCGCCCATCGCGAAGTCGGGCTTGCCACCGCCTTTGCCACCGATGGCGGCGCTCAGCGTTTGCACGATTTTGCCGGCTTGGTGGCCGGCCTTGATCGCGGCAGGGGAGCAGTAGGCGACGAGGCTGGGCTTGTCGTTGAACACGGCGCCGAGTTGCACGACACCTTCGCCGAGCTTGGCGAGGACTTGCGCACCGAGGGTGCGGAGCGACTCGGTTGAGTCGGCGGGGACAACGGCGGAGACAAACCTGAGGCCGTCGCGCACGGTGGCCGCGGCCGCGAGTTCGTCGGCGAGGGCGGCGAGGGCCTTTTGTTGGAAAGCGCGCAACTGTTTTTCGGTCTCCTTTTGTGTGGCGAGGAGGGCTTCGAGTTTTTGGGCGACGTCGTGCGGACCGGCGTTGAGTCTGGCGTTAATGGCGGCGAGGGCGGCTTCGCGGTGGGTGATGAAGTCGAGCGCCGGTTGCCCGGCCACGGCCTCGATACGGCGCGTGCCGGCAGCGATGGCCATCTCGGCCACAATCTTGATGGGGCCGATCTCGCCGGTAGTGCTGACGTGAGTGCCACCGCAGAGCTCGCGGCTGTAACCGCCGATGTCCACCACGCGGACGTATTTGCCGTATTTGTCACCGAAGAACGCCAGGGTGCCTTCGGGCTTTTTATCGAACTCGGTCTCGTAGGTCTCGACCTTGGCATTATCAATGACGTGGCCGTTAACGAGCTGCTCGATCTCTAAGAGCTGCGCATGCGTGACAGCCTCGAAATGGGAGAAGTCGAAGCGCAGGCGATCAGGTGTCTTGTGCGTGCCGGCTTGCCGGACGTGGGTGCCGAGGACTTTGCGTAAAGCCCAGTGGAGTAGGTGAGTGGCAGAGTGGTGGCGGGAAATGGCCCGTCGACGCATAGCATCCACCGCCAGCTCGGCTTTGGCTCCGGCCGCGAAATTTGGATTTTGGATTTCGGATTTTGGATTTTCCGTGGCTATTCGGTGTAGGTGGCGACCGGCTTTGTCTTTCACGCAGTCGGAGAAGTGAACGAGTTGGCCGGCAATGAGCGCGGTGCCGGCGTCGCCGGCTTGGCCGCCCATCTCAGCGTAGAAGGGTGTCTGGTCGAAGACTAAGAACGTGTCCTTGTCAGCGTGGATGACTTCTTCGAGATGTGCGTGAGCGTGGGTTTGCGTGTAGCCGAGAAATTTCGTGGGCTGAAGGTTGGTGGCCTCGCCTTCGGTGGCGGCGACGATGATCTCTTTTTTCTGGGCGGCACGACCGCGTTGCCGTTGCTGCTCCATTAGTTCATTGAACCCATCTACATTGACCGCGTAACCGTGTTCAGCTGCTAGGAGCTGGGTCATGTCCAGAGGGAAGCCATATGTATCGTAAAGCTCGAAAGTGTCCTTCGCCGGAAAGGGAAGAAAGATCGGAACGTGAGGATTTTGATCTTTTTCGACTGTGTTTCTGACGACGCGCTCATGGTGCTTCGTCCCATCAAGGGCGCGCTTGAATACTTCAAGGCCGCGGTCGAGGGTGCGACCAAAGGACTCCTCCTCCGCCCGGATCACACGGCTGATGATTTCCCGTTGCTGCTTCAGCTCAGAAAACACATCACCGAGCGACTCTACGACAGGTGCGACGAGTTGCGAGAAATCGCCGACCTTCAGCCCGATCTTAGTGCCGTAGAGAATTCCCCGGCGGAGGATGCGGCGGATGACGTAGTTGCGACCTTCGTTGCCAGGCAGGATGCCATCGGCGATGGCGCAGCTGACGCAGCGGGCGTGGTCTGCGAGGACACGGAAGGCAATATCGAGATTCTCCTGCTCGCTGAGGCCTTCACGTTTGGTCGGGACAGTGCTCTTGTATGTCTTACCCGAAAGTTCGGCGATTTTTCGGAAGAGTGGGGCGAAGACGTCGGCGTTGTAGTTCGATGGCTCGGCCGAGAAGTCCTTGAAACCTTTGGTCGTCGCATAAATACCAGCGACGCGCTCGAAGCCCATACCGGTATCCACGTGCTTGGCGGCGAGCGGGGAGAAGGTGCCGTCGGCATTGGCGTTAAACTGGATAAAGACGTGGTTCCAGATCTCGATGCAGCGGGGGCTGGAGGAGTTGACGAGCGCGCGGCCGGCGGCTTCGTCGTCGGACGGGAGCAGGT
>CAIQKQ010000015.1 GCA_903872425.1 uncultured Opitutia bacterium | reverse complement strand
TGGCGCGATCGAGGGCACCGTCCTCGAAAAAGAAAATGGTGATCTGAAACTTCTCCTGCGCGTGCCGCATGGTTATTTCCACGAACTCACCTCGCGCGGGGGACTCAAGTGGGGCCCGGGCACGCCCTCGACCCTCGAGGCCAGTGACTCACCCGGGATGATGGTGCGACTCGCGAGTGGCCGCGTCGCTCTCGTGTGGAACCGATTCCGCGAACCGACCACGCGCCACGGTCGTCGCGAGGAACTCTCCCTCGCGTTTTCCGCCAACGATGGCCTGACGTGGACCGTCCCGCACGTGATCGCGCGCAATCCCGTACCAGTCGGTGCCCGCGAGTCGGCTCACTGGTTGGCGTATCCCTATATCTTTGAGCCGTCACCGGGACAGTTATGGATTACGACCATGCAAGGCGGCTTGCGCGTGGCGCTCGCCGAAATCGATTTCCTCACGCCCAAGGTCTCGACTGCGTCCGCGCCGCTGGCCGAACGCACCGTCCGCATCCTCGCCCTCGGTGATTCGATCACCAAGGGCGCGCGGCCCAATGTCGCACCGACGCAGATTTTTTCCGCGCTGCTCCAGGCCGGCCTCCGCGCCCACGGCCTGCGGGCTGAGGTACACAACGTCGGCATCGGCGGCGAGCGCACCGATCAGGCGCTCGAACGTTTGGCGCGCGACGTCATCTCGCAACGTCCCGACATTGTGACGGTGATGTACGGGACCAATGATAGTTGGGTCGATGCCGGAAAGAAGGAATCGCGGCTCTCGATCGAGCAATTCACCGCTAACCTCCGGCGCTTGGTCGCACGTATGTCCGCAGCCAACATCCGTGTCGTGCTAATGACGGCGCCGCGCTTCGGAGATAAAAATCCGCGCAACGGTCTCGGCGAAGATCCCAACGTGCGCCTCGCGCCGTTCATGGAACGTTGCCGCCAAGTCGCCCGCGAGGTGCAGGTGCCGCTCGTTGATCATTTCGATGCCTGGACGCAGGCTGAAGCTCGCGGTCAACGCGTGCAGGAGTGGACCACCGACGGTTGCCACCCCAATCCCGCCGGTCACGCCGAGTTGGCCCCAAGGGTTATCACCGTCGTCGAGCCGCTCGTGCGCGATATTTTAAAATCTTCCTCTCTATGAAGTATTCGCTCCCCCTGCGGGTTTGTTCGCTGCTGTTGATGTGTGTCGCTGCTTTCGGTGCGAGCGCGTTGCCAAGCAGCATCACCTCGCCCGTGGTCTTAGAGTTGGCGCCCGGACCGGGTAATCCGCGCAACAGCGAGGGCGCTTTCCTCGAACTGAAAGACGGCAAAATCCTTTTTGTTTATAGTCATTTCTTCGGCGAATCGTTTTCGGACGCCGCTAAGGCCCGACTCGCGGCGCGCACTTCGGCCGACGGCGGCGAGACGTGGTCGAGCGATGCGTGGATCGCGACTCCCGAGGAAAACGACGTGATGAACGTCATGAGCGTCTCGCTCGTCCGCTTGGGCAATGGCGATATCGGTTTGTTCTATCTACTACGTCGGAGTTGGCACGACATGAGGATGTGGTGTCGGCGTTCGAGTGATGAAGGCCAGACTTGGAGTTCGCCCGTTTGCTGCATGGCGGCGGCCGGTTATTACGTGGTGAATAACGACCGCGTCGTGCGCCTTGCTTCGGGGCGTTTGGTGATTCCGGCGGCCCTGCACCGCAGCTTGGCGGACCGCAATGAATCCTCGGCGGTCGATTGGCGCGGCTTGGCGGAGTTTTTTCTCTCGGACGACGATGGCCGCACGTGGCGTAAAGCCAAAGGCTACGGTTCGCTGCCGGTCGCGCACACGCGGAGCGGATTGCAAGAGCCCGGTGTGATTGAACTACCCACGGGGGTGCTCTGGGCTTGGGCGCGCACCGATCTCGGACGGCAATATGAAATGTTTTCCCACGACGGCGGCGAGACGTGGAGCGTGCCCGCGCCGTCTCGTTTCACGTCGCCCAATGCACCACTCTCCATGAAACGGGTGCCCGGCACCGAGCGCCTGCTGGCGCTGTGGAATCCGGGCCCGGCTTATGAGACCCGCGCCCTCAAGCGGATCGGTGGAGACCGCACGCCTTTGGTATTTGCTCTCGGCACCTCGCCCGCGGGTACGTGGTCCAAAGCGGCCTTGTTGGATGGGCTGGGGGACGTCGATGAGGGGTATTCTTACACCGCGATACATTTCACGGCCGACGCCGTGCTTCTCGCTTATTGCGCCGGTGGCGAGCAGGATAAAAATCGCTTGGCGAGACTGCGCATGAGGAAGCTCCCGCTGGCTTTGTTTCGCTAATGTAACGCGAGGCAATCGCCCTCGTGGTAAGGAGGTATTACCTGTCTAATCGACTCGGATGTGGTGGCCGCCGAGGATGTATTTTCGGTGCACAAACACTCCGCCGCTCGGCGGTCTTTTTCCCTCCTTCTTCTCATCGTTTTATGAAAAATATCTCTGCTGGTCTTCGGCTCCTCGG
>CAIQKQ010000014.1 GCA_903872425.1 uncultured Opitutia bacterium | reverse complement strand
CCGGAGGTGAATCCGCTGGTGGTCACCTCGCTGCTGCGGTGGCGCTGGTGCCGGGTTTCGAGGACGGAGCCCACACCGAAGTCAGCTCCATGCCGAACGCTCTCGCGCTGTTCAATCCCGCTGTGGTGCTGTCTCCGGTGGACGGTCACCCTGCGCTGCTTTCCGACGAAAAAATCGCCGACATCCGCACCCGCACCGATGGCCGTCCACAGGAGATTTCTCCCTATCATTTCGTCCGCGCTGGGCTGCCTCCGAGCATTCTCTTCCACGGCACGAAGGATGAGGCGGTGCCATTCCCCACGGTGGAACTCTTTGCCAAAGCCATGAGCGCCGCAGGCAATCGCTTCGAACTCAAAGCCTATAAAGGCCAGCCACATGGCTTCTTCAATCCCGGACGCGGCAAAGGCGAACCGCGCGAGGAGGCCAGTCGCTGCTTCCACAGCACCATCCGCGAGCTGGACGAATTCTTCGTATCGCTTGGCTATCTCAAGCCGTCGGACAAGCCGCCACTGCTCGCCGCCCAAAAGCTGTCCGATTTTCAGTCACTCGTCCGCAGCGAAACCTGGACCGAGAAATGGCCCGACGTTTCCGGGAAAGCCGAAACGCGTAACGTCACTGCCGAAGTGTGGACACAGGCCATGCAAGCGACGCTGGACGCGCAGGGAACGCTGCATATTCCCGCACGAGCTCAGCCCTATTACCTTGATGGCCCGCTCGTCTTGAAATCCGGTCAGAAGCTCAGCGCCGATCCGACAGCCGAGATCCGCCTCAAACCCGGGAGCAACACCTGCATGGTTCGCAACGAGCATGTCGTCACCTTGAACACCAAGCCCGTGCCCACGGATCTGCCGCTCGATACGGACATCACCGTCGAAGGCGGTATTTGGACCACACTGGCGGTCTCCCGCGCCGAATCCAACGGCAACTTGCGCGGCCATTCCGTTAAGGAGAATGCCGCCTTCGGCACCCATGGCGTCATCCTTTTGCAAAACGTCTGCCGCATCTCGGTGAAGAACGTCACCATTCGCCAGAGTCGGCCCTTCGGCGTGCATCTGGCGAATGCACATGAGTTCACCGTCGAGAATATCACGCTCGAAGAGCATCGTCGCGACGGCGTGCATGTGAACGGCCCCGCAAGTGATGGCCTCATCCGCGGCGTGCGTGGCGATTCGCACGACGACAACGTCGCGCTCAATGCCTGGGAATGGAAAAACTACGCACCCAGCTACGGCCCCATCGAGCGCATCGTCATCGAAGACGTTACCGGAGCACCCGAAGGCGTGTCCGCGGTCAGGTCCATCCGCATACTGCCCGGCGTGAAACGCTTCAACGACGGCTCCACGCTGAATTGTCCTATCCAGGATATCACGCTGCGCCGCATCACGGACATTCGCGAGTTCAAGCTCTACGACCAGCCCAATCTCGAACTCGGTCGCGACAACGACTTCAGCGCTGGCATCGGCTCGCTGAAGAACATCGTGTTTGAAAACCTCACCTTCAATCGCCCCGGCAGCATCCAGATCCACGCCAATACCGACGGGCTCGACGTCCGCGATGTGAAGCTGCTCTTCCCAGCTCCCGCCGCCTATCACCTCATCGAACTCGGCCCAAAGTCGATGACCTATAAGAGCGGCGGCCCGACAACGCCGGAGAAATGGACCGAGATTTTCTCCCCCGATCTCGACTGTACCGTGCGCAATGTCAGTGTTACTGGCATTCGCGCTCGTGACTCGCAGGCAGACTTACCCATCGAACAAGTCGTCCAAGTCATCGAACAAAAACCCAACCCCGACTACCCCAGGACCACACCGAAAGGCGGCACTGGGAAAGGGGTTTGGATTCGATGATCAATGTCTTTTAAGTTACGACCGTAGTCCATCTTCATGACTAATCTTCCTCCCTCCCGAGCGCGCCAAGTGGTGCTTTGGTTCGCCGTCTCACTTGCGGTCATCACCTACGTGGACCGCGTTTGCATATCGCAGGCGGCTCCTGCTATGCAGGCAGAGCTGGGGTTGACGAAAATCCAGATGGGTTATGCCTTCACCGCGTTTGGCTGGGCGTATGCGCTCTTTGAAATCCCGGGCGGCTGGCTCGGCGATCGCATCGGGCCGCGCAAGGTGCTAATGCGGGTGGTGTCGATGTGGTCGGTCTTCACCGTGGCGACGGGTTGGGCGTGGAATCTTGTATCGCTCGTGGTCTGCCGCATTTTTTTCGGTGCAGGTGAGGCGGGTTGCTTTCCGAATATCACGAAAGCATTCACGCATTGGTTTCCGGTCACCGAGCGCATGAAGGCGCAAGGCATGCTGTGGCTCAGCGCGCGTTGGGGCGGTGCGTTCACGCCGCTGGTAGTGGGATGGATGCTTGCGACTGGCGGCGAGGGAAAGTTCGGACTCGGCCTGCATTACCGCTGGGTGTTTCTCATGTTTGGAGTGCTCGGCATGGTATGGGCTGTGTTGTTCTATCGCTGGTTCCGCGACCACCCGAAAGATCATCCCAGCGTGAATGCAGCGGAGTTGGCGCATATCGGCGAGACTGTGCATGCGGGTGATCACGCCATGCCTTGGCGCAAGCTCCTCGCTTCGCGCACGGTGTGGATGCTCTGGGGACAATACTTCTTCATGTCCTACGCGTGGTATTTCTACATCACATGGTTCCCGACTTATTTGAAGGAGCACTTCACCGGTCTAGGGGATTTGCAACGGGCTCTGATGGCCTGCGTGCCGTTGTTTTTTGGCGGACTGGGCTCGCTGGTGTGCGGGCTGTGCTCGGCGTCGCTAGATCGCCGACTCGGCAGCGTGGCGCTCACGCGTCGCGTCCTCGGAGTTGGGGGCATGGGACTCGCGGGAGTGATGCTGCTCGTCTCTATGAAACTCACGGCGCCGATTGCTTCCGTGCTCGCGATCGGTATGGCCGCATTCTTCAGCGATCTTTCACTGCCCGGTGCCTGGGGCGCGTGCATGGACGTCGGTGGTCGCCACACCGGCGCGCTATCCGGTAGCATGAATATGCTCGGCCAAATCGGCGGCGCCATCGCCCCGATGGCCGTGCCTCTTTTGCTAGCTGCCACCAATAACAATTGGACCGTTAACATGGCCCTTTTCGCCCTCAGCTACTTCCTCGGTGCCTTCTGTTGGGCGTTCATCAACTCCGATGAACGCCTTCATGAATAATCCCTCACTCCCCCACTCCGCCACTTCATGAAACACACCCTAAGTCCCCAGCATGACCAAGCAGTCCACACGGCAAGTTGCCTCAAGCACTGACCGCATCATTGCCTCCCATCGCAGACTCCTCCAAAAATAGCCTCATGAACCCCACCTTCACCGCCCTCGTCCTATTTGCCATCGGTCTCGTTTCGGCACGTGCCGAGGTGACCCAAGCCCCCTTCGGCACCACTCGCGACGGCCAGTCCGTCGAGCGCTACACCTTAAAAAACAAGCATGGACTTGTGGCAAAAGTGATCACCTTGGGTGGCATCATCCAAGAACTGCACGTGCCTGACCGCGAGGGTAAGCTCGCCGACATTGCGCTCGGATTCGATACTATGGCGGAATACGAAGAGCATAACGGTGCCGTGTATTTCGGCTGCATCACTGGGCGCGTGGCCAATCGTATCGCGGGCGGCAAGTTCGAGCTCGACGGCAAGTCCTATACGCTGGACCTGCATCCGAAGACCAACTTCCACTTGCATGGTGGCTTGAAGGGTTTCAATAAGGTCATCTGGAAAGCGGCAGTCGTCACCGACCCACGCGGACCCGCTTTGCGCCTGACCTACCTCAGCAAGGATGGCGACCAAGGATTCCCCGGCAACCTAAACACCACCGTCACTTATGTGCTCACGGAGAACGACGCACTCGTCATCGAGTATGAAGCCAAGACTGACAAAGCCACTCCGATCAATCTCACCAATCACACTTACTTCAATCTCGCTGGAGCAGGGAGCGGCACCGTGCTCGACCATCGGCTCACTTTGCAGTCGCAGCGCTATCTTGAAGCTAATGCCGACTTGGTGCCGACGGGAAAACTATTGTCCGTAGCGGGCACCGCGTTTGATTTCACCAAGAGCGAAGTCATTGGCAGCCGCCTCGCTCAAATCTCCATCGGCGGCTACGATCACGCCTTCGTTCTCGCCGAGAAGCCGCAGGCAAAGCCCGTTCTCGCCGCAGAGGTGGTTGAGCCCAAGTCCGGGCGCGTGATGCAAGTCCTCACCGATCAGCCTGGCGTGCAACTCTACACCGCCACACATACCACGCCGCTCAAAGGCAAAAGCGGCGCGGGCTATGACCGCTTCCACGGCCTCTGCTTGGAGACCCAGCACCATCCCGATTCCGTTCATCGCGGCGAGTTCCCGACTACCATCCTCCGTCCTGGAGAGACTTATCGCACAACGACCATTCACCAGTTCACCACGCGCTGAGTGCGCGCGCTTGTTTTATGAATAAGTCCGCACTCTCCACACAACTTAAACGTCTGCTCCCGCGCGGCCGAGTACTGGACTCACCGGCGCAGCTAGCCGGCTATGCCTCCGATGCGCTTGGCTACAAGAGCTACCAGCCGGATGCGGTCGTTATTCCTGCAGATGCGGAGGAACTCGTAGGGTTCATGAAAGGCGCACGGCAGCTCGGCGTGCCGGTGATTCTACGGGGTGCGGGCACGTCGCTTTCCGGCGGACCGGTGGCGGCACAGGGCGGGGTGATCGTTCACACCTCGGGTTTGAAACGTATCCGCGAGATCAACGTGGAGGGCTTTTGGTGCGAGGTGGAATGTGGCGTTGGGCTGAATGCGCTGGATGCCGAACTGAAACCACACGGCGTGTTTTATCCGCCGGACCCGTCGAGCGGGCCGGTCTGCACACTGGGCGGAAATGTCGCGTCGAACGCGGGCGGCGCGCACTGCTTCCGCTACGGCGTGACGAGTAATTACGTGCTCGGCGTGGAAGTGATTCTGCTCGATGGCAGCGTTCATCGCTTCGGCGGCCCAGCCGGCGGGCGGGGTCCGTGGCGTGAGGATTGGAAGCGTTTTATGATCGGCTCCGAGGGGACGCTCGGCGCCTTTACTCGCTTTTGGCTGCGCCTGCTGCCGCTACCGGAAAAAGTGTGGACCTTTCGTGCGACGTATCCCGATCTGCGCTCGATCGAAGCTGCGATTCACGCGCTGGTGGCGCATTCCTCGTATCCCGCCGCCATCGAACTGCTCGATCCGCGCGGTGTGGCTATGGTCGAGAGCAGCCAGATGGCCGTCGGTCTGCCAAAGGGTTCGTTTATGCTGCTGACGGAGATCGATGGTCCCGCGGCTCTCGTGAATGCAAGGGTCGAGCCAGTCGCTCAAGCCCTGCGCCAAGCGGGCTCCAGCGATGTGGTCTTCAGCGATGAAGACGCGATGCGGCAAAAACTTTGGAAAGCGCGCAAGGCAGCCGGCGGTCTGCTCGGCCAGCTCAGTCCGGATTACGTTGTGCAGGATGCGGTGATCCCGAAAAGCGCGCTCGCCGAAGTCCTGCAACTGGTCTACGACGAGGCGGACGCGGCTGGTATCCGCGCGGTGAACATCTTCCACGCTGGCGACGGCAATTTGCATCCGAACTTCCTCTTCGACTCGCGCGTGCCCGGCGATCTGGAAAAAGTCGAAATCATCAGCGAACGGCTCATGCGGCGCGTCATCGAAGTAGGAGGCACTCTCAGCGGCGAGCACGGCATCGGCAACGACAAGGCCGCCTACATGCCGCTTGTCTTCGGACCCGACTCGATGCGCCTGCAATGGGCGGTACCTGCCGCTTTTAATCCCTCGCATCAGCTTAATCCGCTGAAGGTCTTCGGCAATCGCCGCTTTGCTGCATGAAAACAATTGCCCCTATGCAGGCCGAGCGCCTCTTCACTCCTTTTTTGGATGCGGTCGATGGCACGCTGTGTCTGCCGGCCAGTGCAACGTTCGCAGACATTCACGCGCAAGCCGCTGCGCATCGCCTACGCTTCCCGCTCATCGTGGATGCCGCCGCCACGCTGCGCGAGCAAGTCGCCGCCGCCACGCACGCGCCTGCGTCCTGCCGCTTTGGGCCGTATTGCGACAACCTTCTTGGCATCAACTGGCGTTTGCCCAGCGGCCGCCTCGTGCGCATCGGTGAGCGAGTAGTAAAGACGACCACTGGCTACGACTGGCTTCGCTTTCTCCTGCACAGCGGCAGGCGTTTTGGCGAGCCCGTGGACTATGTGCTGCGCCTGCGTCCCGACTGCGGCTTCCATCTCGAGGCGCGCCTCGACGGCGACATCACGGCGCTCCGCGACTGTGTGAGGCGGCTCCTGCACAGCGGATGGATGCACTGGTGGGACGCCGTCGACTTCCTCGCGGAAGGTGCTGCTTTTTCCGTGCGCGTCGCGATTCATTGCCCGCCCGACGAAGCACCTATTTTCGCTGCTCAACTCAGCTGTATCGCTTCCGAGACTCACACCCGGCTCACACTGCAAGACAATCCGCCGCCTTCGTTTGATGGCCTGCCAGATGTAGTTGTGAAAACCACGCCCGACCGCGCCATCGGCCTTGCCTGTGAACTCGCCCGCGACGCCGTGCGCTGCGTAGCGCTGTGTTACAACGGCGTTGTTCATGTTCACCTCAACGTCGGCGAAGACGTAGCCGAACGCGCCCATACCCTCATGCAGCCTCACCTCGGAGAGTTGCATGCACTCGGCGGCGACTGGCACTCGCGCTGGCTGCCCGCAACCCCGCCGACTGTGACCGAGTCGCAGTGGATCGAAACTCTGGAACAAGCCATCCATGGATCCTAAACCCGTATTACCCGATTATTTCTCGAACTGCACGCACTGTGGCTTCTGCCTCGCCGTGTGTCCGACATACAACCTCACGGGCGACGAAAACAATTCGCCGCGGGGACGCCTGCGCCTGTGGAGCGAGGAAGCCGCCGGTCGCCTAACACAGGATGAGTGGACGGACTTTTACACAGCTGAATGCGTTGGTTGCCTCGCGTGCGAGACGGCCTGTCCGGCGAATGTGCCTTATGGCGAGCTATTTGAGCACACGCGGCACGACCACGTCGCCGCAGGGCGTTTCAAACCCGCTCTCGCGCTTCGAGTCGCCGCTGCTGCGGTGGGTCGGCCCGCGTGGTTCAATCTCGCGCTGCTGCCCGCACGTCTGCTGCGGAGACTAGGCTTGCCGCTGCACCGCTTCCTTTTCAAAGGCCGGCCCGCCGTGCTGCAAAGCACCGCCGACTACACGCGCAAGCTCATGCAGCGGTATCGGCCCACCGGGCCGCGCGTCGCCTTCCTGACCGGTTGCCTCATGGAAGCAGCGTTCCGCGAAATCAATTTCGCAACCGTCCGGGTACTCATCGAGAACAACGTGCAGGTCATCATCCCCGACGACCAGACGTGCTGCGGCGCCTTCCAGGAGCATACCGGCCTCGAAGGTGTCGATGCACTTCGCGATCAAAACCGTCGCGCATTTCTCCCGCTCGATGTTGATGCCGTTGTCAGCAACTCCTCCGGCTGCGGCTACGCGCTCGGCAAGTCTCTAGCTCCCGACAAACCCGTGCGGGACGTGCTCGATTTTCTTGGCGAACTTGGCCCCGTGCGGCGCGAGCGGCACGGAAGCACAGCGCGCCTGTATGTTGATTTACCCTGCCATCTCGTGCACGGGCAGAAGCTCGCCGGCATTCCCTCCAAGGTCCTCGATGCTACCGGCCACCGCTGGGAATTCGCGCCGAACGCCAGAGACTGCTGCGGTTCGGGCGGCGTTTACAACATCCAAAAACCAGAGAACGCCCACGCCATCCTCGCCAGCAAGTCCGCCTTTCTCAACGAAGCCGAAGGCACCCCCGTCATCCTCGGCACGTCGAATCACGTCTGTATGATGCAATGGCACTCCGCAGGCGCCAGCGGCCTCGTCGTGCGCCCCTACGAAGTGAAACACATCATCCAACTCCTCGACCCGGGTGTGGACTTTGAGATTTGAAGCACCACCCTTGCTTTTCCTGAATTCTAAGAAAATGCAGACATCAAGATTTGCTCTTATGAGGTATGACCTCTGACCATCCCAATGAACCAAATCGACCTTCAGAATCGAACCGCAATTGTCACCGGAGGCGCCCGTGGTATTGGCCGCGCCATCGCAGAACGCCTGCTCGCCTCTGGGGCCAAAGTCTCACTTTGGGATGTGGACCCTACTGCGCTTGAGCAGGCCGCGAACGATCTCGCGAATGCTGGAACGGTTCACACCGCGACAGTGAATCTCGCCGATTTCGCTTCGGTGCAGTCTGCGGCGGAAGAAACTGCCATTGCGTTTGGGAAACTCGACATTCTTGTGAACAATGCCGGCATCACCGGCGGCAATGCAAAAACGTGGGAGCTAAATCCCGACGACTGGCGGCGCGTGATGGACGTCAATCTCAACGGGCCCTTCTACTGCTGCCACGCCGTCGTGCCGCACCTGCTCAAGAACGGCTACGGACGCATCGTCAGCATTGCTTCCATCGCCGGCAAGGAAGGCAACCCGAACGCTGCGCACTACAGCGCTTCGAAGGCTGGCGTCATCGCGCTTACGAAGTCACTCGGCAAGGAACTCGCCACCGCGAACATCACCGTCAACGCGGTCACCCCTGCTGTGATTGCGACGGACATCCTCCAGCAAATGCCGCAGTCGCAGATCGACTATATGCTCGCGAAAATTCCGATGGGTCGCCTTGGCACCAAGGAGGAAGCTGCCGCACTAGTCGCATGGCTTTGCTCCGAAGATTGCTCCTTCACCACTGCCGCCGTCTTTGACCTCTCCGGCGGACGCGCCACTTATTAGCACTACGCACATTTGATGAACATCACCGCACTCCAACGTCCCACTTCGCTCGTCGAAGGCGTCTGCCAGCAACTCGCCGAGCTCATCCGTGACGGCAACAGTGATAAGGATCGCTGGCTGCCCGCCGAGCGTTCGCTGGCCGAGCAACTCGGCGTGAGCCGCACCGTCGTGCGCGAGGCCACCAAGCGGCTCGAACAGCAGGGCATGCTCGACATCCAGCATGGCACTGGAATCAAGGTCGTGGACAAACTCCACCGCCCGTTAAATGACTCACTCTCACTGCTCATCCCCGATGTCGCCGAGCGCCTGCAACAGCTCAACGAGACGCGACTTTCCATCGAACCCGACGCCGCCGCTTTCGCAGCACAGCGCGCCACGATGGAGCAAATCAACACCATGCGCAGGATCCAATCACAGTTGGAAATGGCCCCCGACAACGCGGCGGCAATCGAGGCCGACATCGCCTTTCATCACGCCGTCGCTGATGCCAGCGGTAATCTGATCTATCGCCTGATTCTCGATTCGCTTGCTGAAATCGGAATCGCCAGCCGGTTGCGCACCATCGGGCGTATCGGCAAGAAAGCGGCCATCGAGCATCACTCGCAGATTCTCAGCGCGATCGAACGACGCGACGCCACCGCTGCATGCGAGGCGATGCGAATCCACATCCTCGCTGCCGGGGACGACATGGACCTGCCCTCGCTGAAATCCCGCAATTCCAAGTAAGTCATGAAAGCACTGCCCAGTCTGTTCACGCTCATCGCCCTCTGCGTCTCGGCCACAGCCGAGGTCCGCATTGAAACCATTTCCGTGCCAATGCGCGATGGCATCAAGCTTGTCACGGACATTTACCGCGACGACGCGGTTGAGAAGGCACCTGTGGTGCTTATGCGCACCCCGTACGATCGCACGAAGGCAAAGGGTACGGCGGAAAAATTCGCGAAGGCGGGTTACATCGCGGTGATCCAGGATTGCCGCGGCACGCGTGCGTCCGAGGGCGTCATGGCTCCCTACAACAACGAAGGACAGGATGGCTACGACACCATCGAGTGGATCACTCGGCAGCCGTGGAGCAGCGGGCGCGTGGGCATGATGGGTGGCTCGTATGTCGGTGCGGTGCAGTGGCAGGCGGCAGTAGAACAGCCACCAGGACTCGTGGCGATTGCGCCGCAGGCGACGTGGAGCAGTTTTTATCGCAACCTTTACCTCGGGGGCGCTGTCCGGCTTTCGCTCATCGCGGGTTGGATCGCGGGCAATACAGCAAAGCCTGCGGAGGCGAAACCGGCTGACATGAACGTTGCACTAATGCACCTTCCGCTCAGCGATGTGGACGAGGCGATTGGTTGGCCGATGCCGTGGCTTGATGCCTTCCTTACGCATCCTGAACCGAATGGTTTTTGGACGCGGCTTGATCTGACTCCGCGCCTGCCAGACCTCAAGCTGCCGGCGTTGCATGTCGTCGGCTACTACGATTTCTTTTCGCGTGAATCGGTCGGCAATTTTATGATCATGCAGAAGCAGGCGCATGATGCGACGACGCGCCAGCAGCAACGGCTAGTCCTCGGCCCGTGGGATCACGGCAGCGTGGGGAAAACGAAAACCGGTGAGGTGGAGTTCGGGGCGGATGCCTCAGTTGATACGTTTGCTCAGCAACTCGACTGGTTCGATCGTCACCTCAAACAAGACCCCGCCGCCCTTGCCAAGCCTTTCCCGCCAGTGCGCTATTTTTCGATGGGCGACAACGTTTGGCGCGACGCACAGACCTGGCCGCCGGAGGGCTTTACTGCGACGTCTTTCCATTTGCGTTCCGATGGAAAAGCGAACACGCGCAAGGGCGGTGGACGCCTCACTCGCGAAGCTCCGACGAAGGACGATCCCGCCGACACTTTCCACGCGGATCCCACGAATCCAGTGCCTGCGTGTCCGGTCACAGAAGCGCGCCCGATCAAAGCGGCCGTGTGGGGACCGGTCGATCAAAGCGCGACCGAGGATCGTGAGGATGTGCTGGTTTATACGAGCGATGAGCTGAGTGAGCCGCTCACCTTCGCCGGCAATATCGAGGCGAAGCTGCATGTTTCCGCTGACACCCCAGATGCAGACTGGGCTGTGAAGCTCGTGGATGTGCGCCCCGACGGCTTCGCGCAAAACCTCGCCACCGGCATCCTGCGCGGACGCTATCGCGATTCGCTGCTAAAGCCGCAATCGCTCAAGCCCGGGGAGGTGTATGAAATCACCGTCGACCTCGGTCCGTGCGCCGCGACCATCGCGAAAGGCCACAAGCTGCGCGTGGACGTCTGCGGCTCGCTCTTCCCTCTTTACGACCGCAACCCCAACACCGGTGAAGGCCCCTTCGGCAGTAGGACCGCCATTGCCACTGAGCAGGTGCATCACAAGCCAGGAGCACTGTCGCGGG
>CAIQKQ010000013.1 GCA_903872425.1 uncultured Opitutia bacterium | reverse complement strand
CTTGAAGTAGGCGACGTAGGTCGCGGCGAGCTCGTTGTTCCAAAACAGGTCCGGCTCGCTGTCGATTTCCCATGCGGCGACATCGGGCCACGTGTTGAACGCGAGCCGCTCCGCGTGGAGGTAAGCCTCACCTAGATCGAGCGGGTACGAGCGCCGGCCGTTGGTCACGCGCTCGCCATGCCGCCAGAGTGCCCCCGACGGCGTGTAATAGATGAGCGACCTAACACCCTGCTCCCGCAGCGCGGCGAGGCCGGCACGACGAGGATCAGCGGCGAAGGCCGCTGGCAGGTCGCTCATGTCCCGCAGGCGCACCCACGCCCCGTCCCACCACTCGCGCGGGCCGGCTGCGACGATCGGCGCGAGCCGGTCGGCAGGCAGGCCGCTGTCGGTGTTAACGGCAGCACTGGCGGCGTATCCGAGGACCAACGACAGCGCCAGCACCCCACCCCGCGCCGCGTGCGTCGGCCGCCGTGCGGCCGTCCACCACCTCGCGGCGCAAACAGCACTCATCGCGTGGACGCAGCAGGCGTTGGCCCCAGCGCCATCTGGCCCAGCGCCGCGAGCACCTGCTGGAAACCGGCGTCGCGCCACAACTCAGGATATGGCACCGTGGAACCGATGCGGACGAACCACTGTTCGCGGCGTTGGTTGAGGCCGTATTTCAGTAAATCAGGCACCGATGACCACCAGGGTGGCGCCGCCTGCGCTTCGTAATTGACGACCTCGCGGCCGTTGATGTGCCAGAATACCAGATGCTGCGCCGTGCCTTCCTTGCGCCGAAAAATCCGGAACTGCGCCGGCAACAGGCTGCCTTTCGCCAACAACTGCGACACAGCGGCGGCCTCCGACACACCGTCGCCCTGAGGCTGCCGCTCGGCGTCAGCTTGCCGTTCCCAACCGTTACCCAGCCAGCAGGTGTCGGGTGTATGCGAAGCGATGAGACGCGGCGACATCCGGCCGGGGTCCCAGTGGGCGGCATACACCGTGAACATTTCCGACCCTCGGCGATAGACCCGAAACAGCGCGTCGTTATAATTGAGCGTCTCGGCGATCATCGCCTGCTCCTCGCGGCTCGCGGCGAGCGGCTGATCCACGACCTCCCAACCACCCGCGATTTTCTGCGGCACCAGCGTTTTAAGCGGCAGCGGCGGCCGGTAGCCGGGGTCGGCGCGGCCACCGAACCATTGCAGGCCGACCGCGAGGGCGAGGCCGAGGGCGAGTACCAGCGGCAGCGAGGCGCGGAGTTTGGATTTCGTCTTCATAGAGCCAGGGGAAATATTTCAGACAGGCCAGCGCGGCTTGACCGGCACGCACGGGTTGCCGGAGCAAATCATCGCGGGAGGAAGCGGGCGAGTGACGACACTACCGGCCGTCACGACGGCTTCGTCGCCCACCGTCACGCCGGGCGCGACGAAGACTTGCGCCCCAATCCACGCACCATCGCCGATGGTGATGGGCCGGTTGCGATACGGCATCGTCGGGTCGCGAAAGTCGTGGTTGCCCGTGCAAAGAAACGCACGCTGCGAGACACACACGTGCGCGCCGATCGCGACCGGCTCGAAGTTGAGAATGAAAACCTCCTCGCCGAGCCACGCGTGGTCGCCGACCGAGAGCTTCCACGGTAGGTGGATATTGACGCGAGGCTTGATGACCACGCCCACCCCGATCTGCGCGCCGAAATTCCGCAGCAACCACCTGCGCCAAGCTGACGGCCAGGGGCAGGCATTAAGGAAAAAGACGACCTTGCAGGCATACCACAGTACCTCAACAGCGCGGGAGCGACCGCGGTCCAGGCCGCGCCGGGGATCAAACTTATCTTGGCGAACGCGAGTGGGCATGGGAGTGGGTGGCGAGCAAGATAAACAACCGAGAGATCAGTGAGCGGGCCGCTGATGCCGCCGTGTAGCGTTGGCGGAAAGTCGCGACCGCCTGTCGGCGCATGTCCTGCCGCATTTGGTCGGGCAGTACCAGCCAGCGCTCCAACATCGCGCGGCAGCCGGGCGCGGTATCATCGGCATCGAGCCCCGCGCCGTCGGCGGAGATTTCGGGCCAGATGTTGACCTGCCGTGACAGCAGCACGGGCGTGCCGGCCGAGAGCGCCTCGACCACGGCGATGCCAAAATTTTCCTGATGCGAGGGCAGCACAAACGCCTCCGCAGCCTGAAACGCGCCCCACTTCTCGTCGCCGAGCACCATCCCCGTCCAATAGATGCTGCCCTCGATGCCTTCGCGGCGCGCGAGCCGCCGCAGCTCGTCGGCATACTCGCCACCCGCCGGCCCAGCCATCACAAGGCGCATCGTCGCGGGATTCCAGGTCCCCGCCCGTTGCATCTGGCCGACCGCCCGGAACAGCAAGTCGGGCCCTTTTTTGGGATGCACGCGACCGAGAAACAGGAACAGCCGCAACCCGCGCAACGCCGTGTGTTTTTCCAAAAATGTCGACCGGTAATCGCGCTCCGGTTCGGGCACGCCCTCCGTGCCGTAGCTGAGCACGATCTCGTCGCAATCATAGAGCCAGAAGGACTCACGCGCCAGGCGCCGCTCTTCCTCGCAGGTAAAAAACACCGCCCGCGCGTCGCGCAGCACCGGATAGACACCCCACGGCCAGTAGAGCCATTTTTTCAGATGCTTGAGCGGATGCCGCTGCTTAAACCACGGGTCGAGCATCCCATGCGGAAACACAAAGTACGGCACGCCGCTACCGCGCAGCGCCCGCCAAGTGCCGTAGCAATGATATTGCCAGATGCCGTTCACGATCACGCAGTCGTAGTTATGCGCGTTTTCCCGCAGCCATGGCACGAAACGCGGTGAGTAGCCATACGTCCCGTAGCCCGGCCCGAGCGCATGCACCTTGGTGCCGACCTGCTCCAGCCAGGGAGCATCGGGCGCGTCTAGGCACACCACCTCGATCTGATGGCCAAATCGCAAGTTGACCTTGGTCAACTGGCGCACGCCCTCGACCGGACCGCCCTCGGCCGGATTCACGGACGGCAACGCGTGCAAGATACGGAGTCTCATGGTGGGGCCCGTCGCGGTGAGGCTAGGCGTGTCTTCGGTGGTTGGCCCAGTGCCTGGGGCCGGCCGCTCATACTCGCGAACTCTCCTGCTTCGCAGCGCAATCCGGACATTCCGTCACCTCGGGAAACGGCGAGCGTGAAAGTTGGGAAAACGGCGTCCAACGACCGTCCGGCCCACGCACGCTTCCGCAGTCTTGGCAGATGGGCACCATTTTTCGCAACGTCTCCAACCGGCTGCGGTGCACATCCAGTGTCCGCCGGTAAGAAGTCAGCGCGTAGGCGGTCGCCAGAAACACCAACAGCCACATGCAGGCGTTCTCATAGAGGATCCAGTCCGAGGAATACTTGGGCCCGCTGAGCGACTCGGCCCAGAGCCGGCCGGCGGTGGCGATGACGGACACGACCGCTCCAGCCGCCAGAGTGTTGAACTGCCAGCCAGTGTAGGCCACGATCAGAAAATAAAACGGCCCGACACTGATCTCGCCCAACGCATAGTCCAGCCACGTCACGACCAGCAACCCAAACAGACAGACTGCGGCACTAGTCAGCTTCTGGCGCAATTGACGGCGATGAGACATGGGGAATTCGTTAGGACGGCGCGAGCGGTAAGCACACGCACTAAACCCACTGCTGATCTTGGTTGGCCTGAAACACCGGAGTGGGATTGCGCGCCGCCGCGAGGCACAGCCCCGCACCAAAGACCATGAAACCGAGGTTCGTCGGCTGGCCGGTCGCTCCGTACAACACAATCGGCGCACTGGCGGCGAAGAGTAGCCAGGCGAGCGTGTTATTGTCCCGCTGGAAAGCCCGCCAGGCCGTGATGAACAAATACACCGTCAGGCAGACCCGTAGGAGTACCATCGTCAGCCCCATCACCGGGCCAAATTCCTGCACCGTGCGCGGCCACTCGGCCTCGGCCAATTGGAAACCCACGCGGTTGCTCATCAGCTTGGCCCCCACATTTGTGCCCACGCCCAAGCCCTCGCCCAAGGCCGGCGTATCGGGCACCACGTCAAAGACTCCCGTTAGATCACTGTAAGTGCGTTGGGCCATGCCCCGCACGCCGCTACGGCCTTCGCCATCCTCGGACGCCGCCGCCGCGTCCCAGCGCTCCTTAAACACCTCCACCCCAGCCTTGAACACCGGCGTGAACGATAATACCGGCAACGTCACCGCCGCAATCAGGAGCAGGAAGATCATCGGCCGGCGGATCTGCTCCGATTTAAAAAACCCAGTGGCCGCTACGACTAGCACAATGAGACAGCTCACCAGCATCAAGCGACTGCCCGACACCGACAGCACCAGCACCGTGCTCACTGCCGCACCAATACGCAACCAAGCCGGGTAGGCCTTCCGCCAGGTGATCGCCGCGAATAAAAACGTAATCACCCACGGATAATAGGCCGCCGGCCCGCTGATGAATGAAAAGGGGCCCGGCGGTCGGACATGGCCGGAATTCGACATAATTTGATATCTGTCTTCAATCGTCGAAGCGTTCAGCCAGTGACCCGCGGGCAACGTGAACTGCAACACCATCAAGCCCGTCATCGGAATCGCGAGCCGAAGAATCCATCGTCCCAGTTTTTGGAGATCTGGAAACGTCAGCACCTGCGGCAGAATAAACATCATCGGCAGTTGGACGAAATAACAGCGCCAGCCATAGGCCGCCACCAGCGGGTGAACTTGGGCGGAGAACACCTGTAGGGTCGCAATCGCCAGTCCGGCAACGGCCAGCAGTCCGATCAAAAGCAATCCCGTGTTAAAGGGGAGTGCGCGCTGGCTGATCGCCTTGAAATAAATGACCAGGGCGACCGGATCGCGGATGATGAGGAAAAGATTGGACGCCGAGGCAAACGTCCATTTCCGCAGCGCCCCTTCAAAGATCAAAAACCAAAAATAAATCCAGATCCAGCGTTTGAGGTCCGCGTACCTATTGTCCGTTCGAGCCACCCCTGTCTGCCGTGCAGCCACCACCCGGCCAGAGGTGGCACGGGGGACAAAAGCGGGCGCAAGCGCGGTGGCGGACATGGGAGGTAAGGAAGTAGCGAGTAGCGGGTAGTGAGTAGTGAGTAGTGAGTAGTGAGTAGCGAGAGAACCAGCGGTCCCGTTTAATCAGATTTTATTGCAAAATAAATGCCTTATAGCAGCTGGGCG
>CAIQKQ010000012.1 GCA_903872425.1 uncultured Opitutia bacterium | reverse complement strand
TGAGACACAAGAAATAGGAGGCCGAGACAAACTATAGAAACAGTGGGCTAAAAAAAATTTCTTTGCGACTTGGCGGCTTTGTGTTTCGCCTCGCGGCTCACATGACCATCTATCCGGCACTTGACATCAAAGGCGGCCGCTGCGTGCGGTTAACGCAGGGACGCGCTGACCAAGAAACGGTGTACTTTGAAAATCCGGCCGAAGTCGCGGCGCAATTTCACGCGGCAGGCAGCGCATGGGTGCATGTGGTGGATCTCGACGGAGCGTTTGCCGGCGAGCCGCAAAATCTGGCGAAAGTGGCGGAAATCGCGGCGCTGGGGATTAAGGTGCAGCTCGGGGGCGGGATGCGCACGCGCGCCATCGTGGAGCGCGCCCTGGCTGCGGGGGTCAGCCGGGTCGTCGTTGGCACGAGGGCGGCGGAGAGCGAGGTGTTTGTCGGCGAGCTGGTAAACCATTTCGGTCCGAAAATCGCGGTCGGCATTGACGCTAAAAACGGGCAGGTTGCCGTAAAAGGTTGGGTGGACACGACCGGCGTGGATGCGCTCGACCTCGCGCGGCGCATGGACGCACTTGGCGTGGCCACGCTGATTTATACTGATATCGGCACGGACGGGATGCTCACGGGCCCCAACCTCGCGGCGCAGGACGCCATGGGTGCGGCAGTGAAGGCGCGGGTGATCGCGAGCGGCGGGGTGTCGCGGCGCGAGGATGTGGTCAATCTCATCGAGCTCCAAAAACGGCGGGCGAATCTCGACGGCGTCATCGTGGGCAAAGCGCTCTACGAGCGGCGAGTGGAATTACCTGATTTGCTGGCGCTGGCGCGCGGTTGAGTGCCGTTGGACTACGCCCCGAGGCGAGCCCGACGCCGCGGAGTTAAATTGCCTCATCACGGCCATTGACCCTGTGCCGGGCGGCGACACAGTCTTTTTACCAACTTTTCCGATGGAAACTTTTCTCATCGCCGTGCCGGTGCCAGCCATGGGCGCGACTGTCAGCGAACTCACGGTGATTGATCTCAAGGTCTCACCGGGCGTGGCCGTGGCCAAGGGGGAGACGCTGGCCGAGTTGGAAAGCGACAAATCAGTGTTCGAGTTTGAGTCGCCGTGCACAGGCACGGTGCGTGCGATCTTGTGTCGTGCTGGCGACATCGTGCAGTCGGGCGCGCCATTTATTCAAATTGAGACGGTGGACGAGGCGATGCGGCATCTGGCAGTCAAGGAGACCGTTGGCAGAAGGCCGGAGGCTGGAAGCGGCACAGTGGCGGCGGTGAAGGGAGAGCCTCCTGCCGTGGCCTCTGGGGCACTGACAACCCATATCGAACCTCTCAATTCGAGTATACAATGGACGCCGCGCGCCGCCAAACTCGCGCAGGAGGCCGGCCTCAACCCTGCCACGCTGGCGGATATAGCCGCCACCGGACCCGGCGGTCGCGTTTCCGGCGACGATGTGGCGCGCTATCTCGCCGCGCACCCGCCGGTCGGCGGCACGCTCGCACCGGGGTCGCCAGCCAAAATCGAAAACCAACAATCTAAACTTTCAGAAACGGTCTGCATCGCGGGCGTCGGCCATGCAGTGCCAAAAAATATTCGGCCCACCAGCGAAATATTGAAGGCGTTTCCCGGACGCACTGAGACGGAGATGATCAAGCTCACCGGCATCAAGGAGCGACGCTATGCTGATGGGGACGAAACGGCCACGAGCCTCGCGGTCACCGCTGTACGCCGTGCGCTCGCTCAGGCCGGCATGACGGCCATGCAGATCGACGGCGTGATCATGGCGACCATCATCCCCGATCAGCCAGTGCCGGCGATGGCGAGTGCGCTCGCGCGTGAGCTAGGCATCCCGCGCGCGCTGGCGTTTGACCTCAACGCCGCCTGCTCCGGCTGGCTTTATGCGCTAGAGGTGGGGCGCGCATTCATTCGCAGCGGCACGGCAAAAAACCTCATCGTCGTCACCGCCGAGTTGCTCTCGCGCATCACGAATCCCAACGACCACGAGACGGCGTTTCTCTTTGGCGACGGCGCGGGCGCGGCTATTCTCACGGACGCACCCGGCGGGCACCGCCTGTACCGCATGGCGCTGGCGGGCGATGCGACGCTTTTTGATGCTATCCAGCGGCGTGGCGGTGGTGCGGCGCGGCCGATGCCGTTACCCGGCGGCGGGGACCGGGATGATTTTTACCTCCAGCTCAACGGCGCCGTGGTGTTCAAAAGCGCAGTCATCGCCTTTGCCGACATGATCGAGGCTGTACTCTCACGCCATGCGCTCTCACCGGCCGACGTGGCTTGGATCGTGCCGCATCAGGCCAACGAGCGCATCCTCCGCGCTGTGGGCAAGCGCGTGGGCATTCCTTTCGAGCGGTTCGTCATCACCATCGGAAAATATGGCAACACCTCCGGCGCGAGTGTCTCAATGGCGCTCGGCTGGGCCGCCGAGGCCGGCGCGTTCAAACCGGGTGACAAAATTATCTTTTGCAGTGTCGGGGCCGGTCTGACATTTGCGGGTGGGCTGCTGGTGTGGTGAACAATTTTTGACGCCAAGGAGCTGAGACGCCGGGAGGAAAATAAACACCATAAGGGGCGATTTAGTCGCCCTTACACCATAACTGACTTACAGCTTTGCGCGGCTGATGTTTCCTGATTCCGCGACTTTGGCCGGCATCTCGGCTGGGCCAAAGTGCGGTGAAATACTCAGCTTTGCAGCTCGTGGCTCAGCACACTGAGCGCGTAGATAGCAGCGGTCTCGCAGCGCAGTACGAGTGGGCCAAGCGTGACCGGTTCGAAACCGGCGCTTTGGGCCAGGCTTGATTCGGCGGGCGTGAAATCACCCTCCGGGCCGATGAGCCAGAGGGCTTTTTTCGGTGCACGACCCTGCGCCGCCTGAAACGCGGCGAGCACAGTTTTGAGTTTCTTTGCTCCAGGTTGGAGACTGGCGATAAGCTTGAGGTCGTAGCCACGCGCGGACGACATGAAGTTGGCGGCGGTTTGCACGGGCGCGATTTCTGGCAGCCATGGGTTGCCGCACTGTTTGGCGGCCTCGAGTGCGGCGGTCTGCCATTTCTCGATTTTTTTGTCGGAGCGCTCGTCGTCGAGCCGCACCTGGGTGCGTTCGCTCTCCAACGGCACGATGCGCGCGACGCCCAGTTCGGTGGCTTTACGCACGATGGCATCCATGTGCGGCCCTTTCGGCAATGCCTGGCCGAGGGTGAGTTCGAAAGGTAACGGCTTTGCCTGCTGCGCGAACCGTACCTTGAGGACAGCGCTGATCCGGCCATCGTCGACTAACTCGCACACCCATTCACGACCGCGGCCGTCGAACGCGACCACGGTGTCACCGCGCGCGGCGCGGTTGACGATGACGAGGTGGTGCGACTCATCAGCGGTGAGGTGCAGTTCGCGGGGCTCGCGTTCGGAGGGAAGACAGTGGGCGCGGAAATCGGGCATGGCGTTAGGTGAAAGATACCATTGCAACGTGCGCTGCGCGAGGCGCAAGCCCGCGTTGTGGCTGAGATGCGCGGATAAGTGGATTTTTCGTGGACAACTCCGTGCCTTGCCGTAAAGTAATCGCTTCTTGCGTCGCCCGGATGGCGGAATTGGCAGACGCACGGGACTCAAAATCCCGCGCCCTCTAAAGGCGTGTCGGTTCGACCCCGACTCCGGGCACCATGATAGTTAACGATGTTGTAGCTTCGCTCAATACTTGTGCTCTTTCGGAAAGGGCCGAAAAACCCCGAATTACCCCGAATAAGCCCGACCGCCAGCGACTTACGTGAGCAAAATATGCCATAGAATGGCAGGCCAAAAAGACCCCTTTACTGAATACTTGTGCTCTTTTTTGTGCTCTTTCGCGCGGAGATGAAATCGCGTAAGTGCCTAGCCCATCGAAAAGTCGGCCCTCAAAAGAGCACAAGTATTCAGTAAAAGTGGTCCGGGCGAGTAAAAGTCCAAAACGCGATAATTTTGCTCTAAGCCGTGGATCAAGCGTCAAGCCGGCACTGGCCGTGCAAGGCCCATGCAGGGGGGATGCAGGGATTGAGCATGTGGGCTTGAGCTGGCCGGGAGGCCGGGGCATCGTGCGGGCATGATCACGAGCCTGTTGCTTTTGGCGCTGATCGGGTTGGTCGTGGGCCTGTTCGTGAAATGGGCCTTCACCGGCCCGTGGTCGCCGCCATTTGACGGTGACTGAGCGGAGGGGATGGACTGTCCTGGGACGGTATAAGAAGAGCTTAAGCGAGGCTTAAAGGTCTTGGAGGAGCCATGCAGGGGCAGGAACACGATCAGGTCGTCGCCTCGATCTGGCTGGGCGGGCTCCTTGCTTCGCGGGCGATGAAAGCGAAGAAGCGAAAACCAGTTTTGCGGCATTGCGCGCACTGCGAGCAGTTGTTCGCCGTCGATCCCCGCGTGGGCAAACTCCACCGGTATTGCTCTACCCCGGCCTGCGCGAAGGCCAGCCACACCATGGCCAACGCCAAATGGCTGGAAAAGTGGAAACTCGAACACG
>CAIQKQ010000011.1 GCA_903872425.1 uncultured Opitutia bacterium | reverse complement strand
CCCTTGGCCTGCCGTTTCTCGCCGACTACGCACGCGCGCAGGACGCCGCGCTCGATGAGCGTCAGCGTGCACTGGAGGCCCTCGCCCGTACAACGGCTGACACCGCCGAGCAAATTGGTATCGCCGCCGCCGGACTGCACACCATCACGGAGCTCGCACAAAAAAATCTCAAGGCTGCCGAGCACCTCCCGAAACAACTGCAGGAACAACTCGCCGCCCTCGAACCGCGTCAGGCCAAATCCGCGACCACCGAGGCCGACGCGCTTCGGCAGGAACTTGCCGCCTTGCGAGCCTCCGAGACCGCGAGGCTAGAGGCTGCCATCGAGCAGATCGCGCGCGTTGCCGCCGAACTACGTAGATTAGAGACCACGCCGCGCCAGACTCGCGCAACCGCCGAGAACCCCGCCGCGAAACAATCCGTCAAAGAGGTTGCAGTCAAAAACCCGCCTCCGGTTGCGGTGGAGGCATCACCAAAGTCCGAGGTGTTCATGTCATTACCACTGGTCGCCGAGTCCGGCCCCACCATCGTTGCGCCGCCCGACACCGCGACACCCACCGAGCCACCCTCGCCCGAGACGGCGAACGCCGTCGCCGCTGCCCTCGCCGCCGCCGACGCCTTGTTGCAGGAAGTCAGCCATGAGGAGCTAAACGCCACCATCGCACCTTTTAGCATTCGGACGAAAACCGCCCCTAAACCCGCCGTTAAGCCCGAAGCCGAGCCGAACTCGGGCGAGCCGCAGGCCGCCCCGAAACGTTCCAAGCGCGCCAAGTCCGCCGAGCCCGCCCCCGCCCCTGCACCTACAACTACACCTGCTTCCGTTCCAGAGCTAGACGTGCCGATTCCGCCGCCCCCCCGCAACAGCGGCGACACCCACCCCATCTTAGAGCTCGGGATTGGCGACGACACCCCATTGTCCCCGACCGGCTCAATCAGCAATGAAGCCACCCCACCGCCCTTCGCCTTCACCCGAAAAAAACCTGTCCCCCAGCCCACGCCCACGGTCGTGACCGAACTGCCCGGCGCGACCGACGAAAGTGCCCTCTCGTCCGATGGTGCGACGCGACTCCTCGTCACCGCCTACATCGGCATCGGCAACAAGCTCTTTATCCGCGGCGACGGCCCCGGCCTCAGCCCCGACAAGGGCGTGACACTCAGTTTTGTCTCCATCGGCAAATGGCGCTGGGAAACCGCCGACGCCACCGGACCCGTCACCGTACGACTCTACAAAAACGATCAGCAGGAGTGCACGACCCTCGGCCCCATCACGCTCGCGCCCGGCCGCCAGCGCGAGGTCACGGCGGATTTCTGAGTTCTGGCCACGCCGCGAAACCGCCGCGGTCCCGCGTACGTCTTACCCTTAACTTGGCTTGCCTCCCGGCGGCCGCTGACCATTGTCCCGCCCATGAAACTCTGCCGCCTCCTGCCCTACTTGCTGCTGCCCGCCGCGCTCTTCGGTGCTGCGCCTATTGAGTTCACAGGGGTGCTCGTCTCCGATGGTGGCAAAGTGCAGGTGTTTCTCTTCAATACTCTCAACCAGGACTTCAAGTTGGTACCAGTCGGTGGTAAGTTTGGCGGCTACATCGTCGAGGATTGCATCAGGCCCTCCAGCGACAAACCCGAGATCGTCCTTGCCTCCGTCACCAACCCTTCCTCCAAGCAGTCGCTACGGATCAAGGCCGTCTCCGTCGGCGTGAGCGCAGCCCCCAGCGGGCCTACGACCCCCGCCACTTCGGCCGCCAAGCCGGCGCCGACATCAGGGATCGACCCGGTAACCCTTCCCCCTGCCGCCACGGGGGCCATCGATTCACCCGCGGCGGTGATACCCCTTCCAGTCGCGCCACCGCCGGCAGCCCCGGTCTCAGTGCCGTGATTATCTCCGCACCCCAAAATTTTTCCCTGCCCTCGCCATGAAATCATCCGCCCTGCTCCTCGCGCTTCTTTTGCCGGCCGCCGCCATGGCCGATGTCCAGTTTAACGGCGTGGTCGTTGATTCCAACGGCAAGACCAAGGTCTCCCTCATTAACACAGACACGCTCGACTCCAATTGGGTCACCGTGCCCGGCGGCCATTTTGGTGGCTATACCGTGACAGGCTACAAAGCCGGCCGCCCCGCCAACCCGTTGATCAAGGGCGATACGGGCGTGAAAGACACTGTGATGCTCAGCGTCGGCGACCGTCTGCAAACCGTCGCCCTCACCGACGCGGTCCTCGCCACCACACCGACCACCAACATTATGAGCGTGTCCGGCGCGCAGCCGGGCCAGATTACCGCCGCCGCCACCGCCCTGAACGACCGGCTCGCTCAAGAAATGGCTAAGCCGAATCCCGACCCGCAGATTATGCAGGCCCTCCAGCGCTCCATCCAATTGCAAGCGCAACAGGCGACCGCCCAGCCAGCAGGCGTGACCACTTTCACGACGGCCACCGGTGGTATCACCACGACCGCCCCGGCAGGGGCGGTCCGTATTCAACAGAGCACGGTTAACGGCCAGACGGTCCAGACTATTTCCGTGAATGGTCAGACAACCGTCGTCCAGCCGGGGCAGAACATCAACGCCGCCCAAGGCCAGCCTGCGCCCGCACCCTGAGCATCGGCCTCTCTGAGGCCGGTTTTTTGGACCACCCGTTCTGCTACAAGCAACTGGTGATGGCGGAAGGACGTCCCCTGTGCATGCAAATTTGGCCGAATCGCCGCGAGGTCGCGTCCACCCCTCAAGCCGCGTAAAAATATTTCCTCCTCACGCGCCTTCTAACACGACGGGATTTGTTAGCTCGCCGATTTTTTCAATGGCGACCGTTACGATGTCGCCCGGCCGCAACCAGCGCTGCGGTGTGTGCGCCATGCCCACGCCGTGCGGCGTGCCGGTGAAAATCACCGTGCCCACCGGCAGCGTCGTGCTACCACTCAGGAACTCGATGAGCGTCGCCACGTCAAAAATCATGTCGTCGGTGTTCCAATCTTGGAGCGTCTCACCACTCACCCGCGTGGAGATTTTCAGCGCGTTGGGGTTCGAGATCTCATCGGCCGTCACTAGACGTGGCCCGAGCGGGCCGAAGGTGTCGAAAGACTTACCTCGGCACCACTGGCTGCCACCCCAGTCCCGCTGCCAGTCGCGGGCCGACACATCGTTGCCACAGGTGTAGCCGAGCACGTAGTCGAGCGCACGGGCGCGGGGCACGTTCTTACAGGACCGGCCGATGACCACTGCCAGCTCGCACTCGTAGTCCACTTGGCCGCTGGCGAGATGCGTGGGCAGCTGGATGGGATCGCCGGGGTTTTGCAGGGAGGCGATGTTCTTGAAAAACACGACCGGGTGCGCAGGGATCTTCGATCCTGTCTCTGCGGCGTGCCGACGGTAGTTCAGCCCGATGCACACCATCTGTACCGGGACGACCGGTGCCAGCAGTTTGGCAACCTCCGCACGGCGTGTGGTGACGCGATAGGCGCCAAAAATATCGCCTTCAATCACGAGGGCCGAGCCGTCGGGCTGTTCACTGGCAAAATGCGCCTGCCCGGCGCGGTCGAGGTAACGGATGATTTTCACGCACGCATTTCCAGCCGAACCGCTGTCCCCGCGCAAGCCGCAAGAACAGCCACCGATGGGGGTTTATACCAGCCTCTTAAGTACTACCTAACCCGCGCTTAAGATCCCCTGAAAGCAGACGCCCTCAGCAGCCACGCGGATGTTTGCGATTCGTGGACGTGGCAGCATTCGTCATTTTGCACCCACTGACAGGAACAGCGGGCGACAAAATTTTTCGGAGGCCATCCGCGACGGTAGCGGCCGCAGCATTTTTTGTATGACATTGCCGGCCACCGGTGGGCAACTTCGCCCTTGCGTCTGGAGGCAGTGGCGCGCGGAGTTTTTGCGCCGTGCATCACCAACCCCTTGCCTCCAT
>CAIQKQ010000010.1 GCA_903872425.1 uncultured Opitutia bacterium | reverse complement strand
CAAGAGCCGCAATCATCAGCGCATACGAACTGAAGTGAAAGATGTGTCCGGTTAAATTTAAAAGCGCATTAACCATAGGTTAAATCGAAAACCGGAGTGAGCCTAGGCTCTGATGAAAAATTATTCTTAAACCGCCCTACCCCGGCCCGTTAGGACCAGCCAGCTTAGCGAAGACCATCTTGCCGCCGGCGGTCGGGAGCACGCTGACGATCTCCACACCGACGCGCTGGCCGAGTGCAGCACGACCCCCGTTGACCACAACCATCACACCTTCGTCAAGGAAACCGACGGCCTGGCCGTCATCCTTACCGGGCTTCACCAGTTCGACGTCGAGGGTCTCGCCGACGATAAGCTCAGGCCGCAACGCCTGCGCGAGTGTATGGAGGTTGAGCCATGGCACGCCGTGAAATTCGGCGAGCTTGGCTAGGTTATAGTCGGTGGTGAGCAGCTTGGCTTTCATCGCCTGCGCGAGGAAGACTAACTTGGCATCCACCTCGCCGGATCGGGCCTCGCTCTCATGAATGCGGAGGTCGAGGTGCTTGAGCTTACGAAGATCGTTAAGCACATCGAGGCCGCGGCGGCCGCGGGCCTGTTTCACCGGATCGGACGAGTCAGCTACCCCTTGCAACTCGCGCAACACGAAGCGAGGGATGACCAACGCTGCGCCGAGAAAGCCCGTCTGACACACCCGCGCGATGCGGCCGTCGATCAGTGCGCTCGTATCCACCACGACGAGCGGCGATTCCACCTCGTGCGGCACGAAGCGCACGTAGGGTATGACGAGATTGAATTCATCCTTGCCGCGCAGCGCGATGACGGAACAGAGATACGGCAGCACGATGAACAATGTCAGCCGCACGAGGTAAATATTTTCCGGGTCGCCCCGTTCGAGCAGCGGAGAATTCCCAACCAAGTGCGCAACTAGCGCGCCGACCGCGATACCAAACGTCACGACCGACAATCCGCGCAGCGAGAAGCCTTTCAACAAAATGTCCACTAGCACCACGAGCACGCCGATGCTTAGGCCGATGAAAATCGCTCGGGCGCGGTAACCATCCCAGTCGCGAATACTGTAACACACGAGCCAACCCGCCGCCACACAGAGCAGGACGAATACCAGCCGAATCGGCAACAGGGTCTTGTTCATGGAGACGCGTCAGCGGCGCAGGAGGAGCACGAGCCACGGTAGTGCAATGAAAGCAGCCGTGAGCAGGAGTAAGAAGTCTCGTGTGCGCCGGGCTTTGGCGAGATCGGCTTCACTGGGGCCGGGTTGGATCATGCGCACAGCTTCGACCTGTAACACGCGGATGACAACCTAATTATGTGCGCGCAGCCCCTCACCGTATGGGCTGCGCCGCGTCAGCCGCGTTGGACATCGCTGGCGTCGCGCCGGGGAGGCCGGTGGACAGGTCGGACGACTCGACCACAAAACGGAAACCGATGTGACGCGCGCGGTCATTTTTGGAACGCGTCTCCAGTGGCCAGTGCGCGAGCGCAGCTGCACTTTCGAGATAGCTGCCGCCAACCACCGGCGCGTCCTCGGCCACCGGTGTGGCGGCGAGCCACTCAGCAACGTTGCCAATGAGGTCGGAAAAACCGGCGGCGTTTGCCGATTGCTTCGCCACCGGTTGCGTTGCTCCAGAGCTGTTGTCGCGGCTCCATGCCGTCGGCTGCGGGCCGGAGCCAAGCGCGGCGCGAAACT
>CAIQKQ010000009.1 GCA_903872425.1 uncultured Opitutia bacterium | reverse complement strand
CCGGAAACTCTATCAGCTCACACCGGCGGCGTTGGCGCTTGCCGCCACGCCAACGATCCGCACGGTTGCGCCGTCCACCGCAGATCATGCCCACACCCCACGAGAACTCGCCCAGCGATGCTGACGCACCGGCGCAGCCGACGACACCAGTTGCGACACAACAAGGGCGCTGGCAATTTCTGTGGCCGGATGTTTCCAGCTTGAAGCAGGCACGGGCAGCGGCAATGGGCGGCGCGGTGGCCGCGTGCTTCGTCATGGTTGTCACGTCGGGTTTCGCCCTCTACGGCGTGTTCAAATCCCCCGTGTTTGGCATCACGGCTTGGTCATTCCTCGATGTGTTTTTCTTTGGTGTCATCGCGTTTGGCATTTGGAAATTGTCGCGCGTTGCGGCTGCGGTGGGACTCACCTACTATCTCGTTGGGCAAGGTTATCTGTGGGCCACTATTGGCCCCAAGAATCCCGTCCTGTCGGTGCTCTTTACCCTCTTCTTCATTCACGGGATTCGTGGCACCTTCAGTTATCGCCGCTTAAAGTTCCTGCCTGAAACCGGCCGGATCTCGCCGAGCGTTGCACCAAACAACTACGGAATTAATCCCGTCGCCATGCCAACGCCCCGCGAGAATCCGCCCAGCGATGCCGCCGCCCCGGTGAAGCCGACCGGAGAAATCCAGCAACAGCACACCGAGCGGATGCTAGGCTGGCGCGAGCAAGACAAGGCGGCACTAGCAGCCGGAAAATTGCGGACCTCCGCACAGTCGCCGGGCTTGGCGCGCTCGACAGCAACGCCACCGAGCACGCCGCCGCCGCTCGCAGATTCCACCCTTCCCATGAAAAACAAAATCTTCCTCTCCGTCGCGGCACTCGCCGCGCTCACCACCGCCTTTGTTGCCGGGCGGCATTGGCCGGCACAGCGGTTCGTCTTTGTTCCGGGCGGTATCAGTGCGATCCTTTATCGCTGCGATACGGCCAGCGGTCACGTTGACGTTTATCGCGGCGGTGCGTTCGAGCCGGTAGCCGAGTCAGTGGCAAATGAGTGGGTTCCCCCAGAAGCCAGACCCACGCCACCCGCTGGTTACATCCTCGATCCGAAACCGTCCGCTTCCGAATTCCTCGACCGCAAATAATGGCAGCAGGGAGGCGGGGCCGTCGGACGAAACCGGCAGCCGGTGGAGGCGTCACCATGGGTGGATCGGCGGGGAGGGCAGGCTCTGTGATCATGGGGACGACTGCCGCCGCTTCTGTTACCGAGGCCACAAACGAGCGGCCCGACCGCACTCCGGGCGCATGTCCGCCACCATGCGCCGTTTCCTGCTCAAAAGTGAACCGAGAGCCCCGCGCGAAATTCACTCACAATCTTGGACACATCGCCGGTTTGGGCGGAAAAGTCCGTATAGATCAGCGAACGGGGGCTCAGCCGCACGTCAAAGCCGACACTCAGCAACGCGCTGTCGCGTTGCGGGGCGCGGGTGCGCACACTGTAAGCGGACGAGCCAAATGCGGCGTGAATGGCGCGGGAATTGTCATCCCATTCGTGCAACCAGGCCGCGCGGAAGCGCGGAAACAGCTCCCACGTGCCAGCCCGCAGGCCGGCCTCGCCCTCAAGTCCGAACTGGGATCGCACCGAGACCGCAGACTGGCCGGCCAGCGTGCTGCCGAGCGTGCCCGCGCCAGTCTCGGCAAAGGGGTCGGCCTGCCAGCTGGTCGCCTGGATCCCGCCAAAGGGCGAGAACCGCCAGGCCCCGCGCATGATTTCCCGGCCACCGGATAGGGCGACCGTCCACTGCTGGCCATGCACGGACGCGCTGGCGACAGCGGAAGTGCCGGTGAAGGCCACCGGCCGCGTAGCATCATACCGGTCGAAACCGAAGGCGAGGAGGCCATGCGCAAACCATGGGCCGCGCGACGTCACCGCGCGCAGACCGACCGTGTAGTTCTTGACCGTCGTGCGGCTGCCGGCGGAGCCTAGGTCGGCGGTCGTTTCGCCATAGCCGAACAGGCCGCCCACGACGAGATTCTTGCTGACGACACGATCATCGCCCAACAGCCCGTCGTAGGCAGTGAATGTACCCCGGCCGACATCCCCGTTGCCACCCGTGTGGCCGCGGCGTTGGGTGCCCTCAAAATAGACGTTCTGCAGGCCGCCCACGGCATCATCCTCCCGTTCGAGGCGGGTGGCCAGCGCGGTGGCGCGGGCAAAGGCGATGTCGGACCAAACCTCATAGCCCTGCGGCGAGAGCGCATTGAACGCGGCCGGGAGCTGGCCGGTCGGAACGGCGTCGAGCGCGGTGGCCAGACCGGGAACAAGCTGGGCGGCGCTGGCCACGGCGGCTTGGTTGGAGGTGAGCGCGAAACCGGCCAGGGGCAGCTGGACAAAGGCCACGGTCACGGTCGTCGCACCATAGCTGACCGTGCTGCCGATTGCCGTGCCGGTGGCCGCCAGCGCCGTGCCCGTGAGCGAGCTGAACGTTCCGCTCACCCCGCCGGCGGCGGTGAGAATGGCGAAAGTGTCCCCGAGGGCGGGCGTGTAGCCTGGCAGCTTGGTCACCTGCAACGTGCCGTTCAGCGTGGCGGTGCCGGTGATGACCAGACGGTCGAAGGAAGCGAGGGAGGCGAGCTCGATGATGGTCTTGCCTCCCGCGGACTGGGTGAAGTTGCCGGAAATATTGATGACGCCCGGCGAATTGCCAGGGCTGAGCGTGCCCGCATTGAGAAGGCTGCCGCCCACGGTGCCGTTGCCCCCGAGCAGGGCGCCGGCGGCGATCGTCGCCGTGCCCGTGCCGCCGGGCGCGCCGCCGGGCGTGCCCAGGAAGACGGAACCGGCCCGCAAATCAAGGGGCGAGCCGGTGGTGTTGGCGAGCGTGAGCGCGCCGGCGCCGGTCTTGACCAGCACCCCGCCGCCGGTGAGGTTGCCGCTGAAGGTGCCGTCCGCCGCTTGGTTGAAAGCCACCGTGCCGGTGCTGACAATATTGCCATGGATGCTGCCGGTGTCGCCGGTGAGGGTCCCGCTGCCCCCGGAGAAGGTGCCGGTGAAATTGTTGTTGGCCCCGGAGAGCGCGAGTGTGCCCGTGCCGCTGAAGGTGATGGTGCCGTTGCCGGTGATCAGTCCGGAGAGCGTGACGTTTTGTGTGCCGCCGAGCGGGTTGATCGAAAGCGTGGAGCTGTTGACCGCGAAATTGTTCGGGATCAGGAAGGCGGTGCTGGGGGTGTTCAGCACGAGTGTGCCGTTCGTGAGGTTGAAGGCGAGGCCGGTGGCGAGATTGGCCGCAGTGAGCAGGGTGCTGCCGCCGCCGCTGATGGTGACGGTGGGCGTCGCCCCGCCGGCGACTCCCAGGCTGCTGCCGGTTAGGTCGAGCGTTTTGCCCGTTCCGCCGTTGTTGAGGCCACCATTGTTGGCTGTGAAGGTGACGGTGCGCGCGATGACGTCCGTAGCTGCGGTGTTGAGCAGCGTGCCACCGTCCAAAGTGAGTCCGCTGCTGGTGGTGCCGAGCTGGCTGGTGCTGCCGACAGCGAGTGTGCTGCCGCTGACGGTGGTGCCGCCGTTGTGGGTGTTGACACCGGTGAGCGTGAGCGTGCCACCGCCCCGCACAGTGAGCGAGCCGGTGCCGGAAATCGCGCTGGCAAACGTGCCGGAGGATGTCTGATTGAACACGAGTGCGCTGCTGTTCAAGGCGACGTTGCCAGGCAGGCTCGTGACGTTGACGACGAGCGTACCCCCTGTGACGGTGGTGCCGCCGGTATAAGAGTTGGTGCCGGTGAGCGTGAGCGTGCCGCCGCCTTGCACGGCCAGCGCGCCGGTGCCGGAGATGGCGCCAGCGAAAGTGCCGTTGGTGGTTTGGTTGAAGCGGAGGGTGCTGCTGTTGGTGAGGACGACGTTGCCGGGCAGACTCGCGGCGCTGACGACGAGGGTGCCGGTGTTGTTGACGGTGGTGCCGCCGGTGTAAGAGTTGGTGCCGGTGAGCGTGAGGGTGCCGGAACCGAACACGTTCAGGGAGCCACCTGCGCTGGTCAGCGCGGAGGCCAGCGTGACGGACTGGCCGCCGGAGTTGATCCGGTAAAGCTGGTTCGCCGCAGTACTGAAGCGATTGGAGTAATCGGTCGTGTTGCTGGCGCTGAACTCGAGGGTGCCGCCGCCAAAGGAGATCGTGCCGGTGGTGCCAAGCGCTCCCGCGCTGCCCAAGGCCAGCCGGCCGGCAGAAATCGTGGTGCCGCCGGTGTAGGAGTTGGAGCCGGTGAGCGTGAGAATAGCCGTGCCTTGGCTGTTGAGCGAACCGACGCCAGAAATCGTCCCGGCAAAAGTGCCGTTGGCCGCCTGATTAAGCACCAGCACGCTGCTGGTGGTGGCGAGGGAGACATTGCCGGGCAGGCTTGTGGCACTGGCGACGAGCGTGCCGCTGTTGAGGGTGGT
>CAIQKQ010000008.1 GCA_903872425.1 uncultured Opitutia bacterium | reverse complement strand
GCCTGCTCGCCGAGGCCGACGACGAATGGCGCGGCATGATTCTCGTGGGCTACTGCTGCGGCTTCCGCATCCAGGACGCCGCCAGTCTCCGCTGGGACCAGGTTGACCTCGACCGCCGCGTGATCTCCCTCCGGCCCGCCAAGGAGGCCCGCCATCGCAAGGCCCACAAGCGCGAGACCATCATCCTGCCCGAGCTGCGCGAGTGGCTTGCCACGCGCCAAGGCGTCGGCACCGCGCCTGTCTTCCCCACCCTGCATGGCAAGCGCTCAGGCGGCAAATTTGGCCTCTCCCTCACGTTCCGTGCGCTCATGGTGCAGGCTGGCATCAAATTTGAAAACGTCGCAGCCAAAGGCGCGGGCAAAGCCTTCTTTGATCTCGGCTTTCATTCCCTCCGTCATGCCTGTGTGTCTGCCGCCGCCAATGCCGGCGTGTCGGAAGAGCTCCGCCGCGAGCACGTCGGCCACGCGTCGGACGTTCACCGCACCTACACCCATCACGAGATCGCCAGCCTTGAAAAGGCGTTCGCGGCCATGCCCCGCATCACCGTTGCCGGTGTGGTGTGAGACCTCGCCGCTCGCTCGCACGGTGAGGCCCGCCCGAGGCTCAATCCGGCACTTAGTGCGAGCCTTGCTGATAACGCCGCTGTCCTGCTTTCGGTGGGCGTTTTCAGCCCCTTGCACAGCCTCCCTTTGGGGGATACTTTCTCCCGCCGCAACCGGTTCGCGGACTCGCGCGCCGGCTGATCACCGGCCCCCTTCCTTTCTTTTAGCCCGTCTAAAGTTGCCGTTCGTGTGACACGATCATAGCCGCGCCCAGGACTGCGGGTCGGGTTCTTGGGAGGCGTTACCAGTTTTAGCTTCCGTGAATTCGTCGGCCAGCATCGGCGCGGGATCATAGGCGCGCACCTGGCCTTTGAAGTTGTCCAAGCGGAAGTGCTCGGCGTCGGCCGTGAGAGTGAGCGAGGTCTTGTCGGGGAAGGAGCGCAAGAGGCGGGCAAAGGTTTCCCGGCTGACAACGAACGCACCGGGTTCGAGGATCAATGCCTCCATGCTGGCGGTAGTCTCGGCCGTTTCAAAAAAAAGCTCTTTGCCGCGAGCAACCACCCGGATGTCGCTCATGGCCGCTCCACCGCCGGACAGATGCCGAAGGAGCCGCAGCGCGTCCTTGCGGTTGAAGGAAAGATTCATGCGCGCTCTCTGCCAGTGACGAATTGCGGCGACAAGCGAATTGGGGACAAGGCATGGCGGTTCGGGTGTCAGTGCGTCCACGGCTCACCCCGGCGAGGGGGAGCCGGGTGGGAACAACAGGCCTGACGGACTGGGAAGTTGCGTTGCCACTTGGCGATGACTCCGCTCGGCTGCACCTCAGGCACACGGTTGCCCCGCAATCGCGGGGCGGTCATCGGGACGGCCTTGCGGCCTTTGTTTGCGCGGGGTTGGAGTTGAGGCGTCCGACGCTCCCCGCCACCGATAGATTCTGACTCAGAGGCTGCTTCCTAACCTGCCTTGCGGCATGGCGGCCGGTGGGCCAATCACAGTTTGAGGTTCGTGCCTCGTTGCGGGAGGCGAGCGCCAAGTTAAAAAATTGGTCAGCCCTCACGGGCCATGGGGGTCGTCACGCTCCGACGAGCAGCCTTAGATTCGGCCAGACGCACTTCCCGGATAATCTCCGCGCCACGTCGGTAGATATGTCGCGGCACGCGCTTCCCGCCGACGATCCAGGCCAGCATGTCCTCAGTGTTCTCCACGGGCGCACCGCGTGCGCGCCAGTTGGAGATTGTCCGAGTTGTGACACACCAAAATTTCGCGAG
>CAIQKQ010000007.1 GCA_903872425.1 uncultured Opitutia bacterium | reverse complement strand
GCGGAGTATGGGCTTGCGGGTGCCGGCAACTACGGCGGCGTCAATCACGACTTCGGCAACATCGTCACGTTGCGGCAAATCGTACATCACCTCTAGCATTAGGCCCTCCATGATGGCGCGAAGGGCGCGCGCGCCAGTCTTTAGCTCGACGGCCTTGGTGGCGATAGTCTTGACGGCGTCGCGGGTAAATTTTAGGCGTACGCCGTCCATCGCGAAGAGCTTGGCGTATTGCTTCACCATCGCGTTTTTGGTCTTGAGCAAAATTTTTTCAAGGTCCGCGACCTGCAACGGGTCAAGCACCGAGACGACCGGTAGTCGCCCGATGAACTCGGGGATCATCCCGAAGCGAATGAGGTCCTCGGGTTCGAGCGATTTCATCAGCAACTCAGCGTTCGGCGTTGCCTCGTTCCGTTGGGCCTCAATGGCGGCGAAGCCAGCGCTGCGCCGGCCGAGGCGGCGTTGGACAATCGAATCTAGGCCGACAAACGCGCCGCCGCAGATGAAGAGCACGTTGGCGGTGTTGACCTGCACATATTCTTGGTTCGGGTGCTTGCGGCCGCCTTGTGGCGGAACGTTGCACGTGGTGCCCTCCAAAATTTTCAACAGTGCTTGTTGCACCCCCTCGCCGGACACGTCGCGCGTGATGGAGACATTCTCAGTCTTTCGGCCAATCTTGTCGATCTCGTCAATGTAGACGATGCCGCACTCGGCCTTCTTCACGTCATAGTTGGCGGCCTGGAGGAGGCGGAGGACGACGTTCTCCACGTCCTCGCCGACGTAGCCGGCTTCGGTGAGCGTGGTGGCGTCGGAGATGGCGAACGGGACGTCGAGGATTCGGGCCAGGGTGCGCGCGAGGAGGGTCTTGCCCGAGCCAGTGGGGCCAGCAAGCAGGATGTTACTTTTCTCGACTTCGACGTCATTGAACTCCGTCGCGAGTTCGCCCTCGCCGTGCGTGGTACGGCCGGCCGCAAACATAAGACGTTTGTAATGATTGTAGACGGCGACCGAAAGCACCTTCTTGGCGTGTTCCTGTCCGATAACGAAGTCGTCGAGCGAGTGTTTGATCTCTGACGGCTTGACGAAGCGAAACGCTGGCTTGTTCTCGACAGCGGGAGCCTTCGTTTCTCGGTCGATGATGCTTTTGCACACGCTGACGCAAGAGTCACAGATGTAGACACCTGGACCCGCGATGATTTTCTTCACCTCCGCCTGCGACTTGCCGCAAAAGGAGCAGAGGGTCATGCGTGTGGACTTGGCCATGTAATGCACTATCGGCGCGAAAGCCGTATGAGTCGAGGGAGATTTGTGATGGCGGACACGGTTTGGGCAAGGCGATCGACTTCATTGAAGATGCCCTTGCAGAGCTGAACGCATGAAATTTTTACCGAAATCAGCGTCCCTCCGAACATCACCCCTTCAGCTCTACCACGATCTGTACCTCGCTCGTGGAGTTTTTCGGCAGACCGCTAACGGCGACGGCGGCGCGGGCGTGTTTACCGGCTTCACCGAACACGGCCACGAGCAGGTCACTCGCACCGTTGATCACCGCCGGACTATCGGCGAAGCCGGGGACGGCGTTGACGAAGCCGTTGACCATCACCACGCGCGTCACGTGGTCGAGCGAGCCAATGGCGGCGCGAATATTGGCGAGGGCGTTGAGTGCGCAAATGCGGGCGGAGTCGTAGCCGGTCTGCACGGTCTGTTCGCGACCGACTGCGCCGGTGTGCGTCATCACCCCGTCGAGTGCAGAGATGGTGCCGGCGCAATATAGCAGGCTGCCTGTGCGGACAGTAGGAACGTAGTTACCAGCAGGGGCGGGCGAGCCGGGGAGTGTGAGGTTGAGGGCGGCGAGGCGGGCTTCGGGAGTCATGGGGATTATTTTCAGTAAGGAGGCCAGAAGTTGCAAAGCGGATTTTGGACACTCAGGGGGCGAGTGCATCGGGGGTAACGATGTCGGGTGCAGCGATGGGTCGCTTGAGTTCGCCAAATTCCCGTAGCACCGAGATCTGTTCGGCTAGCCGCCTAGAGCTCAGCTTGCCAATCACATCGCCCCGCATGGCATCGCCATGTACGAGTACACGTTTTATCAGCTCGTTGCGCGAAAACGCGAGCTGCTCGGCCGTCATGTCCGGATTGCGCCGCAAAATTTCCACGTGTGCCGCCGTCGGATCGCCGTGGATGTAGTCATCCCACCCGCGCAGCGACGCGACCGTGAAGGCCCGCACGACCTCCGGTGCGTCGCGTAGAAACGCGCGGCGCGTAAAAATCACATGATAGATATCGTAGCCTGAGTCGGCGATGGCAAGGGTGCGGACGGCCACGCCCTGCCGCGCGGCGATGAACGGCTCGCTCGTGAGGAGGCATTGATGGATGTCTCCTGGGTCGGCAAAAAAAGTCGCGAGGCCGCTGGCCAACGGACGGAGGTTGAACGTGATGCCGTATTTTTTCTGGACGAATTTGATCCATGTCAGCCCAGGCATCACTGTGAGCGTGCGGCCGTTGAGGTCGGCGAAGGTTTTCGCTGGGTCATTCGCGTGCAACAGCAGACCGAGATGGTCGTGCTGCAAAAATGCACCGGTGATGACGAGCGGCAGCCCTTGCTCGACACTCATGATAATGTCGTCGCTGCGGTTCAGGCCAAACTCGACTTCGCCGGCCGCTACGCGTGGGCGGATAGTGGCGCCCGGCCCGCCCGGCAAAATTTCCACGTCCAGCCCTGCCGTCGCGTAATAGCCGCGGACCAAAGCCTGGTAAAACCCGCCATGCTCCGCCTGCGGTAGCCAATCAGTTTGGAGGCGCACCCGGCGCAATGTGGGCGCAGGCGATCCGGCGATTGGTATGGCTGACGAAGGTGCAGCGTCCTGACGTACACATCCCGCCAACAGTGTGAGCAGGGTGAGCACTGAAAATAATAATAAAAAGCGGCGGGTCGTCATCATATCGCCGGCAGTCATGGCGAAACCACGTGGCGCGCCAAGCGGCAAAGTCGTGCTGCGCTCACTGTGGAGCCGGGATCGCTCGTCCGGGGACCTGCGGTGCCGGCATATTTCAAAATGTGTCACGCCTCGAACGCAAAGCGCGCAAAAGCGGGGAGCCGGTGCGGCCTCAATATTTGTATTTCGCAGGCTCGCCGATTAACCTGACGGTTCCGGTGCCGCGGGTTGGACGCCGGGCCCTCGAGACGATAGGTGGGGTCTTGCCGCTCACTTCCAGCCAAATAGCCGCCGCGCGTTCGCTGAAAATACCGCCGCGCGCGCTGCCTCATCCGGCAGGCCATGTGCCGCTTCTGCGACGAATGGCCGCAGGCCTGCGCCGGGCTGTGTGCGCGGATATAGGTCGAGTGGATAGTCCGAGCCGAACAGCACGCGCTCCACTGGCACATTGCGGCCGATGCGTGCCCACACGTCTGGGCCGTAGAGTAGGGGTGAGGCCGCCGTGTCGAGGAAGACATTGGGCAAGTCCGTCAGTGGCAAGCTGCCGCCCCAATGCGCGAGGATGAAAGTCACACCCGGATGCGCTCGCGCTAGCCACGTGAAATCCACCAGTGGTGTTTCGATGCGTCCCGGAAACGGCCGCGATGCCGGGTCGGTGACGTGCAGGTTGACCGCCAGCCGCAAATCGGTGGCAAGTGCGAGCACGTCTTGCCACACCGGCTCGTCCATGGCGAAATGCTGCGAATGCGGCGATAATTCGCCGAGGCCGATCAAGCCGTCGTTGTGCGCGCGGCGCACCTCGGCAAGCGTCGCCGCACGCCCAGCTCCCGGATGTACAGTGGCAAACGCCGCCAATCGGTCGCGATGCGCACGCACGGTGGCGGCGAAAAATCGGTTTTGCTCCGCGCAAGTTGCCGCGTTTTCCCAATACCAACCCAGAAGTATGGCGCGTTCAACGCCCGCCGCGTCCAGCTCGCGCAGTAAATCATCCGCCGAGGGGAAAATTTGCACCGCGTGACCGTCGCGTCGTCGCCGCGTGCACAGCGCCGCCCAATGGGCCTCACCGTGCGCCATCGCCCAGCCGGCCGGGTCGGCGTTGGCCGCCGGCGGGTACAGGTGGACATGGGCGTCGATGATTCGCACGAGAGGATTTTTTGTGAGGGGTGGCACCAAGGCAATGCATGAATATATCCAGCAGAAAACGCAGGCCTTGAAACCCGGCGACCTTTCGTGCCTTTGTCAGCCCATGCTCCAGTCGCTCCGCATCCGCAACCTCGCGCTGCTCGACGAAGTCGCCCTCGACTTCGAGGCGGGCTTCACCGCCGTCACCGGCGAGACGGGCGCGGGCAAGAGCATCCTGCTCGGCGCGCTGTCGCTGCTTGCGGGTGGGCGCACGGACAAGACCGTCATCCGCCAGGGCGCGGCGACGTGTGAGGTCGAGGCGGCGCTGTTTTTCGCGGACGCCGATAAAACGGACAGGTTGCTTGCCGAACTCGACCTGCCACAGTGCGAGGATGGCGTGCTGCTGCTCAAGCGCAGCCTGCCGCGTGACAAACCGCCTAAAATCACCGTTAACGGCGGTTTCGCCACGCTCGGCGCCCTCGCGCGGTTGGGCGAGCACTGGATTGATTTTCACGGCCCTAGCGAGCCGCGCCGCCTACTCAAGGAGAGCCACCAGCTCGAGTTGCTCGACCTCTTCGGCCGCCAGGCAGCCGCGCTCACCGCCTATCAGGAAAAGTACCACGCCTGGCGAGCTCGGCTCGCCGAGCGGGAGAAGCTCGCACATGAGACTAAGCTCTCCCCCGACCAGCTCGCATTTCTTCAGCAGCAGCTCGCCCAACTCGACATGTTGGAGTTGACCGAGGAGGCCGTCGCCGCGCTGGAGCGCGATTTCACACGCCAAAGCCGCGTGCAGGAGATCACTGCACTCGCGCAAACGCTCGAGGACGGACTGGCCGGCGAGGACGGCGTGCAGACGCGGCTCGCGTTGCGCGTGCGCGAGGCGCGGCAACTCGAGGCGCTCGACCCCGCCAGCCGCCCTCTCACAGAGCGTCTCGCCGCTACGGCCATTGAGCTCAACGACCTCGCCGCCGAATTCGGCAGTCTCGCTCAGTCGCTCACGCACGAACCCGACCATGCTGCCGCCTTGCAGGAGAAAATGGACGCGTGGCACGACGCCAAACGCCGTCATGGCGCCGACGTGCGTGCGGTCGCCGACGCGCGCGAAGAGCTGCGCCGTCGGCTGGAAGCGCAGGACGACATCGAGGGCGCACTCGCGCGGCTAGATAAACAGGTGGCTGACGCCGAACGCGCCGCGCGTCAGGAGGCCGCGGCGCTCCGCGCCGCGCGCGAAAAGGCCGCGAAAGATTTGGCCAAGGCCGCGGCCAAAGGCATCGCGCAGCTCGGCTTCAAGCGCGCGGATTTTTCGGTGCGTGTCGTGCCGCTCGCCGAGCTTGGGCCGATGGGCGACTGCGGCGCGGAGTTCTTGTTCTCGCCCAACGTCGGCGAGCCGCCCCTGCCGCTCAACCGCGTGGCGTCGAGCGGGGAGCTTGCGCGCGTGATGCTCGCCTTGAAAGCGGTGCTAGCCGATCTCGATGGTGTTTCCGTGCTCGTGTTCGACGAGGTGGATGCGAACGTCGGTGGTGAGATCGGCCGCATCGTGGGCGAAAAGATGGCCGCCATCGCGCATGGCCGGCAGGTTTTTTGCGTGACGCATCTTCCCCAGGTCGCCGCGCAAGGCGACACGCATTTTGTCGTGACGAAAGACCAATCGGGTGATCGCGCCGCCGTGAACATCGCGCCACTGCACACGAGCCGCAAGGCCCGCGTCGCCGAACTCGCCCGCATGCTCGGCGACAGCAAAGCCAAGAGCGCATTGGCGCATGCAGAAGAGTTGTTGAGCGGTCGGGGCTGATGGCCGTGGGCCGATGGATTACAGCCTACGGGATTGGTTAGCTTCGCCGCTTTCGATGCTATGGGTAACGGAGAGAGGAATACTCAGGCCGTTGCTTCCGTTAATTTGATGTGTCTAGCGATGCCAGACGCATTCGTGGATGGCTGCACGGTAATGACGACGAACTTGGAGGTTGGCGTGTTGCTGACCTCGGCGACGCTGTCGATCGGCACGAGCACGTTGGTCTCGGGGAAATAGGTGGCCGTGCAGCGGCGGGGGATGTCGTAGGGTGCGACCATGAAGCGGGGCGCGACGCGCTCCACCCCGTTGAAATGGCTGGTTAGATCCACGAGCTGGCCCTGCACGAGGCCAACCTCGGCCATGTCCTGTGCGTTCATGAAAATCACACGGCGGCCATTGTAGATGCCGCGATAACGGTCGTCCAAGCCATAGACGGTCGTGTTGAACTGGTCGTGCGTGCGGATTGTCATCATCGCAAATTGGCCAGGTCCGATGGCGGATGGCGGCAAAGCGTGGACGGTGAAGTTGGCCTTGCCTGTCGCGGTATTGAACTGCCGTTGGTCGCGTGGGCCGTTGGGCAGGTAGAAAGGGCCGCGCTTGACGCGCTCGTTGAACGGCGCAAAGCCCGGTATGACGCGCTCGATGCGATCGCGGATGAAGTCGTAGTTGCCCGTAAGCGCGACCCAATCCACGGGCGAATTCGGGCCGAGCACCGCCTTGGCTAGTCCGGCGATAATGGCGGTTTCGCTCCGCAGATGCGGCGAGGCCGGCGTCAGGCTGCCGTAGGAGGCGCTGATGACGCCCATGCTGTCCTCGACTGTGATGAACTGGTCGCCGCCCGCCTGTCGGTCAATTTCTGTGCGGCCGAGGCAGGGCAGAATAAGCGCAGTGCGGCCAGTGATAAGGTGGGAGCGGTTCAGTTTGGTGGCGACGTGCGCCGTGAGTGCGCACTTCCGCAGCGCAGTGGCGGTGTATTCGGTATCAGGGGTGGCCGAGAGAAAATTTCCTCCCATCGCGAAGAAAACCTTCACGCGTCCCGCATGCATTGCTTTGATGCTGTCCACCACGTCGAGACCATGTGCGCGTGGCGGCGCGATGGAAAACTCTGCGGCCAGCTTGTCGAGAAACGCGGCGGAGGGTTTCTCAAAAATCCCCATCGTGCGGTCACCCTGGACATTGCTGTGGCCGCGCACCGGGCAAGGGCCGGCGCCGGGTCGGCCGATATGGCCACCAACTAGGAGGAAATTAATGATTTCCTGGATGGTCGCGACTGCCTCGCGATGTTGGGTCAGGCCCATTGCCCAGCAGGCAATGATAGCCTTTGCGCCCATCGCGATGTCGGCGGCGGCTCGGATTTGCGCGCGGGTCAGGCCGCTGCTGGCAACGATGTTGTCCCACGATAGGGAGCGCAGATACGCGGCGAGCACGTCAAAGCCGTGGGTGTGCTCAGCGATGAACGCACGGTCGAGCACTTGGCCCGGACGCTGCTCATCCTCGGCGAGCATCTCCTTCATCATGCCTTGGAAAACCGCCATGTCGCCGTTACTGCTGACAGGTAGCCACAGGTCGGCGATGGGCGTGCCTTTGCCAAACATCACCTCGGCCGCGCGGAGCGGGTTTTTTAGGTCCTGCGGGTTTTTGAAAAAATGCGTCCCCACCTCGGGCAGTGGGTTGATGCTGACAATCCTGCAGCCGCGCCGCTTGGCGGACTGGAGCGCGGAGAGCATGCGAGGGTGGTTGGTCCCAGGGTTTTGCCCTACGACAAAGATGGCGTCGGCCCGGTCGAAATCAGCCAGCGTGACGCAGCCTTTGCCGATGCCGATGGTTGGTGTGAGCGCCGAGCCGCTAGACTCGTGGCACATGTTGGAACAATCAGGCAGATTGTTGGTGCCAAAAGTCCGCACGAATAACTGGTAGAGAAACGCGGCCTCGTTACTTGTGCGGCCGGAGGTGTAAAACGCCGCCTGGTCGGGCGAAGCGAGCTGCTTTAGCTCAGCGGCGATCATTTCGAAGGCTGCGTCCCAGGTAACCGGCTCGTAATGCGATGCGCCGGGCCGCAGCACCATCGGCTCGGTCAGCCGTCCCTGCTTGCCGAGCCAATAATCGGATTTGGCTGCAAGCTCGGTCACGCTATGTTGCCGAAAAAAGTCCGACGTTATGCGCTGGCGGGTGGCCTCGTCGGCGACGGCTTTAGCGCCGTTCTCGCAGAATTCAGCAAAGTTACGGTGGTCGTCAGGGTTGGGCCACGCGCAGCTCTGGCAGTCATAGCCATTTTTTTGGTTGATCTCGAGGAGCAACTTTGTCGTTCGCAATAAGCCCATCTCCTCCACTCCAATCGCTAGGGATTTTCCAACCGCCGTGAGCCCGGCCGCCGCCTTGCTGGAAGTGCCAATACGCGTGCCGTCAAGCTCTACGGGAGGTTGGGCGGCGGGCAAGGAGGTGTGATTCTCTGGCATCGCAGAGAGAAAAGCACACGATGCGCTAATCTTAGGCAAGCCATGTCAATCAATCCTCTCGTCGCCAACATACCTGCGAGCGCTTCACTCGCTCGTCCTTGGCCGGTGCGCCGCATGGTGCGCGGGTGCAAGGTCACTCGCGTGGCCGACATGCTCGCGGTCGAGGAGCCATTGGAGTTGCGCGTAAACGGCCGGGCGATTGCGGTGGTGATGCGTACGCCGGGTCATGACGCCGAGTTGGCTGCAGGTTTTTTGCTGAGTGAGGGAGTCGTACGCTCGACCAATGATATCTACGATATCATGCAATGCCGCACTTCCGGTACGGCGGCCGCAGCGGGCAATGTAATCGAGGTCGTGTTGCCGAAATCTCTCAAGGTGGATTTTGGTAGTCTAACGCGGCACGTCTTTAGCGCAACGAGCTGCGGGCTGTGCGGCAAGGCGACCATCGAGTCGGTGCGGAAGTATTTCGCGCCGGTGCGCCGCGCGCCACGTGGGTCAGCGGCGGTACTGCGCATGTTGCCCGCGCGGCTAGCGGCGGAGCAACCGACGTTCAAGACTACCGGCGGTTTACACGCGGCGGGGCTGTTTGATTTGGCTGGAAAGCTGCTCGTTGCGCGTGAGGATGTCGGCCGACATAACGCCGTGGACAAAGTGCTCGGCCACGCATTGCGCGCCGGCTGGCTACCACTACGCCGGCACATCCTGCTGGTGAGCGGACGTGTGTCGTTCGAAGTAATGCAAAAAGCGCTGGCTGCGCGCGTACCCGTGGTAGCCGCTGTGTCTGCGCCGACGAGTCTCGCTGCCGAATTTGCCCGCTCTAATGGCCAGACGCTCGTGGCCTTCCTGCGGAACGGGCGCCTCAATCTCTACGCTGGCCGATTGGCCTGAGCCCTATCGTCTGGCGCTGGCAAAAACACTCCAGCCTTCACTGAAAATTTATGCCAATCGGCCGGCCCAGAATCCGGCGGCTGCGTGCTGGTCGCGAGGATCTGCCGCTCAGTACCGACCGCGGTCCAGAAGCGGCGGCGGCGGGCGGAATCGAGCTCGCCCAGCATATCGTCGGCGAGCAATACGGGCTCGACGCCGGATCGTGCGCGGAAGAATTGCGCCTGCGCCAACCGCAACGCGAGCATGAGGCCGCGTTGCTGGCCTTCGGAGCCGAAGTCACGGGCGGCGCGACCGTCGAGAGTCAATTCAAGGTCGTCGCGGTGCGGACCGGCGACGGTCGTGCGGTATTGCCGGTCGCGGCCACGATTTTTAGCAAATACCGTCGCCCATGCTAACGCGTCATCGGCCGAGAGATCAGGCGCATGGCGCAGCGCCGGCGTTTCCGCGCCGTCGCTCAGCTTCAGGTAGGCCGTAGCAAAATGAGCGGCCAGCTCGACCGCGCCAGCGGCGCGTTTCGTGGCGAGCGTGGCGGCGGCGGTTGCCAGCGGGGGCTCAAACGCTGCCAGTTCGTCGTCGGGCCGACCGAGCTTCAGGAGGCTGTTTCGTTCGGCCAGCGCGCGGTGGTAGGTTTGCAGCGCAGTAAGATAGTCAGCGTCCATGGCGGCTAGTGTGAGGTCGAGCCAGCGGCGGCGAGGCGACGGAGCGCCGCGTACGAGTTGCAAGTCTTGAGCGGAAAATACCACGGTTGGAAATCGGCCGAGGTAGTCGCCCAGCCGCGTGACATGCTTGCCGTCGCAGGTGAGGTCCTTGCCATTGGTGTGGAGCGTGATGACAACGCGCGTCACGCCGAGACGCTCATGCTCCAGCTCAAACGCGATCGCTGCCTCGTGCTGGCCGTGCGCGATGAGCAGGCGCGTATCGCCGGTGCGAAACGAGCGCAAGGCAGTCACCAGTCCAGCGGCCTCAAGCAGATTCGTTTTACCTTGCCCGTTTGTACCGAAAAAAAATTGTCGCGGCCCGTCGAGCGTGAGATCCGCGAACGCGATGTTGCGGAAATGTTGGAGCGTGATCCGGCGGAGGTGCATCACAGTTTCGCCACGTTGGCGGCGGGCTGAACCTCGGGTGCGACGGCTGCGAAGGCCTCGGCGAGCGCAGCCCAATCGGCGTCTGTCGTCTCCCAACTGCCGCTCACGCGGACAACGCGCCGTGCTGCGTCGGGCGCGAGGCCGAGCGCGGCGAGCACATGCGACGGCGCTGCCTTGCCAGTGGCACAGGCTGAGCCGGTTGAAACCTGGAAATTGCGCTGGTCCATTCGCGCGACCCATCGGTGGTTCTCCCCATGCGGCAAGAGCAGCGACACAGTATTCCAGAGGCGTTCCCTGCCAGAGCCGACGATGGCCGCGCCTGGAACGGCGGCGCATACGGCGCGTTCGAACTTTTCCCGAGCGCGCACGTGCTCGGTTTCGCGCAAGACTTTTTTGGTCTCCGCCTCGTTTAGTGCTGCGAGCATGGCGGCAACTCCGGGATAATTTTCCGTGCCGCCGCGATGGCCGTTTTCTTGCACGCCGCCGAATTGCCCAGGAAAACTATCCGCGTCCGGTGCGATTTGAAGAAAACCCACACCCTTCGGCCCGCCAAATTTGTGCGCAGAGCCAATGACCCAGCCCGCCTGGCCGAGGCCTGAACCGGGCAGTTTACCCAGCCATTGCGTGGCATCGCAAAGAAATGGCGCGCCCGCGCGGCGACAGAGCGCCGCGAGGTCGGCCCACGGCTGGAGCACGCCAGTTTCGTTGTTGGCTGCCATTACTGCGACCGCGCTGATCTTGCCAGCCGCGAGCATTTTTTGGGTTTCGACCACCGTAACCAGGCCGTCACGCGTGAGCGGTAGCCAGGTGAGACGCGCCTCACCGACATGCGCCCGTGCTGCCTCGAGCACACACGGGTGCTCGGTCGGGTTAAGGGCGACTTGCGCGCCCGTCGGCAGCGTGTGTGCCCAATGCGCGAGAATCGCGTTCGCTCCCTCGGTCGCACCAGAGTTGAATACAAGTCGCTTCGGATCGCCGCCGAGAAAAAGTGCAAGCTGCTCTCGCGCCGTATCAAGCCGTATGCGCACCCGCGCGCCACTCCGTGTGGGGCTGGAGGCGTTGTGCCACGCTTCGTCCTGCGCGCGCAGCCATGCCTCGCGTGCGACGGGCACGAGCGGTGCGGTGGCGTTGTGGTCGAAGTAAGGCACTCCGTAAGCGTGCGGCCTGCTCGACCGCTGGCAAGCGGGCGAAACACTCATGAGTGCGTTTTTCCCGTGGCGTCCGGCCAAAAATTCCTCACGGTCGCGCCCGGTGAAAACCCGCATCATATATAATCCACGCTCTGGTGACATTGCGCGCAAACCAGGCCTGCTCGCGGGAGTACGGCAGTTGGTCGTCAGTTGCGGTCGGGAAATGGAGATTGTGCCGACAGAGCGACGGCACCATGCGACTGAGCTCGCGCGTCAGGCCATCACAGACGGCTGCACGCTGGTTGTGGCATTCGGCGGCGACGGCACGATGAATGAGGTCGCACAGGCACTCGTCGGCACCGAGGTCGTGCTCGGTCTCATTCCGAGCGGTTCGGGAAATGGGCTCGCGCGGCATTTTCGCATTCCGTTGCGCGCTGAGGAAGCGTTTGCGCTTTTCCAAACCGGTCAGCCGCGCCTCATCGATATGGGACTCGCCGACGGTCGACCATTTTTCGTTACGGCGGGCCTCGGCTTCGAGGCGGAGATGGCTCGCGAGTTTAACCTGCTCACAAAGCGCGGGCTGCCTGGTTACTTTCGCACCGGTGCGCGCGGCTGGATGAGCTATCAGCCGCAGGATTACGTCGTCACGCAAAACGGTACACGCGACTCACAACGCGCGCTCACGCTTACGGTCGCCAATTGCAGCCAATACGGCAACAATGCGTACATCGCGCCCCGCGCACAGGCTGACGACGGCCTGCTCGACCTCGCCGCTGTGCCGCCGGTCAACCTGTTTAACGCTGCGCCGTTGCTCGTGAGGTTATTCAACGGCACGCTCGATCGCCGCGCCGACGTGCTCCAACGGCGCGGCACCAACTTCACTGTCGAGCGACCGGGGCCCGGCCCGCTGCACACCGACGGCGAGTCACACACTGCCGGCGCGCGTGTAGAGTTTTCAGTCCGTCAGCGTTGTTTGCGCGTACTGGTGCCGGCGGGATAAATTGATTCGTCTCCCAAAAGCACCAGAAATGCACCAACGAGCCAAACCATACACAGTGAGAACCAGCCTGCCAAATATGGGGAAGAGCCGACAGATAAATTTTAGATCAGACCCAACTTCATTTTTCCTTCCTCGGAGATCATAGACTGGTTCCAGGGCGGATCCCAAGTAATGCGGACGTCGGCGGCACTGACGCCAGGGACAAGCAGAATTTTTGTTTTGGCGTCCTCGGCGATAGCAGGGCCCATGCCGCAACCG
>CAIQKQ010000006.1 GCA_903872425.1 uncultured Opitutia bacterium | reverse complement strand
GTAACGCCCGTTCCTGCCGTAGGGCGCGCTCGTAGGCTTGATTGAGCGCGCGGAGTTTTCGCAGCTCAAAATGCTTCCCAAACATGATCGTCCACGCGATCAGGCTGAAGACGCCCAATCCGACGACGATGACCTTGCCGACGTTGTCGGTCTGGCTGAAAACATGGACGACGCTGACGGCGAGAAGGTGCGGCATGGTTGGCGAAATAAAATCCACCGCAAGGGTTGCGCGGTTTCGCGCGCGCGTTCAACGGAAAACGCGCCCCCAGCAGCGAACCCACCAGACGCAACCGCCGATTGCAGGCCGCGCCTATGTCCTGAAAGGTCCGCGGGCAGCATGTACCTCCGATACCATAGGTAGTTTCGGTCCGATGGTCGCGCAAATCTGATTGCCACACCCCACGCGCAATTTTCTCCTCACCGCGTCGCCCGCCACGGCCTGCCATCCCTCCTTATTCCACTTATGCGCACACTCTGAACTTCGCGCCACCGAAAGCGCCTCGCTGGCGGACCTCGAAACCTTTCTCGCCAACTGACTCTGACTCCTCCACCCTCCTGCCATGCCTCTCAAAACCAAACCTACCGGCAAACTCATCTCCTTCGAAGGCTCCGAAGGCAGCGGCAAGTCCACCCAGATGGCTCGCCTAGCCAGCCGCCTGCAAGCCGCCGGCCGCAGCGTGCTCACCACCCGCGAACCGGGCGGTACCGAGATCGGCGAGCAGGTCAGAAACATTCTCGTCCACAACCTTAAGGGCGACGAGATGTGCCACGAAACTGAACTGCTGCTCTTCGCCGCCTCGCGCGCCCAGCATGTTCGGGAACTCATCGCGCCCAACCTCACGAAGGGTGTCATCGTCCTCTGCGACCGCTACCTCGACTCCAGTACCGTTTATCAAGGTTTCGCCCGCAATCTCGCCGCCGACCCGGTAAGCCAGATCAACCGCTTCGCCGTGGGCAACGCCATGCCCGACCTCACTTTCATCCTCGATGTGCCGACGAAGGTCAGCCTCGCCCGCATTAAACAGCGCGCCTCCGACCTTCCCGACCGCATGGAGCGCGAGAACATCGAGTTTTACGAAAAAGTCCGCGCCGGCTACCTGCTCCTCGCGAAAAGCCTCCCCTCGCGCGTCGTCGTGATTGACGGCACGCAGAGCGAAGAAGCCGTCGCCAAAAAAATCTGGGCGGAGACGCAGAAGGCTTTGAAGGTGTGAGCAGCTATAGCACTCATGCTCGCCATTCCTAATGAAATCTCTGCTACCCTCATCTTTGGTTGGTATCTTGATTCTCGCTGGAGTAAGTCTGCTTGCGGCATGCAGCAACCCCAAAACCGCCAGCGACCTTTATGGAGATTATTCTGCTGATTATGCTGTAGCTATAGAAAAACTTTCTCTGAAAAAAGATGGAACGTTTAAGCAGGAGCTTACTATCAAAGCCTCAGGAAACCACGACGTGGTGAGCGGAAGATGGAAATATGATCCGGCAAATGGGAGATTAGATTTTGATGCAAATATTTTGGTTCCAATCGATGGGTTCGCAAAATTTGATCCGAACTACAAATCGCCAAAAACTGGAGTTGGGACTGGGGCGTCGTATCCGGTGAATGCTACCTTTGGATATATATCCATTGGGGGATCAGATGGTGTGCTCTACCAGAAAAAATCTTAGACAAAGTTTTGCGTAGCACCTCATGCCCGCCCTCGCCCAACCTTGGCCCGCCGCGCTCGCCGGCACGCCCGCTGTCGCGGTGATCGAGCGCGCCATCGAGCGCCAGCGGCTCTCGCACAGCCTCCTCCTCCACGGCGGCGATCTCGGCACACTCGTCGGCGTCGCCCACGCCATCGCCGACCGTCTGTTAAATCCGACCGATGCTAAAACGCGTTTCCCAGTGAAAGATCACCCGGACTATTTTGCACTCCGGCCCAAGGGTAAGACCCGCATTATTCCCATCGGCAAAGCCGGCACGCCTGAGCCGGGTACGATGCGCGCGTTTCTGCCCGCGCTCTACGTCTCACCGTCCGTCGCCCCGCGCAAGGTCGCCATTATCTACGAGGCCGACCGCATGAACACCGAGTCGGCGAACGCGTTCCTGAAAACGCTCGAGGAGCCGCCCGCCCACACCACACTTCTGCTGCTCACCACGCGCCCCTACGCGCTCCTGCCAACGATCCTCAGTCGCACGCTGCATTTCCGCTTCCCCTCCACCGCCGCGCCTGTCGCTACCGACGGCTGGCCCGCATGGCGCGACGACTACCGCGCCTGGCTCGGCCGCCTCGCCGCCTCTGGCGCGCCTGACAAACGCGCCGTGGCCAGCCACATTTTCACACTTTACGGTCTCACCGCCCGCTTCGCGGCCGTACTCGACTTCGCCACGGCAGAGGAGTGGAAGCTGCAAAAAGAAAAGCTCCCCGACGACCTTGACGACGCCGAGGCGGAAGCGATCCAGACCGGTATCGCCAACGCCTTCCGTGCACGGCTCTTCATCGAAATCGAGCAGGAGACGCGCGCCTTTGCACACAGCCAAACCGCCACTGTGACCGATCCTGAGCAGCGTCGTGTGACGACCCGTGCATTTACGGCGGCGATCGAGAAACTGGAACACAACATCGGCCTCCTCCGCCTGAACCTCAATGAGTCTGCCGCGCTGGAGGATTTCCTCCTCGCCTCGCTGCGGTTGTGGACGAAGCGGTGAACCGAAAACGCAGTGGGGGGAAGCAGGAAGCATGGAACCCCAGAAGCTATTTTCGCAAGAGGCCTGCTCTGACATTTTGTTTCCGGCCCCGCCAGTTCATCCCGTTTCATGGCTTCATGGTTTCCCGCTTAAAGTTCCGGTTTCCGTGCAAAAACTTTCGCTTCACTTCCCGTGATCGCCTATGCGAGCCTGACTATTCGCCATGACCCGCGTTCTCCTCACAACCACCTCGTTCCAAGACACCCCCGGCACCCATCACGACTTGCTCGCCAGCACCGGCTGGGAGGTCATTAAAGCGCGCGGTCCGCTCAACGAGGCCGACACCCTCGCGCTCGTCGGCGACATTGATGGCTACATCTGCGGCGACGACGCCATCACGCGCCGGGTTCTCGAGGAAGCCCGCCCCCGCCTCAAGGTCATCAGCAAATATGGCATCGGCGTGGACAAAATTGACGTAAAGTCGGCCACTGAGTTCGGCCTGCCCGTGCTGTTCACTCCCGGGGTCAACCATACCACCGTCGCCGAGCACACGCTGTTGCTCCTCCTTGCCGCCGAGAAAAATTTCCTCTTCCACACCGACTCCACCCGCGCCGGCGGCTGGAAGCGGAAAACCGGCCGCGAGCTTTTCGATAAAACGCTCGGACTCGTCGGCTTTGGCCGCATCGGGCAGGAAGTCGCGGTGCGCGCGCGGGCTTTCGGTATGATAGTCGTCGCGCACGGCCATCACTTCGACGAAGCGTTTGCTACCGCGCACGGCGTGCGCCGGGTCGCGACACTCGGCGAACTGGCCGCCGCCGCCGACTACATTTCGCTCCACACCAAGCTCACGCCCACGTCGAGCGGCCTCGTCAACACCGCCTTCCTCGCGCAGATGAAACCGGGCGTCGTCATCGTTAACACCGCGCGCGGCGAGATCGTCCGTACCCCCGACCTGATTGCCGCGCTCCAGTCTGGCCACGTTGCCGCCTACGCCGCCGACGTGCTCGACCAGGAACCGCCGCCACCCGATCACCCGCTGCTCAAGCTGCCCAACGTCATCATCACCCCGCACATCGGCTCGCGCACCCACGAGAGCGTGCAACGGCAGGCGCTGGCCGCTGTGCAAAATCTCATCTTCGCGTTGCGAGGTGAAAAGCCACTCGCGCAGGTCAACCCCGAGGTACCCGTTCGCAAGGTCGTGTAAGGCTCGCGAGTAGCCAATAACGAGAAGTGATTCGCGAGCACATCGAGACTCGCCCCCCCCTGCTCTCTTTTCAGCTCTCCTCCTCCACCCTACTCGCGATTCATCCCCGGTCTTTCCTGATCGCTACCCGCTACTCACTACTCATTACTTTTTCTATCCATGGAAACCTTCCACGTTGTCCCCGAAACGCAGCACAACTCTCTCGTCGCCGCCGCCTACCGTCGACGCGGCTACTCTGCGGCTGAAGCCGTGCAGGGTGCGCGCCTTTGCGCCGAGGCTTCGCGGCACGGTATCCGCACGCACAACGGCCTCAAGGCCCTCCACCTCGACCACCTTTTCGGTTCCGGCGCGCAGGGTTGCGTACCGAAAGTGAAGATTGAGAAAATCAAAACACGTTTCCGCGGCGCACAGGTCTGGAATGCCAACCGGAAGCTCGGCCAGGCCACTGGCTATGCCGCCATCGAGGCCGCTATCAAACTCGCCGACCGCTACGGCGTCGGCATGGTTTCCGTAGACAACGCGTTTCACTATCTCTGGGGCGGCGGCTACGTGATGGATGCCGCCAAGCGTGGCTACATCGCATACACCAACTGCACCGCGGCGCTCGCAGAGGTCGTCCCATTTGGCGGCAAGTTCCCCACCCTCGGCACCAACCCGCACTCGTGGGGTTTCCCCACCACCGCCGCTATCGGCTATCCCGTGGTGATTGACTGGGCCACCTCCGTCGTGGCCATGGGTCGCGTGCAGCAGCTCGCTCGCGAAGGCAAATCTCTCCCGCCGGGCGCGGCCGTGGACGAAGCCGGCAACCCCACGACCGACCCACTCAAAGCCAAATACCTCGTCCCCTTCGGCGCGCACAAGGGCTACGGCATGGCGTTGATGAACGAGATCATCGGCGCTTTCATCGGCGGCTCACTCCCCACCCTGCGCAACCGGTGGAGCCAAGTGACCGAAGGCGAGAAAGGCACCTGCGCATTCTTTTTCCAAGTTTGGCATCCCGACGCGATGAACGGGGGTGCGTTCGCCAAAGGCCGTAGCCAGTCGGAAAATGTACAGGCCGTGCTCGCCGACATCCTCGGCCACGGCAACGAGGGGTGCATGCTGCCTGGCCAGGTCGAGGCACAGGCTGCCGCCCGCAGCGCGAAAAACGGCGGTCTGCTGTTCAGCGAAGCCGAAATCAACGCCTTTAATGAGATCGCCGCCGAGTGCCGTCAGCCCCGCTGGAAGCTCAACGAGCTCAAGGTCGCAGTCTGACCGCACCGCATTTTTAATGGGAAGCCAGATAGTCACGAATCGGTAGTGGTACAATTTGACGGTGCTGATGCGCAGGCTCAGAACGTCCAGTGTTTCTTGATGTCGCGAACACAGGCACTACTCACGAAACAGAACATCAGGCTGCGTGGATATGCGACGGCCCGATGATGCTTCAGTTTCCGTCTCCGGGTTCCCTGGCTTCTTACTGCACCTTTTCCCATAGCTGACCGTTCCGCGACTCACGCACCCCTGCGTTGTCCCGACTGCTCGAAGATTGACCCAGCCTGTATCGTCTGGCTCCAATCTTACCTTTCTCACCTATGTCCCTGCCCATCCGCTCCTCAAAAGAATGCGTCTATGACCAGATCTCTCTCGGCGAGATTATGCTCCGCCTCGATCCGGGCGAGGGTCGTATCCGCACCGCCCGCGAGTTCAAGGCATGGGAAGGCGGCGGTGAATACAACACCTCGCGCGGTCTCCGCAAATGCTTCGGCCTGAAAACCGCCGTCTGCACCGCCTTTGTGGATAACGAGATCGGCCACCTCATCGAGGACTTTATCATGCAGGGCGGCGTCGCCACCGACTTCATCAAGTGGCGGGACGACGACGGCATCGGTCGCACCGTGCGCAACGGGCTCAACTTCACCGAGCGCGGTTTCGGCATACGCGGCGCCGTCGGCAACCCCGACCGGGGCAACACTGCTGCCTCGCAACTCAAGCCTGGCGACTTCGATTGGGAGTACATTTTCGGCAAGCTTGGCGCGCGTTGGTTCCACACCGGCGGTATCTTCGCCGCCCTCTCCGCCTCCACCGCCGAGCTCACGGTCGAAGCCGTGAAGGCTGCGAAGAAGCACGGCACCATCGTCAGCTACGACCTCAATTACCGCCCCTCGCTCTGGAAAACCATCGGCGGGTTGAAGAAGGCGCAGGAGGTCAACCGCGAGATCGCAAGATATGTAGACGTGATGATCGGCAATGAGGAGGACTTCACCGCCTCGCTCGGCTTTGAGGTCAAGGGCGTCGACCATAATATCAGCAAGATCGAGCTCGATGCGTTTAAACACATGATCGAGACGGCCGTACAGGCCTTCCCCAATTTCAAGGTCGCCGCGACCACGCTGCGCGCAGTGCAGAGCGCGACGATCAACGACTGGTCCGCCATCCTCTGGCATGACGGCAAGTTCCACGAGAGCCGCAAATACCCGGACCTCGAGATTCTCGATCGCGTGGGCGGTGGCGACTCGTTTGCGAGCGGGCTGCAGTTCGGTTTTCTCGAGTTCAACGACGCGCAGAAAGCGGTCGAATATGGTGCCGCCCACGGCGCACTCGCTTCGACCACGCCCGGCGACACCTCGATGGCCACGCGCAAGGAAGTCGAGAAGGCCATTGGCGGCGGCGGCGCGCGCGTAGTGCGCTGAGGTGCGCCGCTTACGAGGAGGTTTGTCCTCGCGTGGCGCGCTTAGTGGTATTTTATCGTTCCGTCACCTCCTCGCTCTCCACCCCAGTAACTCCCTCCAGCATGCGCTCCTCGTTTTATCTGATCCCGGTTCTTATCGTCGCAGGTTTTATCGCCAGTTTTGTTTCCTCGAACTACCACAACGTTCAGGCGCCTGCCGGCTACGCCGCCTATGTTGTCGAGCGGCCACTCCTCGGCAGTACGGTGTTCCAGCGTGTCATCTTTGGTCCAGGTTCGACCGGCCTGACGTGGCGCGCGTATGGCGACCTCGTCAGCATCACGCCCTATTCGTATTCCGAGCTATTCGAAACCTCCTCGTCGCTGATCGCGAAGGACAAGCTCCCGATCATTGGTGGTGCACACATCGTGTGGCGCGTGCGGGCCACGCCCGACCAGATCAAACTTTACATGGAGGGTTTCGGCGGGCTGGACACGACGCATTCGGCCGACGAAATCGCCCGAGAGAGCTATAAAAATTACATCGCGGAGCCGTTCCGCACGCTCGTGCGTGAGGAGTTTGCCAAATATGATGGCCTCGCTGTCTCCGAGCACCTCGCGCAGATGGGCGAATCCATCCAGCAGGAGCTCACCGCCAAGCTACGCAACACGCCGTTTGAGGTCCTGCAAGTGATCGTGGGTAACGCCCAGCCACCCGCGGCGGTCTTGGAAAAAATCGCGCTCAAGGTCGCCGCCTTGCAGGAACTTGCGCGTAAGGCCACCGAGTTGGAGATCGCCAACCGCTCGAAGGAAATCGAGAAGGCCACTGGCGAGGCGACCGGTGACCGCGAGCTTGCCGTCGCCGAAAAGCGCGCCGAGGCCAACGCCAAGCTCAACGCTTCGCTCACCCCGCTGCTCCTGCAATACCTCGCTATCGAGAACTTGAAGAGCGCGCAGCGTGTCTATCTACCCCTCAGCCCCACTGGCCTGCCCATCGTCAACACCGTGACCGACAACCCCACCGTGCCTGCGCCGGAACCCAAGCGTTAAGGCGGCGGCTCGCGCGGGGTGCGCTGAGCAATCGCTCTCATTCTCCGCCAGAAATTCTAATCTCCCATTCTCCTTACTCCTTCCATCCTGTCTCCTGACTCCTTCCGTCTCTCCCACCCTCCCATGCCCACCCTCTACGAAACCCTCCGCGCCGACATCATCGTCGCCATGAAGGCCCGCGACTCCGTCGCGACCACCGCCCTCCGTACTGCTGACGCCGGCATTAAACGCGCCGCCATGGACGCCAACCGTGAGATTGATGACGCGCTCACGCTCGCCACGCTCCGCAAGTCCGTAAAAAATCTCGCTGACGCTGCGACCGACTTCGAAAAAGCCGGCCGGGCTGACCTCGTCGCTGCCAATCGCGCCGAAATTTTGCTGCTCGAGAAGTACCTACCCAAAGCACTTGACCCCGCAAAACTCGATGCCCTTGTAACGGCCGCCATCGCTGCGTCCGGTGCGTTGTCCAAAAAAGAAATGGGCAAAGTCATCGGCGCCCTCAAGCAAAGCCCCGACGCCGCGCTCATTGACTTCGCCGCTGCCAGCAAGCTCATCCAGACACGACTGCCTTGAGTGCGGCAAATGACGAACGCTTAAGGCGTTAATAATGCCCCCAGTTGAAGACATTAAGCGGGGCTTAAGCTGGCTCCCCTAGCCCGTAATTCGAGAGCTTCAAATGAGGGCTCTTTCCGTGCGGCGAAACTTTGACACCTAGCCACTGCTCGATATCTCTCGCGCCATGAATCCGACAAGCGCCAGCGGGAGCGAATCTGCGCCGGAGACCGACATCACGGTGGCCGCGCCAGACGCGGGCTGGCGGCGGAGTGGCGGGGCGCCAAGTCTGCCCGAGGCGCACCGCAGCGTGCTCGTGCCGGCTGGTGCGGGGTTTTGGCGCAAGCTGCTCGCGTTTTCCGGACCAGGTTTTCTGGTAGCTGTCGGCTACATGGACCCAGGCAACTGGGCGACCGACCTCGCCGGCGGGGCGAAGTTCGGCTACACGCTGCTGTCGGTCATCATGATCTCCAATTTCATGGCGATCCTGCTCCAGCACTTGTGCATCAAGCTGGGCGTCGCGACCGGGCGCGACCTCGCGCAGGCTTGCCGCGACCATTACTCGCGGCCGACCGTTTGGTTTTTGTGGGTGCTCTGCGAGCTGGCCATCGCAGCCTGTGACCTCGCCGAGGTCGTCGGCTCAGCTATCGGACTGCAGCTGCTGTTCGGCCTCCCGCTCGTGTGGGGCTGCATCATCACCACGCTCGACGTGCTCATTGTGCTGCTGCTCCAGCATCGTGGCTTCCGCTACATTGAGGCACTCGTGATTACACTCATCCTGACCATTGGCGGATGTTTTGCCGTGGAGCTGCTCATCGCCAAGCCGATCATGGGCGACGTGTTCGCGGGCTTCATACCGCGGCTCGAGATTTTGAAAAACTCCGAGATGCTCTACGTCGCTATCGGGATCCTGGGCGCGACGGTGATGCCGCACAACCTCTACCTGCATTCGTCCATCGTGCAGACACGCAAATACGAGCAAACCGCCGGCGGAAAGCGCGAGGCGATCAAATTTGGCACGCTCGATTCGACTTTCGCGCTGATGTTCGCACTCTTCATTAACGCCGCGATCCTCGTGCTTGCCGCCGCCGCGTTTCACAGCAACGGACACCAAGGCGTCGGCGAAATTCAGGAGGCGTTTCACTTGCTCGATGGCGTGCTCGGCGTGACCTTTGCCAGCACGCTGTTTGCGCTCGCGCTGCTGGCCTCAGGACAAAACTCCACGCTCACCGGCACGCTCGCCGGGCAGATCGTGATGGAGGGATTTTTGAACATTCGTCTGCGCCCATGGCTGCGGCGGCTTATTACGCGCGGCCTTGCCATCGTGCCAGCAGTGCTGGTCATTGGGATTTACGGGGAGGGGAAAAGCACCCAGCTGCTGGTTGCCAGCCAAGTGTGCCTTTCGATGCAACTCGGTTTCGCGTGCTGGCCGCTAATGCGCTTCACCGGCGACCGCGCCAAGATGGGCGAGTTTGTCAACCCGTGGTGGGTTAAATTGCTCGGCTGGAGCGCGACCCTCCTCATCATTGGACTCAACGTAAAACTTCTCCTCGGCCAGATCGCCGACTGGATGAAATAACCATCGCGCCGCACTCACCGCCATGTACAAAAAAATTCTCGTCGCCCTCGAGAACGGCCGCGCCGATGACACCCTCATGCCGCACATCGCGTTGCTCGCGCGGCAGCTCGGTTCTGCGCTGCTGCTCGTCCATGTGGCTGACGGCTTCGCCGCGCGCAACTTCGAGCAACTCAAGCTGGCCGAGTCCGACGAAATCCGCGCCGACCGCGAATTCCTAGAGACGACCGCCGTGAAACTCCGTGCCGACGGCCTAGCTGTCACGACCCTGCTCGCGCTGGGCAACCCGCCGACCGAGATTATCCGGGTCGCCGCTGCCGAACGCTGCGACCTAATCGCGATGACCTCACACGGGCACAAGCTCATCGCCGACCTTTTTCTCGGTAGCACGATTGATCGTGTGCGCCACAACACCGCCATTCCCATCCTCGTCGTACGCGCCGGTGCAGCCACCACGCCGCCGCACGATTCCGCCATTAATCCTGTGCCTCAAAGTCAAAGATAGATCACTCCAAGACAACCATGATCATAAAACATGCTCGTCTCGGTGAGACACCTTTTGCAGTAATCGACCTTGAAACCACGGGGTTCAATGCCGAACGAACTGACCGTGTGATTGAAATTGCCGTCGTAAAGTTGACCCCAGAGGGGGAATTGCATGAAGAATATGTCAGCTTGGTAAATCCAAAGCGCGATGTCGGCCCCACAGACGTTCACGGGATCACCGCCGCCGATGTGCTTCATTCACCCGCATTTGAGGAAATTGGTGGGGATGTGGGCGCTCGGCTGGCAGATTCGATCCTCGTCGGCCACAACCTTAGCTTTGACTTGAGATTTCTCACGGCAGAATTTGCACGGGCCGGAGTATCCTTTCCGACCTTCCCAACGCTTTGCACCCTTCGATTAGGCGCCAAATTAGTGCCGGAAACTCCAAGCCGAAAACTCACTCACTGCTGCGCAGAGGCAGGGGTTTCACATGAACATGAGCACTCGGCATTGGGTGATGCCCGCGCTACCGCCGCGCTGTTCGCCTACTATCTTGAGTTGGCACGCAAACAGGGCAGTTGTGACCTGAGCGAGCTGGGTTGTACTTGCACAAATCTTCCCGCCTCAGATTGGCTGACTTTGAATCCTTTGGGCCGAGCCTACGCTCGCCAAGCAGCAGCTATTAGAAGGGCCGAAGAAACCTCATATTTGGCCCGCCTCATTGAGAGTATGCTGGGTGATGAAACTCCCAGTCCGCAGGCAGCATCCTATCTTGAAATTCTCGACCGCATGTTCGAGGACCGGCGCATCACTCGTGATGAAGCCGAACATCTGGTCGGCATGGCCTCCAGTTTGGGTTTAAGCCGATCAGACGTACTCGCTGCGCATCGCGCTTATCTATCTAGTCTTGTTTCAGAAGCACTCAATGACGGCATTGTTACCGACATGGAACGCCGTGATCT
>CAIQKQ010000005.1 GCA_903872425.1 uncultured Opitutia bacterium | reverse complement strand
GCCTGTTTTGCCGCACTCGAATATATCTAAGGCCAGCCTTAGTGGCAAAAAAATCTGCTTCACCGGTGAGTTGCTTGGTCAGATTGACGGGAAAAATATCAGCCGAGAAACCGCAGAACAATTGGCAAAGAACGCGGGATTGGAAGTGCTACCGAATGTCACAAAAAAACTCGATTTACTCGTGGTGGCCGATCCGGATACTCAATCGGGGAAAGCACGAAAAGCCCGCGAATACGGTACTCGGATTATGGCCGAGCAACTTTTCTGGAATGCGATCGATGTTCGCGTAGACTGATAGTCCCGTATGCTTGATCACTCACCGCCTAGTAAACTCCGCAGTGCCATTTCATCAATCACCTGCACCCCAAGCGCAGTGGCCTTCTCTAGTTTTGAACTACCCCCGTCGGCCCCAGCAAGAACATAGCTCGTTTTCTTGCTCACACTGCCGCTCACCTTGCCGCCGGCGGCGAGGATTTTCTGCTCGGCGTCCTCGCGCTTGAGCGTCGGCAGTGTGCCCGTCAGCACGAAGGTTTTCCCCGTGAACACGCCTGCCGCCGTCACCGTGCCCTGCGGGTCAATGCCCAGCGTGCGCAGTTTGACCAGAAGGCTTCGGCCCGGCTCGCTGGCGAAAAACTCGAGCACACTGGCCGCCACCGCCGGGCCGATCTCCGAAGGCACGCCGGCCAGCGGCCCGGCGTCGAGCGCGGCGATCTCGGCGTCGAGCGTAGCGCACAGCTCCTTGCGCCGGGCTTTTTCCTCCTCACTCTTCGCCGGATTTTTGCGCGAGGCCGGGGCTTCCAGCTCACGCTGCGCCAGGAGCGCCGCCTTTTGCAGCACCGTCCGCAGCAGCGAGGAGTCCGCTAGGTCGGCGAAATTGCGATGCCGCCGGCCCAGCTCGCGTGCGGTGGTCTCGCCGACCTCGGGCACGCTCAAGGCGTAGAGCCATTTCTCCAGCGGCAGCGTGCGGGCGGCTTTGCGGGCAGCGACGATCTTGGTGGCGTTTTTCTCGCCAAAGATGCGCGGTTCCTCGGCGGTTCCGAGATTGAGCGTGGCCAGCGTCTCCAGCGGAACGTCATAGAGGTCGGGCGGGTCACGCACCAGATCGAGCTCCACGAGCCGGGCGGCGACGGTCTCGCCGAGGCCATCAATTGCGAGCGCCCGCCGGCTGCAAAAAAATCCCAGCCGCCCCGTACGCTGGGCACGACAATCGTAGTTTTGGCATTTCCACGCGACGCCCTGCGTATCCTCCGCAGCGACCTCGACACGCGCGATCGCGCTGTCACACACGGGACATTTCCCGCCGACAGCCGCGAAGAGATCGAACTCCGCCGCACCTAGCAGCCGCTCCTCGGGAAACGAGCGCAACACGGCCGGAATGACCTCGCCTGCCCGCTCGATCTCAACCAAGTCGCCGACGCGGATGTCCTTGCGGCGGATTTCATCCTCGTTGTGCAGCGTGGCACGACTGATGGTGCTGAGCGAGAGAAACACCGGCTCCAGCTCCGCGACCGGGCTAAGGACGCCGGTCTTGCCCACCTGGATGGTGATCGCCTTCAGCCGCGTGCGCGCGGTGTCGGGCATGAACTTGTAAGCAATAGCCCAGCGCGGCGACTTGGCCGTCTCGCCCGCCGCCCGCTGCCGGGCAAAGTCGTCGAGCTTCACCACCGCGCCGTCGGTGCCGTAGGCAAAGCCGCGCCGGAGCGCGTCGAGTTCGCCGATGGCGGCCCAGACGGCGTCAATCCCGCGCGCGTGCCAGATGCGCTCGACGACCGGCAGGCCCCACGCGCGGAGGCGGTCATGCAGCTCCGTCTGCGAGTACACCGCTGGCGGCACGCAGTGGCCGAGACTGTAAAGGACGATTTCCAGCCTGTGCCGCGCAACCTTGACGGGGTCGAGCAGCTTGATGGTGCCAGCAGCAAGGTTGCGCGGGTTGGCATAAAGCGTCTCTAACTTTGGTGCGTCTTCTTCGTCGGGAATGTTGCCCGCAGCAACCAGTTCATCCATGCGCTTTTTGTATTTAGCCATACGTTCGGCATTGCGTCTTTCAATTTCGGGGGCGCGTTCCGAGTTGATGCGGGCGAACTCGGCGGCCGTAAGATAAATCTCACCGCGTATCTCCACAACGCGCGGTGGCGGAACGCCGGGGATGACGGTAAGTGTACGTGGAATAGTGGAGATGGTGAGCGCGTTTGACGTCACATCGTCTCCCCGATCACCCTTGCCGCGAGTGACGGCACGGACCAGCTGGCCATTTTCATAGGTTAGACTCACAGCTAGGCCGTCGATTTTTGGTTCAACGGTGTAGTGGAGATCGTCGGTCTCCAGGAACTTCACCAGCCGGACGTGCCACGCGCGCAGCTCAGCCTCGTTGTAGGTGTTGTCGAGGCTGAGCATCTTTTGCAGGTGCGCGACCTCCTTAAACCCTGGCACCCGGTCATCGCCCACGCGCTGGGTGGGCGAATCGGCGCTGGCAAACTGGGGAAACTTTTCCTCCAGTCCGGCCAGCTCCTTTTTCAGCCCGTCATACGCGAAGTCGGAAATCTCCGGCGTGGCCTTGCGGTAATACAGCTCGTCGTGCCGCGCCACCAAGGCGTGGAGTTCGGTGATGCGGGCTTGGGCGACGGCGGGAGTCACATCGCCATGCAAAGCCAAAACGCCGTGGCGGAAAGAAAAATGGCGTGTTAGCGACTGGCTCGAATTCGCCTACGACTGACAAGCTCACGACCTCTTACCCGACGGGCCATATCGCTGGTTAAGCCATTCGCGCCCACGGCCAGACTCGAGAAATTTCTCCCGGATCCGAGCCGTGGCATAATCAGTGAATTGCTCCACATGTAAAATCTCCAAGGAACCGATCAACTTTCCCGAGTGCGATGACGAGGCATGTTCCTTGAGCCTTCTCTCCAAATCATTGGTGATGCCAACGTAACGGCGCGTCTCGCCTTTCAACACATAGACCGTGATCATTGGTCGTGGAGGGGGAAATAATGGTCGGGCTGGTGAGATTCGAACTCACGACCTCTTGCACCCCATGCAAGCGCGCTACCAGGCTACGCTACAGCCCGAACAAGTGAAGGGTCAGTAGGCGCGACCCCGCGGGAGGAAGCAAGCGGTATTTTTTGCGCTAGTTTTGGCTCCTTGTCGCTTGCTTAGCGAAACCGCGCTGTCAGCTTAGCGTCACATTTGCACCGCGCTTGTATCGCCCGGTTTTGCCGTGTCACCCCTCTCCCCCAAAGCCTTCTACCTCGTGCTCGCTCTGCTCGCAGGCGCAGGCGTGTGCTCGGCCCAAGGCCGACGGGGCGGACGTGGCGGAGGCGGCTTCGGCGGTGGAGGTGGATTTGGCGGCGGAGGCGGCTTCGGTGGCGGGGGCGGCTCAATGGTACCGCTGGAGGGAGGTGCGCGAGTGGACGAAAACACTGTCCGCACGGCACGCGAAGCGGAAACGCACAGCGTCGGCCTGCCGGTGTGGAATAATCCGCCGACGTTCCGCCACGACACCTTCACCTTTGCCCGCATCATCTTTCACAAATCCGCCTATGGCGGGGGCGGCGGACTGGGCGGCATCTTCGGGGGTGGCGGTCGGGGCGGCGGGGGCAGAATCGGATGGTGGATTGATTATCCCGACGCCGATCTCAACCTCTCGGCTCGGCTGCAACAGCTTACCTCGCTCAAGGTAGATCCCGACGCTCGGGTACTGCGCCTGACTGACGCCGACTTGCCGCGCTACCCTTTTCTCTACGCGGTGCATGTCGAGGATATCAGTCTGAGCGAGGCCGAGCTGACTGCCTTTCGCAAATATCTCCGAGCCGGCGGCGCGCTGCTGGTGAGCGATTTCTGGGGACCGCAGGCATGGGACAGCTTTGCGTCCGAAATGAACCGCGTGCTGCCGGGGCGCGGCTGGGTGGACTTGCCGAAAGAGCACCCCATTTTTCACAACGTCTTCGAGCTCAAGTGGCCGCTCAGCAACCTGCAAGTGCCGACCCACTCTGGGCTGGATGCTTGGAACCGAAACTATGTTCCAAGTGATCCCAACTCACGGGCGACGATCTCACGTGGAGCGGAGACACTGGATATGCACGTCCGCGCCTGGCTCGACGACAAAGGCCGCATCATGATCCTCGCGCTGCACAACACCGACATCAGCGACGGCTGGGAGCGTGAGGGCGAGAGCCCAGAGTATTTCAAGCTATTCTCCGAGACGCGCGCCTATCCGCTCGCGATCAACATCATTTACTATCTTATGACGCACTGAGACACGACGCGTGACGTCGGCGTCGCGGACATAACTCGCACTGGCCGCTGAAGCTTAGCCCACCGTTGTTCCTTCGCTCAATACTTGTGCTCTTTCAGAAATAATTTGTCCGGGAAATCAGTCCGCGCGAAAGCCCCTCGATTTCCCTCTGAAAAGCCGTAGGCATTAGGGGGAAGGCGGGTGGCGACGCTCGTGGCCGGCGTCAGATAAAAACCGGCTCGGCGGAGGACTGAGAGCCAGCCGATTTCCCGGTGCCGGTAATTTGGCCCTTTTTAAAAAGAGCACAAGTATTGAGCGAAGGAACATCAATGGCCGCACGCAAGGCGGGATTGTCCGCCAGACGCAAGTCCAGTCTGAACCAATGAATCGAAGATCTGTTCATGTTGTTTGCTGCGATTGATCCAGCGCCTGTTTGAAGACGGCATCAAGTTGTGGGAAACGAAATTCAAATCCGCTTTCGAGAAGGCGCGCGGGCCGCATGCGGGCGCTGGCCAGCAACGCCTCGCGTCCCATCTCGCCGAAAAGCAACTTCACGGCAAATGCGGGCATCGGCAGAACAGCAGGCCGGCCCAACGCACGCGCCAGCGCTTCGGTGAATCCCGCGTTAGTGACGGGTTCAGGCGACACCGCGTTCATCGCACCACTCAATCGGTCGTCCTGCAACGCCAGTTCAACCACACGCAGCAAATCCTCCAGCGCAATCCAACTGCAGAATTGCCGGCCCGCGCCCAACCGTCCGCCAAGACCGAAGCGGAAGGCAGGCAACATTTTTGCGAGCGCGCCGCCGTGTCGGGCCAGCACGATGCCCAGTCGCAAATGCACGACGCGAATGCTGCGTTGTTGCGCCGCGTCCGCCGCCGCTTCCCATGCCTGGCAAACTTCCGGAAGAAAACCAGTGCCGGGGGCGCTTCTCTCGTCGAGCACTTCCTGACCGCGATCGCCATAAAAGCCCGTGGCTGAAGCGCAAATCAGGACACGCGGCGGTTGCGGCATCCGGGCCAGCGCCTCGCACAGCAATCGCGTCGCGTCCACGCGGCTGGCGCGGATGCGCGCCATGGCTGTGGGCGTCCAGCGTTGGGCGATGTTTTCACCGGCGAGGTGAACCACGGCGTCGAGCGGACCTGCGGGTTCAAGGCGGACTTGTCCGCCTGGAGGATTCCAAGTTGGTTCGGCTTCGCTGCCACCGGTAGCGCGGCGCAACGGCACGACGCGGTGACCACCGTTCGCGAGTCGCGAAACCAAAGCGCTGCCGATGAAACCACGCGCGCCGGTGACGAGAATATTCATGCTCACTTGCCCGCGCGCGCGGAAGCCTTGATCCACGCGACCTCCAGTTTGAATGGACCTTCCTGCTTGTCGGAAATCAGAAATCCAACCGAGGTTACCTTCGCCGGATTCAGCGGTGGCACGTCGGTCAGGATGCGACCGAGAAATGTCGGCACGAAATCCTTGAATGGCAGCCGATATTCCTCCCACTCGCCTGGCTTCGTCGTGAAACTGCATTGGTAAAGTGGGGTGTCGAAACTCACCCCGGTGCGCACGCTGAATTTGTAACTGCGCCCATCCCCGCGCACACGCAGGACGAAAGCCGCGAAACCGGTGAGAATCTCGCGCAGAGGCGCAGAGCGAACGGAGGCGAACCCGCCGTTGTTCTCCAGCCGCACCATGCCGCTGAAAACGGTGCAGCCGTTTGTCAGCACCTGAAACTGACTTGTGGAAACACCGCCCATCACGTCGTCGTTTACCACTTCCCAGGCGGGCGGATGGTTCGAGGCCTGAAAGCCGAAGAGGGTTTTGTTGGTTGCCGTGTCAGCTTTCATGGTGTTGGCTGGGGAGGTCAGCGCGAGCGCGGGAATCAGTCGCGCGAAGTTGCTTAGAATCGAAGTCACTTGAGTTTCAAGAGTTCAAGGGTTCAGTCGCCACAGAGTGAAGTTCAACACCGCCGCGAAACTCACCCAAGCCAGATAAGGCACAAGCAACAGCATCGCCGCGCGACTCACGGGACGGAAGTCCGCGATGGTTGCCGCGATGGCCAGCCAGAGCAGAAAGATCTCGGCAAACGCCAGACCGGGCCGGTGCCAGCCAAAAAACAACGGCGTCCATGCGGCGTTGAGCGCGAGTTGCACGAGGAAGAGTGACAGCGGTCGCCGATGCGTCGCGAATCCTCCGCGCTTCCAGACGAGCCACGCCGCGACTGCCATCATCGTGTAGAGGGCCGACCAGACCGGGCCGAAAAGCCAGCCCGGCGGATTCCAGGACGGCTTCTTGAGCGTGGCATACCATTCGCCCGGCATGAAGAACGCGCCGAGCGAAGCGGCGCTGAAACAAAGCGACAGCCAGCACACCAGGGCGAGGGCCCGGCGGGTGTTGGAGCGATTTTCCGGCGTCGCGGACATAAGTATTCAATTAGCCGGCGGCCCGCAGATCCGCGAGCAGCCGCAAGACGGCGAGTTCCTTTGCCTTGGCTTCGACCTCCACGGTCAACGCCCGGCGTTTCCACTCCGCAGGGAAATCCGATGGGGCAATGTAGTCGTGATGACGCTCAGGCTTCGGCCCGTCCCAGCCTGCGTGCGGGCTGGAAAGATGGAACAGCGGCTCGCGTCCACGCCAGGTCGCCGTCGCGCGCTGCGTCGCTTCTTCGACGCTTAGGCCATCGGCGAGACAGCGATGATGATGCACGTCATAGACGAGCGGAGTCTGCGTCGCCTCGCAGACCGGTAGTAAATCGCGCGGCGTATAAACCTTGTCATCATTCTCCAGCGTCAGCCGCGAACGCACCCGCTCCGGCAGGCCCTCAATATTCGTGCGCAGCGCGTGCAGTGCGGAGGGCTTGTCGCCATAAGCACCACCGCCGTGGATGTTGATCGTATCCGCGCCGATCCATTCGGCGACCTCGGCCTGATAGTCGAGCTCCGCGAGCGAATGTTCCAGCGTCCGTGGATTCGGCGAATTCAACACCACGAACTGGTCGGGATGGAAGGAAAGCCGCAGCCCATGCTCGCGGGCAAATGCGCCACACGCCAGGTAGCGCGCGACGATGGCGCTGTTTCTAGGCAACTCCTCCACCGCGTAGCCGGCCGTCGGATGCGTCTTCACTGGGAGAATCTGGCTGTTCACCCGGAACGCGCCGATGCCATTCGCCGTGCAGTAGCGGAGCGCGGCCAGCAGCGCGTCTGCATTGGCGGCGCAGAGTTCAGCCAGCCGGGCCAGCCGCTCGCGCTTCGTAAGCCGCAACATTGCCGTGGCGGTCGTGGTGCGGAACTTGATTGGCTCGCTGGCAAACATGCAGCAAAGCCCCAGCCGCAGTGCGCTTGGCGATGCGGTGGGCGATTTGGATTGGGGTGTTGGCGCCATCTTTAGCTCCGCGGTTGCAGGTTGTGGCCAACGGCAACAATTTCTACGGCCACGCGGTGACGAACACCTGGCGCGGGCGGAGTCCTGCGGAATGGCAGGCTGAAAAGGAGGCGAGGTCGGCGAGCGCTGGGGAGCGGGCAGCGAAGAAGGCCGAGCGGTTGGCTACCGAAGAATCATTTGTCCAATTTCTTCATCGCCTGTAAGGCCGCCCAGAAAGCGATTCCGAAAATGACCATGATGAGCGAGGCAAAGTAGGGGATTAGGTCAGTCATTTTTCGTGGAGCCGATCAGTTTCGGGTTTAGGGTTTTGGGTTTAGGGCTTAG
>CAIQKQ010000004.1 GCA_903872425.1 uncultured Opitutia bacterium | reverse complement strand
GCCGGCCTCGCCGCGCTGCGGGAGCAGGGCGTGCGGTCGCTCATCTATTACGCGCCGGCGGCGACGCTGTGGCGACATGGCGTACGCGTAACCGGCGGTCGGCTTTCCTACCCGATTGATTTAGGCGAGGCTTACCTCCACGCGGAGCGGCTCGCGTTCAACACGTGGCCTGACGTCGCCGCGTGGGAAATCGGCGACGAGCCGGACCTGTTTTGGAACAACGAGCTCGCCGCGACCTACGTCGCCTACTTCAAGGCGGTCGCGCTCGGCCTGCGCGCCGGCACGGAAGCGGCTGCGCGCGCCGACCGCTCCGCCCTAAGCGAAGCGCGCGCCCGGCCGGCGGCGCCACGAGAGCCGCTGATCCTGAACGGTGCGCTGGCGATGACGCCGGGTCCGTACTTGGAGCAGTTCACGGCCAACGATGCGTTCAGTTATATTGATGGCTTTAACTGGCATTTTTACGGTTACCCCGAGGACTTTACGGCGCAATACGGCCAGTTTGAAAACGCGGTCACCACGCTCACGGCCGCACGTTCGCGTGCAACTGGGTCGGCCGATCGCCGCGGGCTGACGAAATCGTTGCCCGTGTTTCTCACGGAGTACGGTTACGCGGGCATGGACGGCCCGGCTGCCGCCACGGTCGCTGGGCGGGTACGGCAATGGCGTTTTTTTCACAACGTCACGACGCAAATGCAGGCGCTGCGGATCGTCGGGCCGCTGGCGTTTTACTTGCCGCCGTATCTCGAAGGCGGCCGCATGGAGTTCGGCCTCGCGATGAAACCGGCCGGATTGAAGTTTTCCCCAGCCGACTTCGGCCTCACGCAGAAGGCGCCATGGATGGGGCGTATCGGTGCGCCCGTGGGTCACGAGGTCGCCTCGCCCGCGCTCGCGTGGCTCGCGGCACAGCCCGCGCCGTCGCGCACGCACGACTGGCGCGTGACCGTCGCGCCACCCTCGCCGGTCGTGATTGATTTTATGCCGACCGACGAATTGGACGTCATGAAAAGCTGGCACGGCTACCTGATGAAGCCGGGCGCCGGCACCGAACGCGAGGGCGGCGGCGAGCTCCGCATCTATAATTTTTCTGAGCAAACCCTGACCGGCCGCCTGACTGCCGTCGCACCGGCCGAGCTGGAGACGCGTTTCATCGCGCCCGAAGGTGGTCGGCTGACGCTTGCACCGTTCGGGCTCACGGGCCTGCCGGTACGGCTCCGCCTGACCGCGGACGAACTGCGGGCATTCGCGTGGGAGATCAAGTTTACCGAGGAGAAGGGCCGCGTGCCGACCGCCGTGTTTGCCACGAAAATATTTCCGAATGCCGCTACGATGAGGAAGGAGACGTTGTTTCGCTTCGACCATCCGCCCGAGGTCGCCGCAAAAAACCGGGAGCTGCTGGTGGCCCGCCCCCTCGCCGCCGAGGAGCCGCGCCTGCACGCGCAAGGACGCTGGCTCGTCAGCGATGACTTGACGGTGGAGGAAACGGCCGACGGTTGGCGTTTTCGCCTCGCGACCCCGGCCGCGCCGACGATGCGCTGCGGGATGGCCGAGCTGCCGCTGCCCGACGGCTTCGAGTTTCCCGCGGGCCAACTACTCGGCTTTGAACACCGGCTGGCCGCTACCTCGCCGGGCGCACCGGAGGCGGAATTCGACTGCCTGTTCCGCTCGACCAATGGTAACTTGTTCGAAGTCATGCCGCGCTTCGCGGCCACGGCTGCGTGGCAGCCCTACCTGCAGGCGAAGGAAAATTTTACTGGCATGAGCTACGGCCGGATGACCCAGCCGTGGCGCTTCGCCGAAACTCGCCCCGCCGCGCTGGTCTTTTTCTTTCGCCCCAAGGCGACGCCGGCGACCTTTGAACTGCGCAACGTGGAGCTAACGCGTTATCGGGTGAAGTGAGCCGGGTGTGAGGCGAGAACCGAAGTAGTTTTACGTGATGTTACTGGCGTGATGAGGCGCAGATTGCGTAAATAATTCTCCGGATTTTCTCACGGTAACGATTCTGCAATTACGCTGAGATCATTGGTAGGGAAAAGTATGAGGGCACCAAGGCTGAACCACGCAAGTCATGCGCCCTGATTTATGCCACGCAACGGAGGACGTAAACTGCGCCACTTTCCGCGGCGATAGCGAGGAGAGTGTCGTCGGGCGACCAAGCGAGCTTCGTGGCGGGAGACGGCATTTTCACGGTAGCGCGCAGAGGTTGGCGGCGGTCCACGCTCCACAGCATCACGGTGCCGTCGGCCGAGGCGGTGGCGAGGAGGCCATGGGAGTTTTGAAAGGCAACGGCGCAGATTTTCGCGTCGTGTGGAAGCATGAGCGGCTCGCGGCCTTCGGGGCCGGCGCCGGAGCAGTCCCAGATGCAGGCATCGT
>CAIQKQ010000003.1 GCA_903872425.1 uncultured Opitutia bacterium | reverse complement strand
CGGACCACTCGAAGGCGAGTTTTCAGGCGCGCGGGCTGGACGAGGCTCGGCTGGCGGCGCAGGTCGCGGAGATTCACGCGCTCAACGCGGCGAAGAAGTTCACCACGCATATTTTTACCGGTACGGAATGCGATATTTTGCCCGACGGACGGCTCGATTTTGACGACGGCGTGCTGGCGACGGTGGACTATGTGGTCGCGTCGGTGCACAACGCCTTCACGCAGGACGAGGAGACGATGACGGCGCGCATCATCCGCGCGCTGGAAAACCCCCGCGTGACGATGCTCGGCCACCTGACAGGCCGGCTGCTGCTGCGGCGCGAGGCGTATCGCGTGAACGCGGGCAAGGTGATTGACGCCGCGATCGCCAACGGCGTGGTCATTGAGCTGAACGCCGCGCCGCAACGGCTCGACATGGACTGGCGGCACTGGCGACGGGCGGCGGAGCGCGGGCTGCGCTGCGCGATCAATCCCGACGCGCACGACACGGCGGGCCTCGGCTATGTGCGCGCGGGGGTGAACGCCGCGCGCAAGGGCTGGCTCACGAAGGAGATGGTTTTGAATACGCGGCCGCTGGCCGACGTGCGGGCCTGGCTGCAGGCGCGAGGTAAAGTCACGGGAGCGTGACAGGGCGCGGGCGTTTCTCCTTGCGTCGGGCGAGTGGGACCGTTTGCAAGGCAAGTGCATGGCAAACTTACCGATCAACTGGACCTACATGGGCGAGGCGATGGGCCTGCTGCTGTTTCCGCTCGGGCTGACGCTGGGCAAAAAAATCAGTTGGAAGGGTTTCACTTCCTCGACGGCCGGTAACGATTTCTCCTGCTGGTCGCCCTGGATGACGGTGCCGACGCTGTGGCTGGACGTGCCGCGGGCTTATTTGGGCGCGATGCTGCTGAGTAACCCCGATTTCGCGCTGCCGGCGGTGGCGGCGAAAGACGCCAGCGTGCGGAATCTGGCGGTGCTCGGGCTGCTCGGGTTGGCGGTCCTGGTGCAGATGTTTGCGCTGCGAAAAAGGGAGGATGACGACGAGGCCGTAGCGGCGCCCATCAGCTTTTTGGTGGGGGTGCTCTTCGCGCTGATGTCGGGGTCGTCGCAGGGCCTGATGGTGGCGGTCTTTGCGACCGTGGTCGCGATGGCCTGTGCCTCGGGCGTCAGGAGCTGGCACGGATTTTTTCTCGGTGGCATTATCGGCCTCGTGCTGCCGGGCTATTTGCTGTTGGGGGGGCTAGAGCCGTTGCTGACCCCGGCGCTGCTGCTGTTCCAGCCGGTGATCCTGAATCTCGTTTTCCGGCGCGAGTTTGTCGTGCCGGTGCGGCGCACAGAGTGACGTTCAGTCGCGGACGCGGTTGTCTTCAAACTCGGCCCAGCGGACGACGAGTGCCCAGAGCACGCACCACATCAGTAGGACCGCTGGGCAATAGAGCGGCAAATCCACCCAGGCCTGGGCCATGAGCAGCAGCAGGCCGAGGCAAAGCACCAGCAGATGCGGACGCGAGTGGAACTCATGCCGCACTAGTTTCAGCACCCAGTAAACGCCGCCCGCAACCACCAGCAGCAAACCGATGACACCGAGCTCAGCGAGGATTTGCAGAAAATCATTGGCGGCGTATTCCCAGCGGTTGTTCGGCACATTCCAGATGGCGGGGTAGTATTGTGCGTAGACGGGAAAATAGTAGCGGAAGCTGCCTGCGCCCCAGCCGGTGATTGGCTTGTCGCTGATCATTTCCCAGGTGGCGTGGGCAGCCGTGATGCGATCCTCGACGGACATTTTGCGGTCGGTCGTGCCCAGCTGGCTCATCTTGTCGGCGACCTTGCCATAATCGAGCACTGCGGCCCCTCCACCGACGAACAGTAAAAACAGCACCGCCAGCAGGCCGAGGACTGCGCGATTGGGGCCGGCGGCCTCGGACCGCGCTACCCAGATGCCCGCACCGACCAGCACTAGCAGGGTAAAAAGCATGAGCAGAAGGGTGGCCGAGCGCGAGAGACTCAGCAGCACGATGAGGCCCGAGAGCACGGCGCAGAGGGCAAAGAGGGGAGCGGGATTGGCCTGACCGGACCGCCGCTCGCCCCGCGAGAAATGCCAGAAGGCGAGCGCGGTCGCCGAAGCGACAACCAGGTTAAAGAAGGCGGCGGCGTGACCTTTATGCGCAAACGAGGCTACGAAGTAGCTTTGAGATTTGCCGGCGTTAATGAACCACAAAATCTTACCATTGCCCGCCACTTTTTCTAGGATGCCGATCACCGCGAGCACACTGCCATTGAGGGTAAAGGTGGTAAGCAGCGCGAGCAAGGTGTACCGTCGGGTGACGCCCACCCAGAGCGCGCAGACCGTGAGCCACGGCCCGGCATAGATGAGGATCAGGCGCCAGGCGTTCATGCACTCCCAGATATTGGCTGGGGCAGTGGGCGTCATGGGCGTATCCATGCTGATGGGGAGCCAGGTGATAAACTGGTCCGTCCGCAGCGGGTTCAGCCACCAGCGGGTGCCGTCGTTGTAGTATTTCCAAGCCGGATTTAGCGCCTGCACGGTCATGTAGCCCAGCAGCGCGAGGCCGAGCCAGAAAATAGGGAACTTCATCAGCTTCGGCCACATCACGAGCTTGAACTCGCCTTCGCGCGCGTGCTCCTCGGTGTAGTGCCGCGGCACCAGCGAGAGCAGAAACGCCGTCAGGCCGAGGCCGAGGCTCAGCCAGATCGGCCACGTCTCGATAAGCATGCCGCCGACGGCCCAGGGCAGGAAACAAATCTGCGCCGCGCTCACCACCAGCAGCGCCCGCTCCAACGGATGGAGCTTGCGAGGCGTGCGGGCCTCGCCGCGAAAGACCATGAGCGGGGTCGGGCCGGGGGAGGACGGAAAGGAGGAGCGCAGATCCACGGTGCGACAAAAGCGTTTTCCAGTCCGACGGGAAGCGGAATCTTCCCCGGACCGTCAGGGTCCGGACAGCGCCAGAGTTTGGCGGACGGCGTGACAGCGTCGTAACAAAAATATTGTTCATTTTTTCTTGAACATCGGCCCGGCCGCCGCAGCCTCGGACTCATGCGGCACACTGCCACCGCCTCCGCGCCGGACACCGCGGCCCCCGCCACAGGCGGCAGGGGCGTGCCCTTATCGGCCTTTGAGCGGGAGACGCTCGCGGTGTTCGTGGGGCTCGCACGGGCCGTTGGACTGCCCAAATCCTACGGTGAGATCTACGGCCTGCTTTACGCTTCGGCGGAACCGTTGAACTTTGGCGACATTCAGGAGCGGCTCGGGCTGAGCAAAGGGTCAGTCAGCCAGGGGCTGAAGGCCCTGCGAGCCGTCGGGGCGGTGCGATTGGCCGAGCCGGACGGCGGTCGGACCCGCGACTATTTCCAACCCGAGACGGAGCTGCGCCGGCTGGTCGGCGGCTTTTTGCAGGAAAGCGTCCGCCCGCACCTCGATGGCAGCGACCGCCGGCTGGCCGCGCTGCGCACCCATTTGCTCGCCGAACCAGGCAGCGCGGCCCGGCGGAAGATTTTGCAGACACGACACGACAAGCTCGTGCGTTGGCACAAGCAAGGCCGCGCCGTTCTGCCCTGGATCGAAAAATTTCTCGGTTAGTAGACCACACGCCCCGCCGGATGGCATGGCGGCATCCTCAACTCTATCACCCTCGGTCGCCCACCACACCGGAAGCGACGGGGCGAAGCCTTGGCGACCGACAAGCGCGGCGCGACCAGTCATGAGTGACATCGCCAAATTGCGCCTCCTCCTCGTCGGTAACTACGAGCCAGACCGGCAAATCAGCATGAAGCTGTTTTGTGATACGTTGCACGGCGCGTTCGGCGCGCGCGGCGTTGCGGTCGAGCGCATCCAGCCGCAACCCCGCCTCGGCCGCTGGCGCGCCGGTGGCCGTGAGCTCACCAAATGGCTGGGCCACGCGGACAAGTTTTTCCTATTTCCGCGCGAACTGCGCAAGAAAGTCATGGCCCTGCGGGCAGCCCACGGCGACGCACTCATCGTCCACGTCTGCGACCACTCAAACTCCATGTATGCGCACGAAGCGCGCGACGTGCGGCACCTCGTCACCTGCCACGACCTGATGGCGGTGCGGCTCGCGCTCGGGCAGATGCCGGGGCCGCGGGTGCGGTTCACCGGCCGCCGGCTGCAGGCGATGATCCGACGCGGGCTGGAGTCGGCGGCCCACGTGGCCTGCGTCTCGCAGTGCACGCGCAACGACCTGCACCGCGTCTGCGACCTGCCGGAGTCGCGCAGCTCGGTCATTACGCTTCAGCTCAATCACCCCTATCGCCGGCTGGCGGCGGATGCCGCGTGGGGGATCATCGGCTCGCGTGTCCCGAATGACGGCCGGCCGCTCGTGCTGCACGTGGGCAACAACTCTTGGTATAAAAACCGCGACGGGGTACTGCGGATATATTCGGCCGTCCTCGGGTCGGCCGCGCCCGCCGGCGCCGCGCGACCCCGGCTTGTCATCATCGGCCATGAGATGACCGGGGCGCAGACCGAGTATATCGCCCAGCGCCAACTCGCCGACGATGTCGTTTGGCTGCCGAGCGTGGAGCCGAAAGCTTTGGAGGCGTTATATTCGGTCGCGACGGTGTTTCTATTTCCATCGCTCTACGAAGGCTTCGGCTGGCCGCCGATTGAGGCGCAGGCGTGCGGTTGCCCCGTGGTCGCATCCACCGGCGGCGCGCTTGGCGAGGTCGTGGCCGGCTCGGCGCTCACCGCCGAGAGCACGGAGGAGGCGCAGCTGGCGCGG
>CAIQKQ010000002.1 GCA_903872425.1 uncultured Opitutia bacterium | reverse complement strand
GGTGGGCACTCCCTGCTCGCCACCCAATTGGTCTCCCGGGTCCGGGACGCGTTTGGTATCTCTGTGCCGGTACGCTGGCTCTTTGAGGCACCCACCGTTGCCGAACTCGCAGCGCGCATCCGGCCGGCCTTGGGAAGCGAGGATTTGACGGGCGAGCTTGGGGCGCGCGCGATTGAGAAAACGCCTCGCGATCTGCCGCTTCCGCTCTCCTTCGCTCAGCAACGACTCTGGTTTCTGGATCAGCTCGAAGGGCCGAGTGCCACCTATAACATGCCGGGTGCCATCGAACTGACTGGCGCACTTGATTTTGAGGCACTTGAAAGAGCGCTTTCGGAAATCGTCGCCCGTCATGAGAGCCTGCGCACCTGCCTGGTATCGCAAGATGGGGAGCCCACCCAAGTCATCGCGCCCGTCGAGCCTCTGGAGCTTCCTGTTATTGATTTGCGTGAACGCGCCGAGCCTGAGGCCGAAGCGGAGTTGCTTGCCCGCGAGGAAGCCGGCAAGCCCTTCGATCTTGCACTTGAAAAACCGCTGCGGCTTCAGCTGCTACGCCGGCGGGAGAACGAGTGGACATTGCTGCTGACCCTGCACCACAGCGCTGCCGATGGCTGGTCGATGGGTGTCCTCACTCGGGAGTTGGTCAGCCTGTACGGCGCGTATAGCGAAGGTCTTCCTTCGCCTCTGGTTCCGCTGGAGATCCAATACGCCGACTTTGCTGTTTGGCAGCGCGGTTATCTTTCTGGAGCACGCCAGCAGCAGCAGATTGACTATTGGCGTAGCCGTCTGTCTGGCAGCCCTGAGTGCCTGAGTCTTGCGAGCGATCGCGCGCGGCCTGCTCGCCAAAGCTATCGCGGGGACTCCGTGGTTTTTAACCTTGAGCCTGCTCTGAGCGCTGGGCTCCACGAGCTGAGCCGGCGCACGGGTTCAACGCTCTTTATGACGCTGCTGGCAGCCTGGAGCACTTTGCTCGCCCGCCATAGCGCGCAGGAGGATATCGTCGTCGGCACGCCTATCGCCAACCGCACACAAAGCGCGATTGAGCCTCTGATTGGTTTTTTTGTGAACACGCTGGCGCTGCGTAGTGATGTGTCTGGGAATCCTTCGTTTTTGGAGCTGCTGGCTCGGGTGCGTCAAACCTGCTTGGAAGCCTATGCGCACCAGGAGGTGCCCTTTGAGTCCTTGGTGGAAGCGTTGGGGGTTCCTCGTAACCTGGCGCACGCGCCGCTGTTTCAGGTGATGTTTGTGCTGCAAAACACGGCTGAGGAAAAGCTCCTCCTACCCGGACTGGAAATCAGCATGAAGGGAAGTGCTGGCACGGTTGCTAAGTTTGACCTGACCCTATCGATGGGGGAAGTTGATGGGACGCTGGGTGGGACGCTTGAATACGCGACTGATCTCTTTGATCGGGAGACGATTCTTCGCCTGCGAGAAAGCTTTGTTACGCTGCTGAAGAGCGTTGTATGCGAGCCTGAAGCACACATCTATGCGCTGGATATTTTGCCTGCGTCAGAACGCCAGCAACTGTTGGTGGAGTGGAACGCAACGTCGGAGCCATTGCCTGAGACAACGGTCCATGAGCTCTTTGAGGAGCAGGCGGCCCGAACCCCGGAGGCGATTGCGGTGGCATTTGAGGATGAGTGCCTCACCTATGCCGAGCTCAACGTCCGAGCCAATCAACTCGCCCACGCGCTGATTGGGCTGGGAGTCAAGGCCGATGGGCTTGTGGCGATCGCTCTCGAGCGTTCGCCTGCGATGATTGTGGCACTGTTGGCGACGCTCAAGGCCGGCGGCGCTTATGTGCCGCTGGACCCGGATTATCCCACCGAACGGCTGGCGTTCATGCTAGAGGATTGCGGCGCGAGGATACTTATCACCCAAGAAAACCTGCGCGAACGTTTCCCTCGTGCGGCTCAGATAATCATCGATGCCCACGATTCGGCGCTGACCCAGCAGTCGGAG
>CAIQKQ010000001.1 GCA_903872425.1 uncultured Opitutia bacterium | reverse complement strand
GGTCGTGGTGGGGCCGGAGGGATTCACCCCCTTGCGAATAACCGCCCCGGTCCCGGCCTTGAAGACTAAGTCCGAACCAAAATCTGTCGTAACGGGAGAACCGACTTTTCGCCAGCCGCCGTTGAGGTAATAATACGTGGCAACACTACTTTTATTGATACCGGTGGCGGTGTTGCTGATTACTAATAATTCATCGGTTCGGACGAGCGCGCTGGTCGAAGGCCGAAAGGCCCCGCTTTCAATCAGTCTTGAGCTGTTCAGCGATACATCGATCGGATAGGAAATGGCGACATAGTTGTCCTGCTTGGTGGTTGCATAGGAGTTTAGGGGAGTTGCCTGCGGGGAGGTTACCACGCCGCCCATGACGGCGATGCTACCAGTGAAAGCTTTGTTTCGAATGATTAGGTAGGAGTCCGGGGCGATTGGGGTGTCATTAAATGACGAGGTGACTGCTGTCCCGACCTTGCGCCAAGCGCTGTTGAAGAAAAAGAAAGTCGCCAAGGCGGAGCTGTTAATACCGACCAAGTTAGTATCGAGAAAGAAAATTTCTGTTTTGCGCGAAAGCGCAGAAGCCGAGCTCTCGAACGCAGTTCCGGCCGTGTTCGCCGGGAACACCGTGCCGAGCGTCCAGTACGGAATGAGGGCAAACTCGTCGCCCACCGCTGTCCCCGTAAGCAGATCGCCCGCGAGATCGAGGGTGAGCGTGTCGGTGCTGTTGGCCGTGATAGTGTAGTAGCTGCCTGCTTTCGCGCCAGTGCGGAAGCGCAGATAGAAGGTATTGCTCTGCGAACCGGCGGCATAGACAAACGCGCTTGGCGTCCAGCCCGGCGCGCCGGCCGCCGTGATCGTCGTGGCGCTCAATGTGGAAACCGAGCCGCGAAACGCCTCGGCTCGAGCGAGCGGGGTGGAAAAAATCGTGTCCGAGTTTGAGCGTGTACCGAGCGTGACAAAGCCAACTGGGTCGGTGCTGACTGATTGCGCAAAAACGGCCAACGGCAACACGGTCAGAGCGGCGAGAAGGGTGGTTGGACGGAGCATGGGAAGGTTCGGCAATTGCGAGCCAGTTGCAAGGCCAAGCCAATTCGCCGATCTTCGATGTGCAAGGTAATTTTTCAAGGGTGTGTAGGCACCAATACAGGAATGTCGGCGTCCCCCAGTGAGGTCATGGTCCGTCATCTGAAACGAAGTTTGACGCCGTGCACCTCGCTGCGATGCTCAGCCACTTCTGCCCGGCCATGACCCTCGATGACATCACCCGCGCCCTGCTCGCCTCCTATGCGGAGACCGGCGGCATCAACCATTTCGACGGCAGCAACCTTCCCTCTGAGGCGTCCGTCAACCGCCTTGCTGCCGACTTCATGCACTTGCTTTTTCCGGGCTTCTTCGATGTGAAACCCGTCTCAAGGAAACAAGTTCCCGCCCTCACCAACCGCCGCCTGGCCGACATCCGCCGCCGCCTCGCTGCCGACATCGAGAAGGCGTTGCGTTTTTCCAAACAAGAAACAGCCGCTGCCGCCAAGGCCCGCGCCGCCGAGTTTGCGATGACGCTGCTCGGCCGCCTGCCCGCGCTCCGCGCCGTGATCCAGACCGATGTGCAAGCCGCCTACGCTGGTGACCCCGCCGCCCGCAGCACAGAGGAGATCATCCTCGCCTACCCGTGCGTACTTGTGATTTCGCTCCAACGCCTCGCACACGAGCTTTTCCAACTCGGCGTGCCGCTGCTCCCCCGCATGCTCACTGAATACGGCCACGAGCGCACTGGTGCAGATATCCACCCCGGCGCGACGATCGGCACGCACTTTTTTGTGGATCATTGCACCGGAGTCGTCATCGGTGAGACCGCCGTCATCGGCAACCACGTCAAACTCTACCAAGGTGTCACGCTCGGCGCAAAGTCCTTCGAGGTGGATCAAGCCGGCAACCCCGTCAAAGGCGTAAAGCGCCACCCCGACATCGGCGACCACGTCACAATCTACGCGCATGCCACCATCCTCGGCGGCGACACACGTATCGGCGCACACTCGGTCATCGGCGGCAACGTATGGTTGCTCGAGTCCGTCCCCGCGCACAGCATCGCCTACTATAAAGGCGACGACCTCGTGATCCGCGCCCGTCAGAAAAAAGAGTCGCTCGTCGCCGAGACCGGCGACTGGGATATCTGAGCGCATGCACTAACGGGATCGACGTCAGGGTCGGGTCCTTCCGGGTAGGGGCGGCTGTGCAGCCTAGGATGGCATTCGGAAAAACTTTTCCTTTAACCTTTTTTGGTTGTGGCAGGCCTTCCGGTGTAGCTTTTTACACGGGCCCTCACAAAAACCGAGAGATCACATCGACTCACGCTTCAGGTCTTTCCAGCCCAGCGAGGACGGACTCGATGGGGCGCAATGTTTCAGGCGGGAAGAGTGAGTTTAAGCGCGTTATGACTTGCTGGATGATGCCGTCAGGACAAGACGCGCCGCCGGTAATGAGAATGCGTTTCGGGGCGGCTTGAGCCAACGCAATGAGCGGCCCTTCAGCGGATCCCTGCCTGGATTTCGGCCCGGTGTCAGCGACCCCGGCTACAACAGAATTATCGGGCCAGAGCGGACGAGGTTCAGTGCGACCGGCACCGGCACCCACGTAAAGATAGTGATCCACCGTCGTACGCGAACGGATGTTGGCCTCATTCTGGATGAAAAATGCCTTTGCGCCGAGTTTATGTTCGCATAGGCGGAAGAGCTGATAGGTGTTGGAGGAGTTTTTGCCGCCAATGACAAACGCGGCGTCAAGCGGTTCAGCCAGCGCGCGGCTGAGCGCGTCTTGGTTGACCTGCGTGGCATAGCAGAGCGTATCGCGGCGCGCACCACCGCCGACGCGTTCGGGTCCAGTGGCTCCGCCGTATTTCGCGCGAAAAACGGACTTAAGATGCTCAATGATGGCGAGAGTTTCGTTCATCAGTAGCGTGGTCTGGTTGACCACAGCGACGCGATCGAGATGGCGGGCGACATCGAAGCCCGGAGTGTGCTTGCCAGCGAACAGAGAGTAAAAACTGGCGCGCACGGCAGGATCGTCGCTGGCGATGAGCTCACCAAGCGCACGCACCTCATCGAGGTTGCGCACGATGACAGCCGGCGCGTGGCGGCGGGTGTTGGAGAAGGTTGCCTTTGTTTCCTCATGCTCGCTCTTCCCATGGATGATGACGGTGTAGCCCTCGCGACCGTAGGTGCGCGCAGCTTTCCAAACTTTTTCCACAAGCATGCAGGTGGCGTCGTATTGGCAGACCGCGATGCCTTTCCGGACGAGGCGACGTTTGTCATCATCAGTCGCACCAAAGGCGGGGATGATGACAATATCGTCGGGTGTGAGGGTGTCCCAGAGGAGCGGGGCAGAAGTGACAAAGGCGTCCCGCCGATGCTCTTTGGACTCAACCGGCGAGATGCTACCGCCACCCAAGCGGCCGTCAGTCGCGTAGGGTGTCCCTTTGTCGGTCTGGAGATATCGTAAGCCGCGGCGCAGGAGATCCTCATTGACGAATGGATTATGGATCAACTCCGAGAGCATGAAGACGCGACGACCGGGGTTTTCGGCTAGCGTCTCATAAGCACGCTCAATGGCATTTTTAACGCCAAGACAGAAACCGAAGTGGCTCGGGATGACGTAATGCACCGCACCAAAATCAAGTGTAACCGGCGCGGCGGCGCTGCGCTCATGCTGGCGCGCGAGGGCCTTGATGGCTGCGCAGAGACGCGACTGATAGAGGGTGGACGAGGCGGCGTCCTGCGCGTAGATGGCGGTGTTACGCTCTTGTGCTGGCCGAAACTTGTAGATGAAATCATTTTCCCCGAGGTGGAGATAAGGGATGTCTATCAAATGCGGGCCCAACTGCGCCATGACGGCCACAAGCAATGGCTCAGACGTGCCGACGGCATCGATTTTTTCAAGAGGCCTAAACCCGACCTCGCTGGCGGACGACACGTCCGGCCGCACCTGCGAAAAAAATACGCGCACCACTCGCCCGTCCGCCGTTATCACGGCCAAGTGCTCCGACGGCGGCGTGTAAATGGGAAACATAGCCGCGAGTGCGTGGACCGCCTCGGCCAGATCGTGGCCGTAGAATGGCAGCGTTAATGCGCCGCTCGCATCGGCACGTACCGCCAGTCGGTTATTCGTGTCGAAGGCCAGTACGACGGCATGAGACCGCGCCGCCACGTCGGGCGTAGGTAAGTTGGGCGAAGGTGTGAGCAAGCGCGGCCATTTTTGGCAACGTCCCTCACATCGCCACTCCAAATTGTCCGTTTTAGCTCGTTTGGCTTAGACGCGAAAAAGCCCGCCAAGGTTTGGCGGGCTTTGCATCGTTTTGATGACACGCGAGGGTCTCACACCGCCTTCGGGAGGGCAACATCGTCCCACTCTACGGCATGCAGGTCGTGACGGCGCGACTTGAAGACCTTCGCTCGACGGCGGAGCATCTGGTCGAGCTTGTCCACCAGCAGCGCGACGGCCTTATGGCACTCCTCGGCTTCGACAGTGGCGTTGAGGTCGGGGCCGTTGATCTGGATGTGCCCTTTCGCGGTGAAGCGGTGCGTCACATCCTGTCGCGGGTCGCACTCCAACTCGATCCGCACGCGAACAATTCGCTCCTCGTGGCGGAACAACCGGTCCGCCTTCTCTCGCACAAACGATTTCAACGAGGGGGTGAGCTCGAGGTGGATACCAGACACGATCACTTCATTTGCATGGTTGTTTTTGTTCATGGTCTTGGGTTGTGTTGCGGTTGTGGGCGGAACATCCGCCCGAAAAATAAAATTGCCCATCGCTTCGCGCCCATGTCCTCCGTCACCGAGATGCTCCGCTCGTTCCACGCCATCATTGTGACTGGCGGTTCCTCGGGGCTGGGAAAAGCGTTCATCGAACACGCCACTACGCTGCACCCGGCAGCGCGCGTTTGCAACCTATCTCGAAAAAAACCCGCCATAAATCTTATGCAGCACACGCTGCGCCACGTCGCATGCGATTTGGAAAAATCTTCCGACGTGGTGCGCGCTGCCGACGAGGTGCTCGCTTGGCTCCGCACCGAAGTGCCGACGGGTCGCGTGCTGCTCATTAACAATAGCGGCTTCGGCTCTTACGGACGTTTTCCCGCCCCTTCGCTGGAACATCAGCTCGGCATGATTGACCTCAACGTCCGCGCGGTGGTCCACTTCACCGGTCTGCTGCTACCGGAGCTGAAAGCGCGCGGCGGCGCGATCATGAATATCGCCTCGACTGCCGCCTTCCAGCCCACGACCTTCATGGCGACCTATGGCGCGACCAAGGCGTTTCTCCTCCATTGGAGCCTCGCGCTCAACGAGGAGCTACGCGGCACCGGCTTGTCTGCGCTCGCGGTCTGTCCGGGGCCGACAGCGACGAATTTCGGCCAACGCGCCGGCATGAAAATTGGCGGCCGGCTGGACTCACTCAGTATGACGTGTGACGCGGTTGTAGCGCAGTCTTTCCGCGCGCTCACGGCAGGCCGGGCGCAGGTCGTAACGGGCTGGAAAAACCAGGTAATGGTCGCATTCAGCGCCCGCCTGCCGAAACCACTCGCCGCGCGCGGCAGCGCAGTGGCGTTGAAAAAATTTCGGCTACCCGAGTGCGGGCCGTCGTGAGCGTCACACCCAATCTGGGTACACCGGGCGACACGCCGACCAGCGCAAGCCCCGTCACCAGCGGCGGCTCTCCGTCATCCGTCGCGCCGGAGCCGGACTATCTCTATCTCACCCGCGCCTGCGCGTGGCCGCGCCGCACGCGCATTGGGCCGGTACGAATGATCGTGCCCACAGAGCTGCCGGGCTGGATTCTCTATGAGGACGAGCACCTGCTCGTTGTCAACAAACCCGGCGACGTGGTCTGCCATCCCTCAAAGTCCGGACCGTGGTCGAGCCTTGTCGGCGCGCTCCGTGAGCATACTGGATTACCAGTCGTGCACCTCATCTTCCGCCTCGACCGTGAAACGAGCGGGGTTGTCGTGCTCGCCAAGGACGCAGCGACCGCCTCACGTCTCCAGCGTGCGATGCAGGAACGACGTGTCGCCAAAAGCTACCTCGCTATACTGACCGGTGATCTGCGTGAGACCGTCACCGTGGATCAGCCGCTCGGTGACGATATTACCACGCCCGTCTTCATCAAAACCTGTGTGCGGCCAGACGGGAAACCCGCCCTCACGCGCTTCGAACCACTGGCGTCCGGCGGCGGCTTTACGCTCGTGCGCGCCGTACCGGAAACGGGCCGCAAACACCAGATCCGCGCCCATGCCCAATGGCTCAGTTGCCCCGTTGTCGGCGACAAAATCTACGGCCCCAATGCACGGCTCTACCTCGAGTTCATTGACCACGGCTGGACGCCCGCGCTCGCCACCCGACTCCTTCTCCAGCGCCAAGCCCTGCACTGCGCCTCGATTGACCTCACAGCGGCAGGTGCGCCACACGTTTTCATCGCCCCTTTGCCGGACGACCTGCGCACCTTTGTCCACGAACGCATGGGCCTGACGTTGGCGGTCGGCTAACTGCAATGGGCGGAGCCGGAAAGAGCGAAGTACCAATATTGTCCACCGTGGCATGTTGGATTTCTTTAAGCTCTCTCTGTTCACCGCAATGACTGGGTGACGGTGAACGACAAGGGTTGATTTTGGCTGACGCGTCGTGAGTAAAAACGACAAGCGATGTCCCACCATGGATGAAAACGATGCTGGCCGCGCCGGAGCAGATGTAGGCCTGTCCGTTGAGCTGGCTACCCAGGGCTGGCCCCGAGCTAGGTCAGCGAGCTGATCTACATCCTAATCTTGTGATCAGTTCTTCTCCGCCCGCATGAAACGATAAACGAAGGCATAATAGAGCGCGCCGAGTGCAAGCATCGCTCCACCGATCCAGAGGCTGGCGGTCTTGGCCACGCTCTCTGACTGACTCAGGTCGTCACCAAACTTCACCCCAAACCAGACCAGCACCGCACACCACACCGTCGAGCCGAGCAGTGTGTGCAGCGAAAATTTCGCATAGTCCATCCGCACGATACCCGCCGGGATGCCGATGAGGTGTCTTACGACTGGCAGCAGCCGCGACGCGAAAATCCCGAAGCCACCATACCTCGCCGCCCAGCGTTCGGCGTTTTCCACCTTTTCCGGCGAAACGAAGAATTTGTACCCATGGCGTATGATGAACGGCCGGCCCGCCAGCCGCGCGGCCCAATACATCGCCGTCGCCCCGAGCCACGAGCCAAGCGCGCCTGCGAGAATGATGCCGGCGAGGTTCAAGTTGCCTTTGGTGTGCGCCACGTGCGCGGCAAATGGGATGACAAGCTCGCTCGGCAGCGGGACAACCGTGCTCTCAATGAACATAAGCAGCACGATCAGCGGGTAGCCGCCCGTCTCCAGCGCGCGGCGATACCACGCGATGAGTTCGTCAAACAGGGCGTGCATCGCGGGGGGCGATTTTCGGAGCGCGAAGTGGTGGTCCGCCACTCGGACAGATGCGGGCGGGCCCCCGCGCTCACTCGGAACTCAGACGTCGGGCTTCGTCTTGCGAAGACCCTGCACGCGGTCGCCTTCCTTCCATTGCGAGCGCTTCTTGAGGATGGCGACGCGCTCGAAGCGCTTGAGGACGTTGCGTTTCACGACGAGGCCGGAGACGCCTTGGAGGCTTTTGTGCTGGGACATGGCTGGTAAAAGGTGTTAAGCGGAGCGTTAAAAGGTCAATTGATAGGGTGCGCGGTAACCCATGACAAGTATTTTTCCCCGACGTGCTCAGCGCGTACCACAATCCATTCTGGCGTCGTATATGGATGCACCGTGTAGAGCCATGCCTCCGCCGCCGCGAGCTGGCCGGGCAGCAATTTGAACATGAGGCGGAATTCCACCGTCCGCTCTTGGGCTCCCTGCCAACGGTAATGCGACGTGACCGCCCCCTCGAGCTGCACGCACACGGCAACGCCGCGCGCGACGGCGTCAGCTGACAGCCGGTCGGCATCGGCAGCGTTGGCGACGGTGGTCCAGGCAATGAGCATAGGAAAAGCGAAGCCGACTGGTCGCTTTTCTGCAAGCATGGGGCAGGCCGGGCCGTGGAGCGTGTGCTTCTCCAGTAGGCTGCGAACTTGCTCGCGTCTGGAGCGCGCAACGTCGGTAAGCAGGCCGCCAGCCTGAAATCTCCCACCTTAGCGTGGTAAATAGGGTTGCTCCTATCTCGCCGCGTTTCAGGCTCCACGCCGTTCACCAAACCAAAACGTCACGCAGTCAGCGTCCTCAAAACTCACCATGAAAAGCATGACCGGATACGGCCGCGCGGCACTCGCGCTGGCGGGTGCAACGCTCACCGCGCAAGTGAGCGCGGTGAACCGCAAGTCACTTGACCTCACGGTGTCGCTCCCGCGCGAGTGGGAGGCACTGGAGCCACTCGTGGGTGAGCGTGTGCGAAAATATGCCGTCCGTGGAAAAATCCATGTGGACATTGAGTTGGCGCGTGACGGCGGCGCGACCGAGCAAGGTTGGGACGAGGCGGCCGCCACGGCCGCATTGCGACGGCTTTCGGAGTTTGCAGCGCGTGTGGGCGCTGACTTCGCCCCGACGCCCGAACTGCTCTGGCAAGTGGCCAGCGCGCAGCGGCGTGGCGGTAGCCTGCCACCGGTGGACGAGGCCCGGCCGGCCGTCGAGTCGGCACTGGACGAGGCTTTGCGGGCCTTTGCCGCGATGCGCGCGACCGAGGGCGAAGCATTGCACGTGGATTTTTTGGGTCGTATTGAGTCACTGCGACGGCAGACCGAGGTCGTGGCCGCGCGCGCACCACTAGTACCGGCGTTGCAACGTGACCAGATGCTGCGGCGGCTCCGTGAGGCCGGGTTGGAACTCGACGCAGACGACGAACGCGTCCTGAAAGAGGTCGCGCTATTTGCCGACCGTTGCGATGTGACCGAGGAACTCACACGGCTGCGGAGCCACCTCGACCAGTTCGCGACGCTGCTGAAATCCGACGGCGAGATGGGCCGCAAGGCCGAGTTTATTTTGCAAGAAATGGGCCGTGAAGTGAACACCATCGGCAGCAAGGGCAATGATCTCGCCATCGCCCGCGCCGTCATCGAGCTGAAAAACGAGCTGGAGCGCGTCCGCGAACAGATGGCGAATGTAGAGTAAGGCAGCGAAGCAACGCACAGGCGCAAAGCGCGAAGGACTAAAGGGCGAGGCAACACTCTCCGCGTCATCGCTTTTCTGCGTTTTCGCGTTGGTTCCTAAAATCACTTCGGGGCGCGTAGCGAGCGGAGGACGTAGAGTATCACGCCAACGCAGATGCCGGAGTCGGCGACATTGAAGGTGGGGTAGATGTAACTCCCGAAGTGGAAATCGAGAAAGTCTGTCACATGGCCGCGCGCGAAACGATCAAGGAGATTGCCAGCGATACCACCGCAAAGCAGGCCGAAGGCGTACTGGTTGGTGCGATCACGCAGGCCCAAGGAGTGTCGCCAGAAGCCAATCCCCACAAGCGTCGCCAGCGCGAGCGTCCCGAGCAATACACTCTGCCCTGCAAACATGCTCCACGCTGCACCGGTGTTGCCGACATGGATCAGGTAAAAGAAATTGGCGATGACCGTAATGTCCTGTCCCACGTCGTGCGAATGCAGCGGATCGAAGGGAATACGGGCAGCGATCCAAAGCTTGGTGGCTTGGTCGAGCGCAAGCACGGCGGTGGCCAGTAGCAAGAGGAGACGATAGGCGACCAGACGCTCGAGTATTGATCTGGGCCTTGCGGTCATCATTTCACCAGCGCCGCCCGGCGCGGGACGCACCACCGCCGGGATGGGCGCGGGCGAGTCCGGGTTGGCTGACATGACGGCGAGGATGAATATCGCGGGCGGTGAGGTGTGCTCACTCGCCGCCGCTGTCGTCGCCCATCGAGCTGCCGCCGTCGTTGCCCAGCTCGCTGCCAAGGCCAGCTTGGGTACGGGTACGGAGGCGATTACGCTCAATAAGTTTGAGGGCATCGGCCGAGTAGCGGGTAAAGGGTACGGCCAACAGGCGCTCCTTGGCGATAGGCTTGCCCGTGCTTTCGCACACACCGTAGGTGTCAGACTTAATGCGCTGAATGGCGGCCTCGACCTCAGAGAGGGCGTCCTGCTCATTGGCGACCATACTGAGGGCGAAGTCGCGGTCGAACGTGTCAGTGCCCGCATCAGCCATGTGCTGGCCGTAGCTCGATAGATCGCCGGCATCGTCCTTGGAGGAGCGTTTCAACGTGTCTTCCGTGTGCTGGTCAATCTGCCCCGTCAGATGCGAACGCAGATCCAGCAGGAGCCGATAATATCGGCGGTTTTTTTCCGGGATGGAGGTGTCATCCTCCGGCGCGGGCCGGGAGTTTTTCTTAGCGGGATTGAAGCCGAGAATATCGGCGAGCGAGGCGGCCTTGACGTGCTTAGGTTGGACGACGCGCGGGAGCAGTTTGGCTTCGGCAGGCTTGGCCCCTTTGACGACGACCTTACCGAAGACGGGCTTGTTTCCGGCCTCGGACACGGCGGCCGATTTGGCCACCGCCCTAGCTTCGTCGAACGAAAAAGCCACGTGTGTGGGCTCCTTGCTCCGGCTTTGCGCGAGGATCCGGCTACGGAGGCTAGCGCGGGCGGTGGTTTCTTTTGCGGCAGCTGGTGCCGGATTCGGCACAGCGGCCGACAGCACAGGCTTGGCCGGTGCGGTTTTGGCGGAAGGCTTGACGGGCTTGGCAGTATTTTTAGCAGCAGGTTTCACGTTTTTTTTGGCAATTGGTTTGGCTTTGGCGGGAGATTTTTTCGGCGCTTTCCGCGAAGTGTTTTTTTTAGGGGACTTTTTGGACATGGGGTTTAGGGGTTGAAATTTCAGACACGCAACGCGTCGGCGCAACGCGGGCAGATGCCGCTGGGTAGCGTGGCGTCGAGCGCCGGCACCGAGCGCCAGCAACGCGGGCAACGCGAGTGGCCGAGTTCGGCGGCTGGCCGCACGCTCACAGCCAGTGGTGTGCCATCTGGCGCGGCGACCAGCGCGACTTGCGACACGATGAACAGCTCGGGCAAGAAACCGGAGTGCTGCTCCAGCACGCGCATTGTCGGGTCACTACCCCCTCCACCAATGGTAATGGCGGCGTCGAGCGACTTGCCAAGCTGTCCGGCGGCGCGCTGCGGCTCGATAGTTTCGTTAACGAGCGTGCGAATACGGAGCAACGTGACAAAATCGGACTCGAGCGTGTCATCCTTCCACTCGGCGGGAGCAACCGGCCACTCTTGGAGGTGAATAGAGTCCTCGGTGAATTCGGTTTTGGCCGTCGCGTAGCTCCACGCCTCGTCGCAGGTGAACGTCAGGATGGGCGCAAGCACGCGCAGAAGGGCGTTGAAGATGTGGTGGATCGCGGTCTGCGACGAGCGGCGGAGGGGTGCGTTGGCGCCGAGTGTGTAGAGGCGGTCCTTCAGGATGTCGTGGTAGGTCGCCGATAGTGTGACCGAGGCGAACTGGTTGCAGAGCTGGTAAACGCGGTGGAACTCACTCGCCTCGTAAGCCGCCGTACAGTCGGCGACCAGCTTTGCGGTCTGGTGCAGCGCCCAGCGGTCGAGCACATGGAGTTGCGCGTGCGGCACAGCGTCGCGCGCGGCGTCGAAGTCAAACAAGTTGGAAAGCTGAAACCGGAAGGTGTTTCGCAGCAGCCGGTAGGTCTCGCCGACATGGGAGAGAATTTCCTTCGAGATCGGAATGTCGTCGCGGAAATCCTGCGAGGCGATCCAAAGGCGGATGACATCCGCCCCATAGTCGGCAATATAGGCGTCGCTCGTCTGCGGTTTCTCGTAGGTGCTACTTTTGGAGATCTTGTTGCGGTCAGCGTCCACGATGAAGCCATGGGTGAGCACGGCCTTGTAAGGTGCGGCCCCATAGGCGATGACGCTGGTCCAAAGAGAAGACTGGAACCAACCGCGGTGCTGATCGCTGCCTTCAAGATAGAGATCGGCCGGCCAGTGAGTGTCGCCCTGCCCTTTTTTTAGTACGGCGGCGTGCGATGAGCCGGAGTCAATCCAGACATCGAGAGTGTCGCGACCGCAGGTGAGCGCGGCGGGCGCAGGCCAACCGGCGGGGAGTGCGATGCCGTCGAGGATTTCAGTGGTTGTAGCATCGAACCAGAAGTTGGTGCCGAGCATCGCAATCTTGCCGGCCACGGCGCGGATGACACCGGAGTCAAGGTAGGCGTTCTTCTTCTCGTCGTAAAACGCGATGATCGGCACGCCCCACGCGCGCTGGCGACTGATGCACCAGTCAGGCCGCGACTCGACTGCACCCCGGATACGCGCCTCGCCCCAAGCGGGGATCCAGCCGTGCTCAACGGCAATTTTAGTGATGGCATCAAGCGCTTTGGCGCGGTGTCCGGCCTTGTCCAGCGAGACGAACCACTGGTCCACGGCGCGGAAGATAATCGGAGTCTTCGAGCGCCAGCAATGCGGGTAGCTATGCGTGAGATTTTGCTTGGCGAGCAACGCGCCGGCGGCGGCGAGTTTTTTCAACACGGCGACGTTGGCGGCCGAGGTGCGTTTTTTTTGCAAATCCTCGACAGATTCGAGGCAGGATAGGCCGATCATGTCGGCTGGCACTTGGCCGTCGTCGAGGTATTTGCCGTCATCGCCCACCGGGCAGTAGATCGGCAGCTTATATTTCAGGCCGGTCTGGTAGTCCTCCGCGCCATGACCGGGCGCGGTATGGACGCAGCCGGTGCCGCTGTCGGTCGTGACGTAGTCGGCGAGCACGATGGGCGCGGCGCGGTCAATGAACGGATGGCGCGGGGCGAGTTTTTCGAGAGAGGCCCCACGGTGCTTCGCTAGAATATTAGGCTGGCCTTCGATCTTGGCGGCGGCCAGTACCGAGCCGAGCAACAACTCGGCGACGACGATGCGCTCCACGCCGAGATCGGCCACAACATAGTCCACGTCGGGATTGAGCGCGATAGCGAGATTGGCGGGCAGCGTCCAAGGCGTCGTCGTCCAGATGACGACGGACAGCGGCTTGTCGGTGGGTAAGCCAAATTTTTTCGCCTCTTCGGCGGGTACGGCGAACTTCACCCAAATGGCGATGGAAGTGTGTTCCTGGTATTCGATTTCCGCCTCGGCGAGCGCGGTCTCGAACGGAATACTCCAATAAACGGGTTTCTTGCTGCGATAAACGATGCCCTGCTCAACGAACGCGGCGAAGGTGCGGACGATATCGGCCTCGAAAGCGGGGGACTTCGTCTTATATTCATTCCGCCAGTCGGCGAGGACACCGAGGCGTTTGAACTGCGCGGTCTGCTTGGCGATCCAGCTTTCGGAAAACGCATCACAACGCGCACGCAGCTCAGCGGTCGTGAGCGTGAGCTTCTGCTCACGGACTTCCTTGGAGACTTTCTGCTCAATGGGCAGGCCGTGGCAGTCCCAGCCAGGCACGTAGGGCGTGTGGTAACCGCGCAGAGACTTGTAGCGGTTGATGACATCCTTGAGTGTCTTGTTAAGCGCGGTGCCGATATGGACGTCGCCATTGGTGAATGGCGGGCCGTCGTGGAGAACGAAGGTCTTGCCGGGATTGGCGGCAGTGCGTTTTTGGCCGATGCGATCGTAGAGGCCGAATTTCTCCCAATGGGCCGCGCGCGCGGGTTCGCGTTGAACGAGATTGGCCCGCATGGGAAAATCTGTCCGCGGGAGCAGCAGCGTGTTTTTGAAGTCCTGGGACATGGGCGAGAAGGCGCGCGAAGCTAGGTCGGACAAGAGGCGAGTCAAGGGAAGAGACACCGCCTGAACGCCGACGCGATTTTTGGCCGCTAAACGAAGACCCCCATGGTCTCCCGCCGACGGCGCCGTGTAGGATGGGCCCAAAATTCCCTACGCCTTCACGCTTGACGCCCGCCGGTCGACTACCAATGTCGCCCGCTCGCAGCGCCCTCATCGTCTATCGGTTAGGACAGGGGATTCTCAATCCTCAAAGCGGGGTTCAACTCCCCGTGGGGGCACCATCTTAGCAACTCGCATTGCCAGAGCGAGTTACAGGTTATGCGATGAGCCGAAAACGGCCAAGTGACAATACCGGTGACAATACGGACGCCGATAACGCCGAGCGTTTTTGAGCACCGGCGGGGCGGTTTCTTTTCGGGATTTCTTTCGCCGCGCGTCAACCGGTTCGCTCGATCTCGCGCGTGCGCCGTGCTGCTCGCGCTGGCGGTGCCGCTGTCGTCAGGGCACTCAGCCGCAGACTGTCGGCCTCGCGCTCGCGGGCCGTGGCCTTTCTTTTCGCCCGTCCATCATGCGGTGATCTCGCGCGTTCACGGCACACAACGTCTTTGCGGCCTGAAACGAAGTGTTCCGTCCTTCCGCCTCCCCCCGCCGC